>NZ_JBQCFT010000334.1:0-22213 GCF_051958795.1 Luteibacter sp. | reverse complement strand
CACCAGCTACATCACCGACGATCTGACGCTGACGGCCACGTACGGCAAGATGAAGGGCACCTACTACACCCCGGTGCCGGACTCTGATAACCCGCACGTGATCAACCCGCAGTTCCAGGATCCGGCGGTACTCGCGGGCGGCGCTCCGATCACCAACGATAATCCGACCACGCGCGTGTACGACCCGCAGCACAAGTCGACCAACCGCAACCTGCGCATCGACCTGAGCTATCACGCTGGTGACCACACCATCACCGGTGGTATCGATAATCAGGACGTCCGCGACAGCAACGACGGCCAGGGCACGTCCGGTCCGGGCTACGCCTGGGAATACAACAAGCACGATCCGCTTACGCCGATCGCTGGCGCCCCGGGTTCGTCGTCGTACGTCGCCGCGCCGGGTGGCGATGGTTACTACGTCGATCGCTATGTCTATGACGCTCGCGCTTCGGTGCGCGTGAAGCAGCGCGCCCAGTACCTCGAAGACTCGTGGCAGGTGAATGACCGCTGGCTGGTGAAGGTCGGTATCCGTAACGACCAGTTCACCAACTACAACGGCGTGAGCCAGGCTTACCTCAAGCTGACCTCGCCGCAGTGGGCACCGCGCCTCGGCGCTACCTGGGACGTCAATGGCGACTCCTCGCTGAAGGTCTACGCCAACGCCGGTCGTTACTACCTCGCCCTGCCGGCGAGCGTGGCGCTGCGTTCGGCAGGCCAGTCCCTGTACACCCGTGAGTACTTCACCTACACCGGCATCGACGCGCTGGGCCAGCCGACCGGCCTTGCGCCGATCGATACCGCCACGGGTGGTCCGATCTCTTCGAACCGCGAGTACGGCATCCCGCGTGATCCGAACACGGCCGCTTCGCGCAGCCTGAAGTCGGAATACCAGGACGAGTTCATCCTCGGCTTCGACAAGACCCTGGGCGACAAGTGGGTCTACGGCGCCAAGGCGACCGTGCGTAAGCTGAAGAACGCCATCGATGACGTCGGCGATTCGGACACCATCGAAGCCGCGCTGCTTCGTCAGGGCGTGGATCCGGCGACGATCGGTCCTATCCAGGGCAGCTACCTGTTCAACCCGGGTCGCGCTTCGGACTTCCTGGTGCCGAACACCAACGGCGGCTACTACACCGCTCACGTGACGAACGCCGACTTCGGCTTCCCGCATCTGAAGCGCAACTACTATGCGCTTGAGATGTACCTCGAGCATCCGTTCGATGGTAAGTGGTACGGCAAGGTCGACTACCTGTACTCGAAGAGCTACGGCAACTCGGAAGGCCAGGTCCGTTCGGACATCGGCCAGACCGACGTGTCGGCCACTGTCGACTGGGATTTCCCGTCGCTCATGGTCTACTCGAACGGCGAGCTCTCGAACAGCCGTCGCCACACGCTGAAGGCGTATGGTTCGTACCAGCTGACCGACGAATTCCTGCTCTCGGGTAACCTGACGATCCAGTCGGGCGCTCCGAAGGACTGCCTGGGCTATTTCGGCGCGGACGAGTCGGATCCGACGGGTTACAACTCGTACTACCACTTCTGCTATGGCCAGCCGTCGCCTCCGGGCAAGCAGGGCCACCTGCCGTTCACCTACCTGATGGACCTGAGCGCCGAGTACCGTCCGGTCTGGGCGGACAAGAAGCTCGCGTTCACGGTGTCGGTGTTCAACGTGTTCAACAAGCGCGACAAGCTTGCGATCTACCCGCAGGCTGGCCAGACCGGCGCGGTCGATCCGGATTACACGACCACGCTGTTCCAGACCACCCCGCGTGACGCCCGCTTCGGCATCAGCTACGACTTCTAAGGAAGGGAGTCGGTGCCATGCCACCGCCCGCGAGGGCGGTGGCTGGGGTAAAGACGCCACCTTCGGGTGGCGTTTTTTTTGGAGGCGCTTGGATCGATCTAATCCGAATCGGTCTGAGATTTCCTAGGAATCAGTCACTTAGCGTTTTCGGCAGGATGCCTTCCCAAGTTGCGACCCCGGCCACGGATTTGAACCGACCGGACGGTGTTGCACTTGACTTTGCCAGCGGCCCATTTGCCGGTATGCTCCATCGTTCCCCCCGGAAGTCCTTGCGGGCCATGCGCTTGCGTATCTTCCGTGACCCACACACATTTCCGTTTCAAACGAGGCTCGACCATGCGCAGGATTCTCTTGTCGCTCGCATCCGCATCTGCCCTGGCGCTTGCCGGCTGCGGCGGCGGTTCGGACAACAACGGCCAGCAGGCCGCCGCTGGTGGCGACAGTGCTCCCGCCGCTCCCGCTAATGCCGTTACCGGCACCGTGACCCTGCGCGACGCTGGCGCCTCGCTGTCGCCGGACGCCAAGCTCGAGCTTAAGCTCGTCGACGTCTCGGCCGAGGGCTCGCAGCCGCTCGCCACCAAGTCGATCGCGCCGGTGACCCTGCCGCAGCAGTTCCAGCTCGACTTCAATGCGTCGGACGTGAACCCGAACGACATGTACATCGTCGAGGTCTCCCTGCAGGACGGCGAGCGCCACTACTCGTCGCCGCTGAAGACCCCGGTGCTGACCAAGGGCGCCAAGAACCAGGCCAACATCCAGCTCGTCGGTGAAGCCACCCCGGGTGAGAAGGAACTGGCTGGCTACGAGTCCGTCAAGAAGAACATCGGCGGCATGAAGATGACCCAGGGCACCGCGCTGAAGGAAGGCGAATCGCGCGGCTGGCAGATCTTCAAGAAGGGCAACGACGTCCTGTTCGTCATCGAGCTGGTCGACTACGGTGACAAGGGCTTCACCTCCACGAACTACGCTTACAAGAACGGTAAGCCGTGGGTCATCGTGCAGGAGAAGAAGCCGAGCAAGGATGCCAAGCCGACCTCGACCGAGCGTGCAGGCTGGAACGACGCCGGCGAACTCGTGCTGAAGCAGAACCAGGCTGGCAGCAAGGTCGACGAACTGAGCGAAGGCGATGCCAACACCCTGAAGAGCCAGGGCGAGGCGATGTACTCGAAGGCTGGCGGCAAGAAGTAAGCCGCAGCTTCATGGATAAAGAAAAACGCCGGCTTTCGCCGGCGATTTTTTATGCCTCGGATGGGCTAGCCATATAGGCCAGCCCATGTCGGGCGGCCTTAGAGCGCGAGCTTCACGCCCACGCTAAGGCTGTTGAGGCGCTGGCTGTCGTCGCTGAAGCGGCCGCTGTAGCTGGCCCAGCCACTCCAGCTCTTGCTGAAGTCGGCGGAGACGCCGACGTCGGCGGTGACCCAGGTCTTGTCGGGCGAGAAGCCCTGCAGCTCGAACTTGCCGCTCATGTTGGTCAGGCCAGCGGTGACGTAGCGATCTTCCGCGCGGCCATCGTGGTTGTAGGCGACTTCCGCGAACGGATGCACCGTGGTGTTACCCGCGGCCCACGAGCCCTGCAGGCGCCAGCCGCCGGTTTCGATGCGCGCGTTACGCACCTGCCGGCCGAAGGTCATGGCGGTGCTGGTGTTGTTGCGCTCGGAGTAACCATCGACGCGCAGCTGCTCCACTTCCACCGTAACGAACGGACCGGTCTTCAGCGTCTCGCTACCGAACCACCAGCCGCCGGTGAGGCCGCCGCCGACATGCGAGCCCTGGGTCTTGCCGGACTCGGTGCGGCGCGCGGCGCCAAGGTCGATACGGCGATCGATATCGGTGAAGCTCAGCTGGCCGAAGCTAGCGAACGCACCGACGTAGCCGCCACCCTGGTGGTAGAAGGCGTAACCCGTGCCGGCGATGTCCTGCATCTTGTAGCCGCCACCGCCCTTGAAGTCCGCGTTGGCCTGGGTGAGGCCCAGGGCGACGCCGGCGTTGAAGTTTTCGTTGATCTTCGCGTCGGCACCGACGGTCAGGTTCACATTGTCGCTGTCGGTCTTCGGCGAGGTGCCGGTGTCCTTGTACTTCTGCTGGCCGTAATCGACCGACGCGAAGAAGCGCGAATCGGCGCCCAGGTTGTCGGCCATCATTTCATTGCGCAGTGCGCGCATGTGCGCGGCATCGGAAGCGAGGCCGGCTTCGCCAAGCAGCGAGATCTGGCGCGGGGCTTCCAGCACCGAGATCGCGTACTGGCTGAGCAGCGCGTGCGCGGCGGTGGTCGGATGGATGCCGTCGGCGAACAGCCAGGTGGCCGCAGCGTTCGGGTCGCGCAGCGTCGCCGGCGAGCAGGTGATAGAGCTGGCGGTGGTGCAGGCCGGCACGGTGACGTTGGTGAAGCCGTACGCCGACGGGTTGGCGATCACTTCGTTCAACAGGCTGTAGGTATCGATCGGCACGATGCCCTTGTTCGCCGAGGCCAGGCCACCGGAGAGGACGCCGTTGTAGAGCTGCGCGAGAGAGGTCACGCCCGCGGCAGCCGCGGCGCCCTGGGACTGGGCGGCCGGCGTCTTGCCGATATCGGGCAGGTTGAAGACGACGATGGTCTTGGCGCCTGCAGCCTGCAGGGCCTTGATCTGGCCGACTTCCTGCTGGGCAGCGGTGCCCACGACGACCTGCGCGGTCGCCGGGTTGGCCGTGGCGGCCAGGATGTCGTTGGCGCCGATCCACATGGTGTACAGCGCGTTCGGGTTGGCCTTGCCACCGTTGGCAGTGAGGTAGCCCTGGATCTGCGCCGACGTGGCCGGGACCGGATTGGCGATGCCCGCGCGGGCGCCACCGAAGGCGTAGTCCGTGCCGCCCTGTAGGGAAGGCGTCAGGGTGAGGTTGAAGTACTTCGCGATGTTCTCGACCGCGACGGTACCCGGGTTGGTGGTGAAGCGGGTGATGACCGGGGAGCCGGAAAGGATGGCGACGTTGCCGTTATCGCTCAGGCTGTCACCGAACGAGACGACCTGCTGGAACCCGTCGGCGTGCGCCCCGGCACTGAACAGAAGGGCGGCACCGATGGCGCCTGCGAGATGACGAATACGCATTTGGAATCACTCCGTGTGTGGGGCGTTAGAGAATCGTTACGGTAGCCGAAGCCATACGGCGGCGCATGCTGCGCCGCCGCAGGTTTTTGGAAATGGAGAAGGCCATTGACTGTAGGAGCTCACCCTGTGAGCGACGCCGTTCGCGAAAGCCCCGCAGGACCTGCAGCGCTTTCGCGAAACATGTCGCCCACAGGGTGGGCTCCTGCGAGGAGCGGTTGCCTCAGCGCTTGAGCGCTTTCGAAAACGCGTCGGCGAACGCGCTGTTGGCGGGTGCGGGCGCGGCCTTCGGCGGCTGCGGCCCACGGCCACCACCACCGCCCGGACCACGGCGGTTGCCGCCACCGGAGGCGTCATCGCGCGCGCCACCCGGGCGACCCGTGCGTGCTTCGCCCGGCACGTCATCCAGGCGCATGCTGAGCGCGATGCGCTTGCGCGGGAGGTCTACTTCCATGACCTTCACCTTGACGATGTCACCGGCCTTCACCGCATCGCGCGGATCCTTGACGAAGGTGTGCGACAGCGCCGACACGTGGACCAGGCCATCCTGGTGCACGCCGATATCGACGAACGCACCGAACGCGGCGACGTTGGTGACACGGCCTTCCAGCACCATGCCGACCTTGAGGTCCTTAAGGTCTTCGACGCCCTCGGCGAAGCTGGGCGCGACGAATTCCGGACGCGGATCGCGGCCGGGCTTTTCCAGTTCCTTGAGGATGTCGCGGACCGTCGGCACGCCGAACGATTCATCGGTGAAATCCTCTGCCTTCAGCCCGCGCAGGAACGACGTGTCGCCGATGATCTGCTTCACCTCGCGGCCGCACTGCTTGAGAATTCGCTCAACGACCGGGTAAGCCTCGGGATGCACCGAGCTCGCATCGAGCGGGTTCGTGCCACCGGTGATGCGGAGGAAGCCGGCGCACTGTTCGAAGGCCTTGTCGCCAAGGCGCGGCACCTTGAGCAGATCCTTGCGGCTGCCGAAGGCGCCGTTGGCGTCACGGTGCTTCACCACGTTCTCGGCGACGCTGGCGGAGAGGCCGGCGACGCGGGCGAGCAGCGGGGCAGAGGCCGTGTTCACGTCGACGCCCACGGCGTTAACGCAGTCTTCCACGCGCGCATCGAGCGCGCGCGCCAGCTTCACCTGGTTCACGTCGTGCTGGTACTGGCCCACGCCGATGGCCTTGGGTTCGATCTTCACCAGCTCGGCCAGCGGATCCTGCAGGCGGCGCGCGATGGAAACGGCACCACGGATCGACACGTCGAGCTCCGGGAATTCCTTCGCCGCGAGTTCGGACGCCGAATACACCGACGCGCCCGCTTCGCTCACCACCACCTTCGACAGGTTGAGGTCGGCGTGCTTGCGCATGACATCGCCGGTGAGCTTGTCGGTTTCGCGCGAGGCCGTGCCGTTGCCGATCGCGACCAGGTTCACGCCGTGCTGCTTGCACAGCTGCGCGATGCGGGCGACGGACTGATCCCACTGGTTGCGCGGCTCGTGCGGATAGATGGTGTCGTACGCGAGCAGCTTGCCCGTGGCGTCCACGATGGCCAGCTTGCAGCCCGTGCGGATGCCCGGGTCCAGGCCCATCACGGTCTTCGCGCCGGCGGGCGCGGCGAGCATGAGGTCCTTCAGGTTTTCGCCGAACACGCGGATGGCTTCGTCCTCGGCGCCTTCGCGCACGCGGCCGAACAGGTCGAGCGTCAGGTGAAGGTGCAGCTTGACGCGCCAGGTGAGGCGCACGGTCTCGCGCAGCCATGCATCGGCGGGGCGGCCGCGGTCGCTGATGCCGGCGCGTGCGGCCACGCGGCCTTCGCCTTCGGCGTGGCCCTGGTCAGGATCGAGCGCAGGGTTCAGGTCGATCTCGAGGACGCCTTCGTTCCGCGCGCGCATGAGGGCGAGCAGGCGGTGCGAGGGGATCTTCGAGAGCGCTTCGGTGTGGTCGAAGTAGTCGCGGAACTTCGAGCCTTCGTTTTCCTTGCCGGGGACGACCACGGCGCGGATCTGGCCCTTGTCCCACAGCCAGTCGCGGAGTTCGCCCACGAGGGCGGCGTCTTCGGCGATGACTTCCATCAGGATGGCCCGGGCGCCGTCGAGGGCGGCCTTGACGTCGGCGACGCCCTTTTCGGCGTCGACGAAGCCGGCGGCGACCGTTTCCGGATCCTGCGAAGGATCCTCGCGGAGACTCGTGGCCAGCGGCTCGAGCCCCGCCTCGCGGGCGATCTGCGCCTTGGTGCGGCGCTTGGGCTTGTAGGGCAGGTAAAGGTCTTCCAGGCGCGCCTTGGTGTCGGCGGAGAGGATGTCGGCCTTGAGGGCGTCGGTCATCTTGCCCTGCTCGACGATGCTCTCGACGATGGCCGCGCGGCGGTCTTCCAGTTCGCGCAGGTAGCGCAGGCGCTCTTCAAGCAGGCGCAGCTGGGTGTCGTCGAGGCCGCCGGTCACTTCCTTGCGGTAGCGGGCGATGAACGGCACGGTGGCGCCGCCGTCGAGGAGATCCACCGCCGCGCGCACCTGGTCGGGCTTGGCGGCGATGTCCTGGGCGATACGTTGTTCGATGCTCTGCATGTCTTTCCTGTGCTTGCTCGGCCGGCCGAAGCGAGGGCCGGGCCGCCGATGATAGCAAGCAGGGCCGCCCGGCCGACCCCCGGGCCGGCCGGCGGCATGCGTCAGGCGTCGAAGCTACCGCTCGCGCCGTTGCGTGGGGCCGGGGTGGCGCGGGTGTCGGCGCGCCCCGACAGCACGTAGGTGCCCGCCAGCATGTCGTGGACGCCCTGCTTGCGCTCGGAGAACGCCGCCGTGACGTAGAACACCATGGGCAGCAGGACCGAGAGGAAGGGCACCGCGTTGGCCAGGCGGATGAGGTTGCGCCCGGCGGCGCGGGCCACGGTGAGGCGCTGGCCCGAGGTATCGGTGACGCGGATGCCCACGGCGAGCTTGCCGGGGGTTGCCTGCCACTTCGAGGCCTCGAAGAAGACGTAGTAGGCGAAGCCGATCAGCAGCACGACGTAGCTGATCGGGCGTGCCTGCTCGAGGTACGCGCTGACCGCGGCGGTCTGGTCGGTCTCCATCTGCGAGAACAGCGTGGTGATCGCGTGCTGGAAGCCCATCGCCATGGCGACGAAGGTGGCCGGGATGGTGATGAGGATGTAGTCGATCACCCACGCGCCGAAGCGCAGCCAGAACCCGGCGTACTCCGGTGCCACCGTGTTCTCGGTGATGCCCATGAACGGCGGCGGGGGCGGCGGCACGGCACCCGGCGCAGCCTCGGCCGGGGCCGGGCGGTCCTCGGGGAAGAGCTCACCGAGCGGGCGCCAGTCGGTCATGCCCTCGTACCAGCCCAGCTCCTCGGGACGGCAGGTGCCGTCGCGCAGCCACTGGCGGATTTCGTCATCGCGGTAAGGGCCGAAGCGTTCGCCGTTCCGTCCGATCCAGACTTGCATGGTGTGTCATCCGTTAAATCGCCAATCTCAACAGATGATGCCAGATGACCGCGGGCCCGCCGAGGGCCAGAGGTCAGGCGGCGCGGCGCTTGAGGTGGACCAGCAGCAGCGAGATGGCGGCAGGGGTGACGCCACTGATCCGCGAGGCCTGGCCGATGGTGGCCGGCAGCGAGCGCTTCAGCTTGGTCAGCACCTCGGCCGATAGCCCGCGCACGCGGTCGTAGTCGAAATCCCCGGGGATGGCCGTGGTCTCATGGCGACGCTGGCGCTCGATCTCTTCGCGCTGGCGCTCCAGGTAACCCGAATACTTCGCCTGCACTTCGACCTGCGTGGCGACCTCGGCATCGGCGACCGCCGGGCCCAGTTCTTCCACGGCCATGAGCGCGGCGTAATCCAGCTCCGGCCGGCGCAGCAGGTCCAGCGCATGGGTTTCCCGGCTCACAGCGATGCCAAGCGCCCGCTCGACGGCGGCGCCAAGCGTGTTGGTCGGGGCGGCCCACAAGCCACGCAGGCGGGCGGTCTCGCGCTCGGCCGCTTCACGCTTGGCTTCCAGGCGGCGGAACTGCTCCTCCGGCACCACGCCGCGCGCGTAGCCGGCGGGCGTCAGGCGAAGGTCGGCGTTGTCTTCGCGCAGGTGCAGGCGGTACTCGGCGCGCGAGGTGAACATGCGGTACGGCTCGATCGTGCCGTTCGTGGTGAGGTCGTCGATCAGCACGCCTACGTAGGCTTCGTCGCGGCGCGGGTACCAGGGGCTTTCGCCACGCACGGCGAGGGCCGCATTCATGCCCGCGATAAGGCCCTGGGCGCCCGCTTCCTCATAACCCGTGGTGCCGTTGATCTGCCCCGCGAAGTACAGGCCGGGGATGCCCTTCGTGTCCAGCCACGGATGCAGGCCGCGCGGATCGAAATAGTCGTATTCGATGGCATAGCCGGGCCGCGTGATGTGCGCGTTCCCGAAACCGGGGATCGAGCGCACCAGGGCGTACTGCACGTCGAACGGCAGCGAGGTCGAGATGCCGTTCGGGTAGATCTCGAAAGTATCGAGTCCCTCGGGTTCCACGAAGATCTGGTGCGAAAGCTTATCGGCGAAGCGCACCACCTTGTCCTCGATCGAGGGGCAGTAACGCGGACCGACGCCTTCGATCTGGCCGCTGTACAGCGGTGAGCGATCCAGCGACCCACGGATGAGGTCGTGGGTGGCTTCGGTGGTATGCGTGATCCAGCAGCTCACCTGGCGCGGATGGTCCGCGGCCGAGCCCATGAACGAGAAGTGCGGCATCGGGTTATCCCCGGGCTGCTCCTCGAGCTTGCTGAAGTCGATGCTGCGACTGTCGATGCGCGGCGGCGTGCCGGTCTTCAGGCGGTCGGCGGCCACGGGCAGTTCGCGCAGCTTCGCCGCCAGGGTGGAGGCCGGCGGATCGCCCGCGCGACCACCGGCGTACTGCGCCGGGCCGATGTGGATCTTGCCCGCGAGGAACGTGCCCGCGGTGAGCACGACGGCAGGTGCATGGAAGTCCAGGCCCATCTGCGTACGCACGCCGATGACCCGTCCGTTCTCCAGCAGCAGGTCGTCAACGGCTTGCTGGAAGAGCTGCAGGTTCGGCTGGGTCTCGACGATGTGGCGGATGGCTGCCTTGTACAGCGTGCGATCGGCCTGGCAGCGGGTGGCGCGCACGGCCGGGCCCTTCGAGGCGTTAAGCGTGCGCCACTGGATGCCGGCCCTGTCCGCCGCGCGGCCCATCGCGCCGCCCAGTGCGTCGATCTCCTTCACCAGGTGGCCCTTGCCGATGCCGCCGATGGCCGGGTTGCAGCTCATCTGGCCGATCGTCTCGATGTTGTGGCTGAGCAGCAGCGTGCGCGCGCCAGTACGCGCCGCGGCAAGCGCGGCCTCGGTACCGGCGTGACCGCCACCGACCACGATCACGTCGTAGGTTTCTTTATGCAGCATGGGAAGGGCTAGGGGCGAAGGACCAGGTTGGTCATTTTAGCGCCAGTTACAGTTGTAACGGTTGGCACGATCGGTGCTTTGCTTACAGCGCACTTCCACCGGGCAGACGCAGCGCGATATCCGCGCGCCGAGATCGAGCGACAGGGGCTTGATCGAGTGCCGGGGGAAGGAAGCGGGATGTGGGCAAGGATGCCCCATTCGGTTCTAAGAATGAGATCTGGCGCCCAGCGGTCTCAGGAACAGGGGGAATCCAGGATGACCGTGCTGCTGGGCGCCAGAAACCGAAGTGATTGGCACGAATAGCCGCGGCCCCTGCCGCGGCTTTCTTCGTTGAAACGTACACTACTCTGTTCCGATGAACCGTGTGTGACTTTTTCGTCAACGAATGACTCTAATTCGGCAATTGGTGACGCTGAGCGTCAGTTTTTGATAATCACGTCACCCCAGCGCAACTCGCGCCAGGATGTCCGTGAGGTCACGCGAGAGATCCTTTCGCCCGGCCAGTTCAGCGACGACCGCGTGTGCGGCTTCCCGGCGGACCGGCTCGAGACGTTTCCAGCCATTGAACGCCGTGGCGACGCGCGCCGCGACCTGTGGATTCAGCGCATCGATGGCGACCAGGCGGTCGGCCAGCCAGCGATAGGCGGCACCGTCGGCGCGATGGAAACCGGTCGGGTTCATCCGCGCGAATGAGCCGATGAGCGCCTGCACGCGGTTCGGGTTTTTCAGCGTGAACGCCGGATCGCCCTCGAGCGCCTGGACCCGGCCCAGCGCGGCGTCGCCCGGTAGCTGCGCCTGCGTCGCGAACCACTTGTCCAGCGCGAGCGCATTGCCGTCGTACTGGTGCCGGAAGGCCGCCAGCGGCGCGTCGCCAGCGGCGGGATCGGCGATCGCCAGCGTGGTCAATGCCGCCAGGCGGTCGGTCATCGAAGGTGCCCCGGCGTACTGCGCGGCGGCGAGCGCCACGGCGTCCTTCGTTACCGCGAGGGCGAGCAGGTCGAGCACCCGGCGCTTCAGCTGGCGCCGTGCCTGGTCGGCCGCGGTCAGGCCCGCGTTCGCCTGTGCGCGCAAGGCGTCGTACCGCGTGCGCAAGGCATCGGCGCCGATGGCGTTGGCCAGCGCACGCAACATGCCCTGGCGGACGGCACGGATGCGCTCGGGATCGCGCTCGGCCTGGCGCTCCACCAGTTCGATCTCGCCGGGCGGCGTGAGCAGTTCGGCGAGCAGCGCATCATCGATGCCTTCCTCGCTGAACAGCCCGGCCAGCGCGCCGGTCCATGCCTGGACGGCCGCGCCGTCAGGGTGGCCGTCGCGGAACGCATCGTAAGCCAGGCCGGCGAGTTGCTGCCCGGCGTCCCAGCGGTTGAAACCATCGGGGTCGTGGCGGAGCAGCAAGGCCAGCTCGGCCGGCGCGTACTCGCATTCCAGGATCACGGGCGCCGAGAAGCCGCGCAGCAACGACGGGACGGGTGCGACATCGACATCCTCGAACACGAACGCCTGCTCCGCGCCCGTCAGCACGAGGGTGCGTTCGCTGGCGCCTGCGCTCTCCTCGCCCTCGAGGCGCAGCGGCAGGGCCTTGCCACTCGGGTCGAACAGCGAAAGGCGCACCGGCACGGGCAGGGCCTGCTTCTCCGGCTGGCCCGCACTGGCCGGCGTGCGCTGGCGCAGCAGCAGGCGGTAGCGGCGCTTAGCGGCGTCGTGGCGGCCCTCGGCGCTCAGTCGCGGCGTGCCGGCCTGGCCGTACCAGGCGAGATAAGGTGAGAGGTCCACGCCGTTCGCGTCGCCCAGCGCCTTGAGGTAGTGCTCGATCGTCGCCGCTTCGCCATCGTGGCGCGCGAAGTACAGGTCCATGCCCTTGCGGAAGCCCTCGCGGCCCAGGTGGCCGGCGATCATCCGCACGAGTTCGGAACCTTTCTCGGACACCGTGGCGGTGTAGAAGTTGTTGATCTCGGTGTACTGCGACGGCCGCACCGGGTGCGACAGCGGGCCGGCGTCTTCCGGGAACTGCGCCCGGCGCAGCAGCGCGACGTCTTCGATGCGCTTCAGGGGCGCCGAATTCATGTCCGCCGAGAAGCTCTGCTCGCGGAACACCGTGAGGCCTTCCTTCAGGCTCAGCTGGAACCAGTCGCGGCAGGTGACGCGATTGCCGCTCCAGTTGTGGAAGTACTCATGCGCGACCACGGCTTCCACGTGGCGGTATTCGTCGTCGGTGCTCGAATCCGGGTCCGCCAGCAGGTACTTGGCGTTGAAGATGTTGAGACCCTTGTTCTCCATCGCGCCCATGTTGAAGTCATGGGTGGCGACGACGTGGAACACATCCAGGTCGTAGTTGCGGCCATAAGCCTGCTCGTCCCAGCGCATGGAGCGCTCGAGCGAGTCCATCGCGTAGTCGCAACGGTCGATGACATCGGCTTCCGCCCAGATGTGCAGCGCCACCTTGCGCCCATCGGCGGTGGTGTAGTCCTTGCTGATCCGCTCCAGGCGGCCCGCCACGAGCGCGAACAGGTAGCTCGGCTTCGGGTGCGGGTCGACGAAGCGTGCCCAGTGCCGGCCGTCGGGCAGTTCGCCGGTGCCATCCGGGTTGCCACCCGCCAGCAGCACCGGGAAACGGGCCTTGTCGGCGCGCAGGGTCACGGTGAACTTCGAGAGGACATCCGGGCGGTCGGGGTACCACGTGATGTGGCGGAAACCTTCGGCCTCGCACTGCGTGAGCAGGAAGCCCTGGTCGCGGCTGCCGGAGAGATACAGGCCCTCGAACGCGGTGTTCTCCGCCGGGCGGATGGCCACCCGTGTCGTCAGCGTGCAACGGTCGCCATCGACGCCGACCTCGAGCACGCCGTTTGCCAGGATGTATTCGCCATCGCCCAGCTGCCGGCCGTCGACCTGGAGTTCCAGCAGTTCCAGCCCTTCGCCGTTCAGGCGGATCGGCTCATCCGCCTGGCGGACCATGGCGAGCGTCGCATGCACCTCCGTCCGATCGATGCCGAGATCGAACTCCAGCGCGACATGCTCGACGGCCCATGCCGGCGGGCGGTAATCGGCGAGGCGGATGACGGCGGTCGGGGTCTCGGAACGGTCGCTCATGGCTTCAGGAACTTCGTGGTGCGGGCTCAGGCAGGCTAACATGCGGCCTGATTCGTCAAAAGGAACCCTTTCCATGTCCCGTTTCACCGTGACACGTTCCTCGATGGGCACGCAGGAAGTGCTCGTCCTCCGCGATAGCCAGGCCCAGCGCGAGATCCACATCGCCCGCCGCGGCGCCACCGTGCTGTCGATCAGCCTCCCGACAGGCGGCGGTACGCGCAATATCGCGGACGCCTTTCTTAACGAACAGGAACTGGTGCCGCACAAGGGCTCGCGTTTCGCCGTGATGACGCCGTTCGCCAATCGCATCAACGATGCGCGTTATACGTTTGAAGGAACTTCCTACGATTTGCAGCCGGGTGTCACCGGTGCCGATCGCGCCATCCGTCATGGCTTCGTGCGTGGCGCCATGTTCGACGTGGCGCACGAGGAGGCAGGCGACGATCACGCACAGGTGACGTTCGCGACGCAGGCGATCCGCCCGGATGCGTATCCCGGTTACCCGTTTGCGCTGAACTTCAGCATCACGTTCACCCTGGATGCCAAGGGTCTGTCCATCGAGACCCATACGCGCAACGTGGGCGACCATGCGGCACCGGTGTTCTTTGGCTGGCACCCGTATTTCCGCATCTCGGACAACTCGATCGATACCTGGGAGTTGCAGGTGCCGGCGCAGACGGTGATCGCGACGGATCCGGGGTTCATTCCGCTGCCGGGCCGCGAAGCGTGGAAGTCGATCGACGACGTGGATGCGTCCCTCGATTTCCGCCAGACGCGCAGCATCGGTGCCACGGAACTCAACACCACCTACACCGATCTCCAGGTGGATGACGATGGCAAGGCGCGCACCTACCTGAGCGATCCGAAGACGGGCACGAAGATCGCGGTGTGGCAGCAGCGTGGTGTGATGCTGGCGTTCACTTCGGATACGAACGAGCGGGACCCGCGCAAGTCGGTCGCGCTGGAACCGATGGAATGCATGGCCGATGCGTTCAACCGCGAGGACTGCGCCGCGCAGCTCCGCCTTGCACCCGGTGAGGATCGTCGCTTCGTCTGCGGGGTGGAGTTCATCGCGTGATGCTTCCTTCGTACGCCGATGTGCGTGACGCGGCGGCGCGCATCGCGCCGTATGCGCGGGTGACGCCGGTCATGCGCAGCGATTTGATTGATGCGCGCACCGGGGCCACCGTCTGGTTCAAGTGTGAAAACCTGCAGCGTGGCGGTGCATTCAAGTTCCGCGGGGCGACCAATGCCGTATGGTCGCTCGGCGAGGAAGAGGCCGCGAGCGGGGTGGTGACGCATTCCTCGGGTAACCATGGCAATGCGCTCGCCATGGCTGCGCGCACGCGGGGCATCGTGGCACACGTGGTGGTTCCCGATGGCGCGGTGAAGGCGAAGGTCGACGCGATCATTGAGGCTGGCGCGACCGTGCATCGTTGCGCGGCGACGACCCAGGCACGCGAAGCGAAAGCGGCGGAAGTCATGGCGGCAACGGGTGCGAACCTGGTGCACCCCTACGCCGATTCGCGCGTGATGGCCGGGCAGGGCACGCTCGTGCCAGAGCTGCTGAAGCACGCGCCGGGCATCAATACGATCCTGTTTCCCGTCGGTGGGGGTGGCCTGGCCGCAGGTTGTTCCATCGCCGCGCACGGCATCGATCCGGCCATCAGGCTACTTGGCGCCGAGCCCGAAGGCGCCGATGACACCGCGCGTTCCCTTGAAGCGGATGAGCGCGTCGGCCCGTTCACGCCGGACACCATCTGCGACGGCCTGCGCACGCTGGTGGGTGAACCCAACTTCCATGCGCTGCGTGACCACCAGGTGCGCGTGCTGCGCGTGAGTGATGATGAGGTGGTCGCGGCCATGCGGCTGATGTGGTCGGAGCTGCGGATCATCGTGGAACCCTCGAGCGCCACGACGCTGGCAGCGTTGCTGCGTTATCCGGATGAGTTCGCCGGGCGCACCGTGGGTGCCGTCGTCACTGGCGGCAATGTCGACCTGGATGCCTTGCCCTGGTGAAGCAACGCGCGGGCGTCGCTGATCGACGTGTCAGCGGCGCACCGCCGCATGACGGCCTCGCCCGCGGCGTCGTCGACGGTTAGCCCCACGCTCTTCGCTTAGCTCCACGGACAGCGCTCCGCCTGTGCGGTTCCTAACCTAGTCGCCTATCCAAGACGACGAGGTGAGCCATGCGCTGTCCCTGGGCCGAGCAGACCGATATCGAGCGTGAATGGCACGACATGGAATGGGGGCGGGTCCTGCACGATGACCGCCAGCTGTTCGAATTACTTTCACTGAAAGGCGCGCAGGCCGGCCTGGCCTGGCGAACGGTGCTGCGCAAGCGCGACGCCTACCGCCGGCTGTTCCACGATTTCGATATCGCGCGCGTGGCCGCCATGGATGACGACGAGCTGGCCCTGGCCGCCTGCGATCGCGGCATCATCCGCCACCGCCTGAAGATCGCCTCGGTGCGCGCCAACGCGCGCATCATCGTGGGCATGGCGGGAAAGGGGGAATCGTTCGCCGACCTGCTCTGGTCATTCACGGGTGGCAAGATCATCCGCAACACGCACGTCCTGCCGGCCGACGTGCCGATGCGGTCCGTCGAGTCGGATGCGATGAGCCACGAATTGCAGCGCCGCGGTTTCCGTTTTGCCGGTACGGCGATCTGCTACGGTGTCATGCAGGCGGCGGGGATGGTCAACGACCACCTCGTCACCTGTGACTGCTACCGGCGTCCGCTCAGGTGAACGGATTCTTCCGGCGCGAACCGCGCAGCTTGTCGATCGAGAAGCTGGCGATCTCGCCCGAGCCCTCGCGACGCGACTGGCCTTCGGGCGGGCCCCACGCATGCGCGGTCACCACTTCCCAGGTGGAAGGAATGGTGCCTTCGGTGCGCAGCGCTTCGTACGCGTCGAGCATGCGCTTGTAGTGTTGCTTGCCGGTCAGGCCGCGCAGGCGGCCTGCGTCGGCATTGTTCGCACCGAGGCCGCGCAGCTCGTCGAGCAGCGCGCGTGGCGTCGGGTAGGTCAGCGTGTAGCGTTCGGCGAACAGCACCGGGTCCTTCAGGCCCTGGGCCAGCATCGCATCGCCCACATCGTGCATGTCGAGGAAGCGGGCGACGTGGGCATGCTGGTCGGCGCTGGCCCAGGCGGCGCGCAGTTCACTGAGCGTGTCCGGGCCAATGGTCGAGAACGTGAGCAGTCCGCCCGGCTTCAACACGCGTGCGCATTCGGCGAACAGCCGCTGCAGGTCCTCGCACCATTGGAAGCAAAGGTTGGAGAACAGGATGTCGACGCTGTTGTCTGGCACGGGCAGCGTGTACGCATCGGCCTGCACGCGCGCGAACGGCTTCAGCCATCCGGCATGCTGCTTCGCCTGCTTCAGCATGGGTAGCGCGAGATCGACGGCGATCACCTGGGCCTTGGGATATTTCTTCTTCAGTGCGGCGGTGCCGCGGCCGGTACCGGCGCCGACATCCAGCACCACCTCGGGTACCTGCGGAAATACATCCAGGCGTTCGATCAGCGTGGCCTGCACTTCGCGCTGGAGTGCGTCGTGCTTTTCATAGGTGCCGGCGGCGCGCCCGAAATTGCGGCGGACCTGGCGGCGGTCGAAATGGAAATCGCTCATGCGTCGGAACCGGTGAACTGCGTGAGGACGGCCGCCAGTTCGGCGGCGTGTCCAATGAAAGGGGCGTGGCCGGCGTGTGCCAGCTCCACGAAACGTCCGCCCGCGGCCTCCGCCGCCGAGCGCATGGCCTCCGGGTGCACGATGCGGTCGCGCCGCCCCGCTATCCAGAGGCTCGGCATGGTGAGCTCGTGCAGCTGCGTGCGCAGGTCGCTCTCTTCGAGCAGGCGCAGGCCTTCGAGCAGCACGCGCGGGTCTGGCTCGCCGCGCTCATAGGCCTCGGTCATCAGCCGCCGGGTCTCGGCGCGCGGATCCTGGCTGCCCATGGCTTCGAGGGCGATGAAGCGATCGACCGTGGCCTTGTAGTCGGTCTCCAGGTCAGCCGCGAGCTTGCGCACCATGGCGGGATCGTTGCCGTGCGGCCAATCCTCGCCACGCACGAACTTCGGCGTCGAGCTCACCGGCACCAGGCGTTGCACGGCACCCGGGAAATCCAGCGCCGCCGTCGTTGCGACCAGCCCACCCAGCGACCAGCCGAGCCAGTTGGCGGGCGGCGTCTCACGGATGATCGCCTCGGCACAGGCGTGCGGATCCAGCGGGATCGATGAGTCGCGCGAGTGGCCGTGCCCGGGCAGGTCCACCAGGTACATGTCGCAATGTGCCTCGAGCGCTTCGGCCAGCGGATGCAGGATGCCGCCGTGCATGGCCCACCCGTGGAGCATCACCAGCGGCGTGCTGCCGCTGCCGCGTCGCTCGATGTAGAGGCCGCTCACGGGGCCTCGCTCGGGGCGAGGGCGGGATCCACCGCGCCACGGCCGTCGAACACGAAGCAGTCGCCGCGCCAGTGCGCGCCACCGACTTCCTCGAAATACTTGAGGATGCCGCCTTCCAGCTGGAACACGTGCTCGATGCCGATCTCGCGCATGTGGATGGCGGCCTTTTCACAACGGATGCCGCCCGTGCAGAACGACACCACCGTCTTGCCGTCGAAGCGCTCGCGATCGGCGGCGACCGCGCCGGGGAAGCCGGTGAACGAGGCGAGGCCGTATTCCACGGTGTTTTCAAACGTGCCCGCGGCGACTTCGTAGTCGTTGCGCGTATCGAGCAGCACGACTTCGCGGCCGGCATCGTCGTGGCCCTGGTCGAGCCAGCGGCGCAGGTCGGCCGGCAGCACATGCGGTGCGCGGCCTGCCTCGGGGCGGATCGCCGGCGCGTGCATCGTGATGATTTCTTTCTTCAGGCGCACGCGCATGCGGCCGAACGGTACGTCGTCCGACCAGCTTTCCTTCGGCGCGATGTCGGCGAAGCGCGGATCCTCATGCAGCCATGCCATGAACGCATCGATCGCCTCGCGTGGCGCGGCCAGGAACAGGTTGATGCCCTCGGGCGCAAGAAGGATGGTGCCCTTCAGTGCCAGCGCCTCGCAGCGCGCCATGATCCGCTCGCGCAGGGCGGCGAGATCGTCGAGGCCGACGAACTTGTAGGCGGAAATGTTGAGGATGGACATGGGCATGGGGCGAAGCGCGGGGCCGCCCATTATACGGCGAGGGCCTGCGCTGGCAGGGGAACCCGGCCCAGGGCCTCCAGCAGGGCGTCGATCCGGGCCTCCGTATGGGCCGCCGAGAGGGTGATGCGCAGGCGGGCCGCGCCCCTCGGGACCGTCGGCGGGCGGATCGGCACCACCAGGAACCCGGCTCGCTCCAGCATCCGGGCGGCGGCCAGCGCCGCGCCGGCATCGCCCAGGACCAGCGGCTGGATGGCCGTCTGGCTCGGCAGCAAAGGAAGGCCTAGCTGGGCCGCGCCGGCGCGGAACCGGGCGATGTGGGCGGCCAGCTGCTCGCGGCGTCCCTCGGTGTCTTCGCGTACCAGGCGCACCGCGGCGCGGGTGGCCGCGGCCAGCGCGGCGGGCATGGCAGTGGTGTAGATGTAGGGTCGGGCGAACTGGACGATGGCGTCGATCACGTCGGCGTCGCCCGCGACGAACGCGCCCGCGCAGCCCAGCGCCTTGCCCAGCGTGCCCATCAACACCGGGGCATCGGCGCTGCCAAGCCCTGCGGCGGCGAGGGAGCCGGCGCCGTGCCGGCCGAGCACGCCCAGGCCATGGGCGTCATCCACATAAAGCATGGCGCCGCGGTCGCGGCAGAGCGACGCCAGCGCCGGCAACGGCGCGATGTCGCCATCCATGCTGAACACGCCATCGGTGGCGAGCAGGGCTGGCGCATCAGGCTGCGCATCCAACTGGCGCGCCGCCGCTGCCACGTCCGCATGCGGGTAACGGCTCAGCGCGGCACCCGCGAGCTGGGCGCCATCGATGAGGCTGGCGTGGTTGAGCTTGTCCTGCACGCACAGCGCGGTATCGCGCCCGGGCATGGCGCCGGCACCGAGCAGTGCCTGCAGCGCGCCGAGGTTGGCCATCACGCCGGTGGAAAAGAGCACCGCGCGTTCGCGGCCCGTCCAGTCGGCGAGCTCCTCCTCGAGCGCGGCATGCTCGCCGCGATGGCCGGAGACCAGGTGGGCCGCACCGGTGCCGACACCTTCGACCGCAGCTGCACGCGTCAGCGCCGCCACCAGGTCACGGTGGCTTGCCAGGCCCAGGTAATCATTACCGCAGAAGTCGGCGAGGACCCGTTTGCCAACGAGGCGTCGGCCGCCCGGAAGCACATCACACGTGCGCACGCGGCGGAGCAGGCCTTCGCGCTCACGTTGCGCGCGCGCGGCGGCGATCCGGGCGCGCAGGTCCGGCCGCGTGCTCACGCCGCGTCGGCAGGTTCGATGATGTCGGCGTGGACCGTGCCGGGTTCGACTTCGACCTCGAGCGGTTTCAGGCCAAGGCGCTCGAAGAGGCGGCGGTCATGCTCGACGTCGGGGTTGCCGGTGGTGAGCAGCTTTTCCCCGTAGAAGATGGAGTTCGCGCCCGCGGCGAAACACAGCGCCTGCAGCGCGTCGTCCATGGTTTCGCGCCCAGCGGAGAGGCGCACGACGGAGGCCGGCATGAGGATGCGCGCGACCGCGATGCTGCGCACGAACTCGAACGGATCCAGCGCCTCAGTGCCATGCAGCGGCGTGCCTGCAACCTGTACCAGCCGGTTGATCGGCACCGACTCCGGGTGCTCCGGCAGGTTCGCCAGCGTGCGCAACAGCCCGGCGCGCTGCGCACGGGATTCACCCATGCCGACGATGCCGCCGCAGCAGGTCTTCATGCCGGCGTGGCGCACGTTTTCGAGGGTATCCAGGCGGTCCTGGTACTCGCGCGTGTGGATGATCTCGCCGTAGAAATCCGGCGAGGTATCGAGGTTGTGGTTGTAGAAATCGAGGCCGGCGCCTTTCAGGGTCTCGGCCTGCGACTGGCTCAGCATGCCGAGCGTCGCGCAGGTCTGCAGGCCCAGGCCCTTCACCGCGCTGACGATCTCGGCCACCTTGGCGACATCGCGATCCTTCGGCGCGCGCCAGGCGGCGCCCATGCAGAAGCGGCTGGCTCCCGCATCCTTCGCGGCCTGGGCGCGGGCCAGCACGGCCTCCACGCTCATCAGCTTCTCGGCCTTCACCCCGGTGGCGTAACGCGCCGCCTGCGGGCAGTAGGCGCAATCCTCCGGGCAGCCGCCCGTCTTGATCGAGAGCAGGGTGGAAACCTGAACCGCATTCGGGTCGTGGTGCTGGCGGTGGACCGACTGGGCCTGGAACAGCAAGTCGTTGAATGGCAACGAAAACAGGCTTTCGACCTCGTCGACGGTCCAGTCGTGGCGGAGGGCTGCGGTCATGGAAGGCTCCCGTGGCGAAGGCGCGCAGTGTCGGCGGCTGCTTACACACTGTCAACCTTAACGGCATGTCACTGGTTTACCGCTGAACGGCCCCGTGCTGCCGTACGATCAGGCCGTCCCCCTCCCCAGGAGTCACCCCCCATGAGTGCAGCAGGTCAGGGCAGTTCCGGTAACGTCATTGCCGCGGTGTGCAGTTTCTTCATCCCCGGCCTGGGCCAGCTCGTGCAGGGGCGCGTCTTCAAGGCGTTGATCATGTTCGTGCTCGCCGCGGTGCTCTGGATCATCTGGCTGGGCTGGCTCATCCACCTGTGGTCGATCGTCGACGCGGCGATGTACCGGCCGAACAACTGACCCCCTTCTAGGAATGGATGCATGGATGCACTCCCCTGGCTGGCCCGACTGGGCCGGTTCCTCCTGCCACTGCGTTGCCTGCTCTGTGGCGCGGACGGCCACGATGGCATCGAGCTGTGTGCCGGTTGCACCGAAGCGCTGGTGTTGAATCGCTTCCATTGCGATCGCTGCGCGCTACCCCTGGCACGTACGATGGAGCGTTGCACTGACTGCGCGAAGACCGCGCGCCCCTGGCAACGCGCGTGGGTGCCTTACCGCTATGCGTGGCCGCTGGACTTGCTCGAGACGCGCTTCAAGTTCGGTGGCGATCTGGTCGCGGGAAAGGTGCTGTCGCGGCGCTGGATAGCCGCCGGAGCGCCGCCGGGCCTGCCGCAGGCGATCGTACCGGTGCCGTTGCACGCTGCACGGCTGCGCGAACGCGGCTTCAACCAGGCACTCGAACTAGCCCGGCCACTGGCGCGGCACCACGGTATACCGCTGCGGCCTGAACTGCTACAGCGCCTGCGCAGTACCGATGCGCAGAGCGAGCTTGATGCCGAAGCGCGGGCAGCGAACATTCGCGATGCGTTCGTTGCATCCGTGCCGCCGGGGCTGGGTCACGTGGCGGTCGTGGATGACGTGATGACCACCGGTGCCACACTGGAGGCCTGCACGCTGGCGTTGCAGCGTGCAGGGGTGGCACGGGTGGACGTGTGGGCGTTGGCGCGGACGGCAAAACCCGGCTACGCCGATTTGTAGGAGCGCGCTGTGGGAGCGTGCTGTGGGAGCGTGCGTGCCCGCCAAGGGTGCGTGCGCCACCCTCGCACGCGCTCCACCCAGCGCCCCCCCAATCGCGCCCTCCGCGGCTTTACCCTCGTCGAAATGACGGTGGGCTTGATGGTGACCCTCATCGCGGGGGGCATCATCTTTTCCGCCATTCGCACGGTCGCCCTTCTGGGCGCCAAGAATGGAGCGGTCAACTATACGCACCAGCAGAGCCAGGGATTGATCCACAAAGCGGTCTCGAACATTCGCTCCTCCGTCTCGATACCGGCGCTCGCGGATACCAACTTGTCCGCGGTGGGCGGTAGCGGGCCGGCGGCCGGGGTGACCTACCAGACCTTGGTGGCCGGTCCTT
>NZ_JBQCFT010000333.1:0-14130 GCF_051958795.1 Luteibacter sp. | reverse complement strand
CCCGGGGGGCGGGCCGGCGGGCCGCGGTGGGCCCCCCCCCCCCCCCCCCCCCCCCCCCCCCCCCCGCTCCCACAGGGTTAGAGCACGGCCACCTTGTTCTTGCCGCTGGCTTTTGCCTCATACAGCGCATCGTCGGCGTGGCGGACGAGGGCGAGGGCATCCACGCCGTGCTGTGGCGCGGTGGCGATACCGACGCTCACCGTGACGTGCAGTGGCACGCCATTCCAGAAGAATGGCTGGGCCGCCGCGTCCACGAAGTCCTCCGCGCGTACCATCGCCTCGCGCAGCGAGATCGGTGGGGCCAGCAAGGCCACGAACTCATCGCCGCCCAGGCGGCACACCGTATCCGCCTTGCGCGTGCGGCGGAGCAGGCGCTCGGCGAACTGGCGGAGCAGTTCATCGCCCGCCGCGTGGCCATGGATGTCGTTGACGGCCTTGAACCCGTCCAGGTCCATGTACAGCACCGCGAGACTGTCATCCGCCTTCAGGTGGGCTAGCGAAGCCTTGAGCCGTTCCTCGAACACCAGGCGGTTCGGCAGCCCCGTGAGCGTGTCGGACTCGGCGAGCTGACGCATCCGGTCGGCGACCGCGCGGGCGACCGATACATCGCGTAGCACCAGCACGCCGCCCACCACATGACCCTCGCGGTCGCGGATGGGTGCCGCGACGTCCTCGATATCCAGGCGCGTGCCGTCCGCCAGGAGCAGCTGGCGGGGCTGCAGCATATCCACGGGGCGTTCCTCGGCAATCGCGCGCATAAGCGAGCTCTCGCTCGGCTGGTCGCTGGAATCGCGCAGGTAAACCACGGATTCGATCGGCATGCCGCGGGCACGCATCGCCGGCCGCAGCAGCAGCGCTTCGGCGCGCTGGTTGAGGAAGGTGATGGTGCCCGTCGTATCGGTGGTGAGCACGGCATCGCCGATCGAATCCAGCGTGACCTGGGCCAGCTCCTTCGCTGCGAACAGGCTTTCCTCGAGCTTCTTGCGCTCGCTCACGTCGGTGACCATGACATAGAAGCCGCGGAATACGCCGGCGTCGTCGATCTCGGGCGTGTAGGTCACGTCGCCCGTGAAGTACTTCCCGTGCAGCTTCATCTGGTTCATTTCGAAGCGCACGGTCTGGCCGTTGCGCACGCGGGCCAGCATGGGCACGAGCCGCTGGTAGTTCGCATCGCCGACGAACTCGCGCAGCGTCTGGCCGATCCGCGGCGCGGCGTCACCAAACCAGTTCCGGTAGGTGTCGTTGGCGAACCGATAGGTCTCCGAGTCATCGAGCCGGCCGATGAGGGCAGGGATGGAATCGGTGAGACGGCGCAGGCGCTTGCGCGACTGGTCGAGCTCCTCTTGCAGCATGCGCGCGCCGGTGATGTCCTGCAGCACCGCGACGAAGCCGCTGGTGGTGCCGGCGACGACGACCGGCGTCGCGTGCGCGTGGGCCCAGATGTTGAGCCCGTCCGTACCGCGGAAGCGGAACACCTGTTCGAAGCGTTCGCCCGTGGTGACGAGCTGGCGCCAGGCGTCGAGCACCCGCGCCTGGTCGCTTGCCTCGATGTTCTCGCGCATGAACGTGGCGACGTCGACGCCAGCCCGCGTGCCGACGAACGCGTGCGCCTGTGCGTTCTGCCACAGGGGGACGCCCATGGCATCGACATGGAACACGGCGAGCGGGGCGGCGTCCGTGAACGCCTGCAGTTCGGCGCGTCCGCGCTGGGTGGCATCCAGTGAATCGCGCCAGGCATCCAGGAGGCTGCGCGCCATGCGGCGGGAGCGGCGCAAGGTCACGACCGACCAGGCGACGAGGGCGATCAGCGCGGCGCCGGCGATGGAAAGGACCATGGCCTGGCGGAACTGCCCGCGCTGCAGCCGGTCGCGCTCGTAATTGGCGAGAGCAAGCACGTCGCGCGAGACGGCATCGTTGCGGGACTGGTAGTCGCCGCCCATGAGCTCCTCGATGCGCCGCGAGCGGTCAGCTGCTGCCGGACGGGCGAGGAGGGGTGCGGCGGTATCGATGCGCTCGCGTACGCTGCCCGCGAGGGTGGTGACCAGGTTCCTTTCGCGGCCATCGCTGCCCAGGCTGGCCTGCAGCATGGCGATGTGATCGTTGGCCGAGTCGACGGCCTGGTGCCAGGCGGCGGCGGCATTCCTGTCGTCGCGGATGACCCAGGCGCCGACCGCGACGCGCATGTCGTGGACATCCTGGGCAATGGCCTGGGTGGCGATCAGGACCTCATAGCGCTTGCCGACGATGCGTTGCGTGGCCAGCAGCCCCAGCGCGGTCCCCACGCCCGCGAGGGTCAAGAGGACCACCAGGGCCACGCTGGCCTTGCTGCTGCGATCGACGAGGCGGGTGAGCCGGGCGTGGCGCTCTTGGGGCATGGACGTCGTGGTGGTCGTGTTGTCGCGAATCTAGCAAACCCGACCGGCCCGTGCTTCGCTTTTTTGGCCGTTCTGTGACAGGGCCCCGCAGCGCCGCGCTTCGAGGGTGCCGTGCCACGGTAGGTGCCGCCAGCCGGACACGCCGGTACGCCCGCTCGCCACGGTTACCTCCGCGCCTTTTTCCCCGGCGGATCGCGCAGCTCGACCCAGGTAGGCGCATGGTCGCTGGCCTTGGGCAGGTCGCGGACCCACCGATCCACGCCCGCGTTCTTCATCCGCTTCGCCAGCTCGGCCGAGAGCAGCAGGTGGTCGATGCGCAGGCCGCGGTCGCGCGGCCAGTGCTGGCGGAAGTAATCCCAGAACGTGTAGATGTGCGCATCCGGGTGCATGGCACGCAGCGCATCCGTCCAGCCCTGGTCGAGCAGGCGCGCATAGGCGTCGCGCGATTCCGGTTGCAACAGCGCGTCGCGGCGCCAGTTTTTCGGGTCGTAGATGTCCGCGTCGCTCGGCACGACGTTGTAGTCGCCCGCCAGCACGATCGGGTAGCCGGTTTCGAAAAGCGGCTTCGCATACGCGATCAGGCGCTCGAACCAGGCCAGCTTGTAGTCGAACTTGGGGCCGGGCCGCGGGTTGCCGTTCGGCAGGTACAGGCAGCCGACGAGCACGCCGTGCGCGAGCGCCTCGATATAGCGGCTATGCACGTCCTTGTCGTCGCCGGGCAGGCTGCGTCGGCTCTCGATCGGATCTTCGCCACGGGAGAGGATCGCCACCCCGTTCCACGAAGCCTGCCCGGACCAAACCGCGCCGTAGCCGGCGTCATGGAAGGCTTGCAGAGGAAAGCCGCGGTCGGGCGACTTCAGTTCCTGCAGGCAGGCCACGTCGGGCTTCTCGCGCTCCAGCCATTCCAGGACATGCGGCAGGCGGGAGGTGATCCCGTTGACGTTGAAGGTCGCGATCTTCATGCGCTTACTCTCCCGTCGGTGGCGTGCAAGGCCGGTGATGGAAGCGGGGCCGGTGCGAACAGCATTGCACGTCGCCATCACACCGTCTTCAGGGCCGCGCGCAAACGCTGCGCATGACGAAGACGGAGAACGATATGGCTAACGAAAAGAACGCCCCCGAAAAGCATCCGGGACAGAACGACGTTCCGGAAAATCCGCGCAACCCCACCCGCCCGCGCGAGACGGACGCCTCCGGCGACCCGGTCGACGGAACCGGTGAAGACAACCACACCCAGAAAGGTGGCTGACCGCCCATGCTGCAGCTCAACCCGCCGCTCCCGCTGAATACCCCCAAGGGCGAAGGCTTCGCCCATTTCCTGATCGACTACGGCCCGGAATCCGACCTGTACTGGACGGTGTTCATCACGGAGACCGGTGAGATCTGGACCTTCTCGAACCGCGAGGTGCGCGCGTCGAAGAACATCACGCTGGGACGCACGTCACCCTCGCAACCGCGCGCCGCACCGGTACGCCGCGCCGATGCCGCGGAAGCACGCGAGCGCGCCGTCGTACCTTTGAGCGCGAAAGAAGGCGGCAAATGAGCAATCGGTTCATTCGCTGGCGCGAATGCATGTTTTACAGCGGCGCTGGATAGTTATCCTCCTTCAACACCCGCGCAAGATGCGCCGCATTGGACGCCAGCGTCTCGATCGATTCCGCCACCTTCTCCGGTGTTTCCTTGAGGTCGATGTAGTTGGTGTCACCCATCGCCTCGCCCACCCAGTACGCAGGGCTGCAGCCGGGAATGGTGAAACCTACGTCCGCGAGCGCCTGGTAAAGCTCGGCGCTCACGTGGTGCGCGCCGTCCTCATTACCGACCACGCCAACGATCGCCACCTTGCCGAACGTGGGATAACGCCCATCGTCCCCGATGTCGCCGAGGATCGCATCCATCCGTTCCAGCGCACGCTTCGCGACGCTGCTTGGCTGGCCCATCCAGATCGGCGTGACGATGAGCAGGATGTCGGCAGCCATCATGCGCTTGCGCAGGCCCGGCCACTCATCACCCTGGCCTTCGTCGTGGCTGACGCCTGGCTTGATATCGAGGTCAACCACGCGCTGGCTGTCGGTCTCCACGCCACGCTTGTCCAGCGCGGACAGGATCTGGTCCAGCAGTTTCTGTGAGGACGAGGGCTTGGGGGAGGGCGCGAGCGTGCAGTTCAGGCCAAGGGCTTTCAGCGGCATGGGTTGGACTCCGTGGGGGATGCCCCCACCTTGGGTGGGCTGGCGTGGACAGGGTGTCCGCGTGGCATGAATCCGTGTAACGAAATGGGCCGGAAAGCGTTACCGGTCTACTTCCCCCCTTTTCCAGTCCCCAAGGTCCCCATGCGCCTGACGTCCGCCATGCCCCTCCTGGCCCTCGCCACCGCCCTGGCTGTTTCGGCCTGCACCCCCCAGCCGCGGCTTGCGCGCAACGAAACCCTCGTGAAGGTCGACCACGAGCCGCCGCAGCACCCGACCGAAGAGGAACCGGCTGAGCGCGTGGGCTGGGTATGGGCGCGCGGGTACTGGCAATGGGATGGCCACGACTACACGCCGGTGCGTGGCCACTGGGAGCGGGAGCGGCCTGGCTACCACTACGTGCACCCGTTCTGGGAGCAGCGAAACGGCCGGTGGGTCTTCCACGCGGGGGTCTGGGCGAAGGACTGAGTACCGCATTTGCCAAGACGACCCGGGGTGGGGCCAAGATAGTGGGCGCGTTCTCAACCCACGAGGCCCCCCATGGTGATCCACCGGTCCATCCCTGCGTCGTTCTTCGGCATGGTCCTGGGCCTGGTTGGCCTGGGCAGCAACTGGCGTAACGCGAGCCACCTCTGGGGTGTCCCGCCCGTGATCGGCGAAGCCATCATGGTGGTGGCGTTCGTGGTCTGGGCCGTGCTGATCGGCTCGTACGCGCTTAAGTGGCTCGGCCACCGGAGCGCGGCGCTCGAGGAAGCGAAGCACCCCGTGCAATGTTGCTTCATCGGCCTGGTGCCCTCGAGCACGGCGCTGATGGGAGTGGTGCTCGCACCGCATTCGCATACGCTCGCGCTGGCCGCACTGATCATCGGCGGGGCAGGCCACGTGCTCTTCAGCGTGTGGCGCGTTGGCGACATGTTGCAGGGTGGGCGCGAGGTCACCACCGTGACGCCGGTGATCTATCTTCCTTCTGTCGCGGGCAACTTCATCACCTCCATTACCGCAGGCTTGCTCGGGTACCCATCGTGGGGCGTGCTGTTCCTGGGTGCAGGCATCTTCGCCTGGCTGTCGCTCGAGTCGGTCATCGTGAACCGGCTGTTCCACGCGCAGCCCTTGCCGACTGCCCTGCGTCCAACACTCGGCATCCAGCTCGCACCGCCTGTCGTCGCGGTCGCGGCCTGGCTGGCGAATACGGAGGGCACGCCGGAGCTCCTGGTGCAGGCCGCGTGGGGATATGGGCTGCTGCAGCTATTCCTTATGATTCGCTTACTGCCCTGGATCATGCAACAGCCGTTCGCGCCGAGCTACTGGGCCTTTACCTTCGGGCTGACTGCGCTCTCCGGCACGGCGATCAGCATGGTGTCGCGTGGCGTGACAGGAGCGATCGCGCAACTCGCGCCGGTGCTGTTCGTTATCACGAACGTATCACTGGCAATCATCATTATCGGCACTGTCATCCGTGCGGCGCAGGATAAACTGCTACCGCCTGCCACCGTGACCGTGACGGCACCGACAACGGCGCCTTCGACCAAATGACGAAACTGCGCATATCGCGAATATGCCGAATGGATTAAAGACATGCTCCGATATGCCGCTACGCAAGATCCGGCATCGCCCATATCCCCCAGATGCCGGCTTTATGCGTCGCGTCGAATGCGAGTTCGTCGCGACGTTTTTTTTCTGCGCGCGGCAAGCGCCGTGGCCTGCCTTTTATCCGGCGCCACGCTTCACGCCGAAGGGGGTAGCTATAACGTCGACGACGCATCGGTCGTCGGTACCGGCAAATGCCAGCTTGAATCGTGGCTGCGTGAATGGTCGCACGGCAGCAACGGGATCTATGCCGTTCCCGCGTGTGGCGCGGGACCCGTGGAAATCGGGGTCACGCTCAACACCGGGCACCGTGCCTTCGGCCCCGGCGTCAATCCATCGGTGAAGTGGCAGCTGCGCAACGGCGACGACAAGGGCATCGGCGTCGCGATAGCCACGGCGGCGACATGGATTCGTGGACGACAGGATGATGCGCAGACGTATGTCGCGACCACGTTCGGCATCGATGATGCACGACGCGTCATGGTCGCCTTGAATGCAGGCGCTGATCGCATAGGCGGCGAGTCCACCCATGCACTGTATGGCATCGGAGTCGACTTCGCGGTGACCCCGCGCTGGACGCTGCTGGTCGAACGCCTGTGGACGCACCGTACGATCACCGACCAGGGCGGCGTGCGCCTGGCCTTCGGTGAGTCGAGCCTCGACCTGGTCGTCGGTAGTGAGAAGAGTCCACACCCATCGCACTGGATCAACGTCGGGTGGAACGCGGCGTTCTGAAGCACGGCGGCAATTGCTGCTTCGCAGCAGGAATCTCGATCCAGATCCGCTGGTTGACGCCGATTTTACGCTGCGCTATATCTTGTCCCGTGCTGCGCGTTACCGATAATGCGTAGTCACTTTCGCCATTGCGTGCATGGGGCATGCAAGCGGCGCACCTCGTGATCGGCAACGGGACACCATGCGTCACCGCACTCCCAATCCAGCGAATCCGGGTTGCGCACTGGCGGAGCCGTCGTTCCCGTTCGTGCAGGCCGATGGCCAGCCGATCCTCTCCCGCGCCAAGCTGAGTGCCCTGCGTTCGCGGGGCAAGTCGCTTGCTGGCTATTCGCCGCCGCGCCATACCGCCTGATCCGGTTTACTGATCGGCCCATCCTTCTTGCCGCGCGCCTGTAAAGGCGCTGTTTGTGGGAGCGTGCTTGCACGCGATACACGGGTATCGCGAGCTATCGCGCGCAAGCGTGCTCCCACATAGCCAATGCACCACGAAGGTCGCTGGTCAGCTTTTTCCGCAGCACGTGGCGGAGGGTCATGTGTTGTCTGCTATCGACACTTTCGGGGTGGGGTGACTTGTGCGTACTAACCATGTTTTGACGAGGAAGGCGCTTGTGCTGGCCGTGTGTACGGCCTTCGGCGTGATGGGATCGCCGGTATTCGCGCAGCAGGCGGCGCAGGCGGGCGACCCGCCGGCGAAGACCGAGAAAGACAAGGCCGAGAAGGACAAGGCCGTGCAGATGAAGGCGCTGAGCGTCGTGGCGAACCGCTACGAGGCGACCAGCATCCGCATGGATTCCGTAAACACCGTGGACGTGCTGTCGGCGAAAGACCTGCAGAACACCGCGGTGCATAACGTCGCCGAGGCGCTAGGGCTCATGTCCGGCGTGAACGTCACCACGACCGGTACGGGCTATTTCGGCGGTATCGACGGCGCGGCACGCGGCGAAGGCATGTTTGCTTCCGTGCGCGGCTTGCCGTCGGAGTACAACGTCAACCTGGTCAACGGCAGCAACGTCACCCAGGGCATGCCGTACAGCCGTAGCGTGCAGCTCAGCCTGTTGCCACCTTCGGGCCTGCAGACCATCGTGCTCAACAAGACCTCGACCGCTGACATGGATGGCGATGCCATCGGTGGCACCATCGATTTCCGCACGCCGAGCGCCTTCGATTTCAAGAAGGACTTCAGTGGCAGCGTGACCACCAGCGGCCGCGTGGAGAGCCGCGCACGCGATTACGGCGGCAGTGGCCTGGGCAGCGGCCTCGCGGGTGAACTGCAGAAGAAGTTCGGCGAGGAGAAGCAGTTCGGCTTCTACATCAGCGGTTACTACGACTACCGCAACATCGCCAACAGCGAGATCGGTGCGGCCGAAAGCGCCTCGAACGACGGCTCCTGGGCGTTCCTGCATGCGACCGCCGAGGGCGAAAACGCACCCGGGTACGACCCGCAGCACAACCTGACCAGCATCGGCACCAACGTCGGCATCGCCTCGGGCTTCGAGCGTCGCTACGGCGGCAACATGTCGTTCGACTGGAACATCGACCCGACCCTGCATGCGTATGCGAAGGCCTCGTATGCCTATGCGCTGACCGAGCAGAACACGACGTACAACCAGCTGCTGCCGCAGGATGTCACCTACGAACCCACCGCGACCCCGGGCGTGCACTCGCCGAACATCGGGCGCATCGCCAACCGCTTCTGGTTCGAGACCAACCCGGAGCGTGCGGACCTCGCCACCATCCAGCTGGGCGCGGACAAGACCGCGGGTGGCTGGACCATCTCGCCGAACGTGTTCTGGAGCATCGGCCGCAACGATCGCCCCGAGCACGTCGAGATCGATGGACGCGAGGACAAGTACTCGCAGGACAACTTCGCCTATAACCAGAGTTCGCTGCTGAACTACGGCGGGAGCCACTTCCCGTATCCGCAGCTCACGCCGGCGCTGCTGAACTCGGTGAACAACATCCAGCACATGTGGGCCAACGATTACGGCGAGGTGACCAAGATCCGTTCCGGCCAGAAGCGCGGCGGCGCCAGGCTCGACCTGCGCTATGACTTCGAAGACGGCCCGGTGCAGAACGTGAAGTTCGGCGTGAAGTACAGCGACAGCTCGCGCGAGTTCACCAACCGCGACTGGTCCACGGGCGGCATCAACGATGGCACGACGACGCTGGACGACCTCGGGATCTTCAAGGGCTATTACAACCAGATCTTCCCGGGCAAGTTCCCGTGGCGTACGCCCGAGGTGAGCCGCGCCGCGGTCGCCGCCCTCATCGACGCTCACGTACAGCCGTCCGATCTGGATACCTGCGGCCAGCTCGACTTCAACAACTTCAACTGCGACACCATGCGTGGCACGGAGGCCGTATCGGCCGCCTATGCCATGGCGACGATCCAGGAAGGCCCGTGGGAGATCATCCCGGGCGTGCGCTTCGAGCACACCTCGATCCACAACACGTTCTGGACCACGCCGCAGGATGCCGACGGCAACGAGCTGCCGGGCCACTTCTCGAACAACCGTACCATCTATAACGAGCCGCTGGGCAGCCTGTTCATCAACTACCGCCCGGGCGGCAACGTCGTCTTCCGCGGCTCCATCTGGCAGAGCTATACCCGCCCGGCGTTCGTCCAGCTGGGTGGCGGCGAACAGATCAGCGTATCGAATGGCGTCACGACCATCACCCGCGGTAACCCGGATCTCGATCCGATCAAGGCCACCAACGTGGACCTGGGCGCGGAGTGGACGACCAACCACGGCGGCTTCTTCACGCTCACCAGCGACTACAAGAAGCTGAGCGACTACATCTACGACAGCGGTGGTGGCCAGGCCAACCCGAACACCTCGGGCGTTGGCACGGTGCTGACGAAGACGCCGACCAACGGTGGCGATGGCCGCGTTTACGGTATCGAAGCCACCGCCCGGCAGAAGTTCGAGGACCTGCCGGGAGCCTGGAACGGCCTTGGTTTCAGCGTCAACGCCACGAAGCAGAACTCGCGCGTGGACCTGGGCCGCGAGGGCTTCGAACACGAGCGCTTGCAGCAGGCACCCCGGACCATGGCAAACGTGGAGCTGTTCTACGAGAAGTACGGGTTCTCGCTGAACCTGAGCTACCACTACACGGGTTCCTACCTGTCGACGTACGATTTCCTCAACCAGGGGGCGACCTGGGATGACCTCTGGCTGCGGCCGATCCGTCGCGTGGACCTGCATGCGGGCTACCAGATGGCCAACGGGCTGCAGTTCGACCTGCAGATCAGCAACCTGACGAAGCAGTACCAGTACTGGTCGCATATCGGCCGCTACAGCCTGGTGAACTCGGATATCGTCGATGCCGGGCGTACCGCCCTGGTTACCGTGAAGTACTCGTTCTAGGCGGCGGAGAGGATCGATGACGGGCTGGCGTGAAGGCCAAACCATGGTGATGACGAAGCCGGTGCCCCCGCGGGCCATCGGCTTCTGGGGCGGCCTGTCGGCCAACGTGCTGAACATGATCGGGATCGGGCCGTTCGTGACGATCCCGCTCGCGCTCTCCGCGCTCGCGGGGCCGGCCGTGTTGCTCGGCTGGATCGCGGGCGCGCTGCTCTGCCTTTGCGATGGCCTGGTGTGGGCGGAACTGGGCTCCACCATCCCGGAATCCGGTGGTCCCTACCATTACCTGCGCGAAGCGTACGGACGGGAGCGGGCGGGGCGGCTGTTTGGCTTCCTCTACCTGTGGCAAACGCTGCTCACGGCGCCGCTCTCGATCGGCTCGGCGGCGGTCGGGTTTGCCCAGTACGCCGGTTACCTCATGCCATCGCTCGGCGATAGCGGCCGGATCCTCATCGCTGCGACGCTTTGCCTGGTCAATACCGCGATCCTCTATCGCAAGGTTGGCGACATCCAGAAGCTCTCGCTGGTGGTGACCGTCGCGGTTGTCGCGGCGGCGGCGTGGATCGTGTTCACGGGCATCAGCCACTTCGACATGGCCACGGCGCGGCACTTCCTCGATGCACCGTCACCGACGGGCAAGGGATTCTGGCTGGGGCTTGGCGCGGTATCGCTGATTGCCGTCTATGACTACGGCGGCTACAACAACGTATGCATGCTCGGTGGCGAGGTGAAGCAGCCGCGGCGGACGATCCCGCGTGCGGTGCTGATCTCGATTCCCGTGGTGGCCGTCCTCTACCTCGGCCTCAACGTGAGCATCCTCGGAGTGCTGCCCTGGGAAACCGCGTCGAAATCCACGGCGGTCGTGGCGGACATGTTGCAGGCGGTGCATGGCGCGTGGGGCGGCACGGTCGCGGTGGTGCTCATCCTGGTCGCCAGCTGGGGTTCGGCGCTGGTCGTTCTGCTGGGTTACTCGCGCGTCCCGTATGCCGCCGCCGCGGACGGGCAGTTCTTCAAGCCGTTCGCGCGGCTGCATCCACGTGATGGCTTCCCCACGGTGTCACTGCTGTTCGTCGGCATCACGTCCGCGCTTGCCTGCTTCCTCTCGCTCGAGAAGCTGATCAGCATGCTGATGGTGGTGCAGATCCTGTTCCAGTACATCGCGCAGTGCTTCGCCGTCGTGGCCCTGCGCCGGCGCGGGCACGCCGCGGATGTGTTCCGCATGCCGCTGTATCCGCTGCCGATCGCCATCAGCGTCGCCGGCTGGCTCTATCTCGTCGCCACCAGCGGCGTCTCCACCATGCTCACCGCCGTGGTCGCGATCACGGTGGGCTGCATCCTTTTCCTTTGGCAAGCCCGGAGAACCCGTACGTGGCCGTTCCCCACCTGAAGTCCTGGGATGTGGCGGTCGTCGGAGAAATCTTCGCCGACCACATCTTCACCGGCTTCCCCCATTGGCCCCAGCCCGGCGAGGAAGTGATCGCGCAGGGATACGTGCGCGAGCTTGGCGGCGGTAGCGTCAACACCGCCTGCGGGCTCTCGCGCCTGGGCCGCCGCGTACGCCTGGTCGGCCTGATCGGCGACGCGGACTTCGACTGGTTCGAGCAGCGCCTCGGCGAGTTCGGCGTCGGCATGGGCGGTATCCGCCTCGAACACGATGGCACGGGCATCACGGTCAGTGTCTCGATGCGCGACGACCGCACGTTCTTCACTTATCCCGGTGCGAACCGCGGCCTGGCGGAATGGCTGACGGTACCCGCCGTCATCGCCGACCTCGCCGCCGCGCGCCACGTCCACTTCGCCATGCCGCTGTCACGGGAACTGGCCGGATCCGTCCTTCCCGCATTGCGCGCCGCGGGTTGCACGACGTCCCTCGATGTCGGCCACACGCCGGCGTGGCTCACCGACCCGGCGAACTTGGCCACGTGCCGCGAGGTGGACCTGTTCCTGCCCAACGCGGCCGAGGCGGCGCTCATATGCGGCGACCCGTCCGCCGAAGCGTATCTCGCCTGGGCCAGTGCGAACGGCCTGGCGCGCACCGTACTCAAGCGCGGCGCCCTGGGCGCGCTGGCGATGGCTGGCGGGGTCACCAGCCAGGTGCCGCCCCCGGTTGTCGAGGCTGTCGACACCACGGGTGCCGGGGATGCCTTCAACGCCGGCCTGATCGACGCGTGGCTCGATGACGTACCCCTTGGCCCTGCGCTCGAGCGCGCCTGCGTCTGCGGCGCGCTGTGCAGCACGGCCCCCGGCGCCCTCGCGGCGCTGCCCCATTCCCCCCAATTGAGGACCCTTCGTGAACGGACGTACCGATCGTAAGATCGCGCTGGTTGGTGGGGGCGGCGTGCGCTCGCCCCTGGTCGTGTTTGGCGTGAACGAGGCCGCCGAGGCGCTCGGCGCTGCCGAGATGGTCCTTTTCGATCCGGACCGCGAGCGCCTGCAGGTGATGGTCGACCTGGGCAACGCGATCATCAGGCGCTCCGGCGGCGCGCTTCGCCTGCGCGGCGCCACGTCGATCGAAGACACGATCGACGGCGCGGATTTCGTGTTGAACAGCATCCGCATCGGCGGCATCGCCGGCCGTGCAGCGGATGAGCGCGTGGCCATCGAGCACGGTTACCCGGGCCAGGAGACTACCGGGCCGGCCGGCGTCGCCATGGGCCTGCGCACGGTTTCCGCGGCGATCGAATACGCGCGGCAGGTCGAGCGCCTGGCGCCCGACGCGTGGCTGGTGAACTTCACCAACCCGGCGGGCCTCATCACGCAGGCGGTGAACGACCACAGCAAGGCGCGCATCGTCGGTATCTGCGATACGCCCACCGAGCTTTTCCACAACATCGCGCGGGCGCTCGGCGAGCCGTTCGAGGATGTCGAGTGCGACTACGTCGGGCTGAACCACCTGGGCTGGGTGCGCGGTGTCCGCGTCCGCGGGGAGGAGCGGATCGATAGCCTGATCGATAACGAAGAGCTGCTGCGCAGCCTCTATCTGGCGCCCCTGTTCGATACGGCGATGATACGTACCTTGCGGCTCATCCCCACCGAGTACCTGTTCTTCTACTACGAGCGGCGCCGCGCGCTCGGCAACCAGCGCCGCCAGGGCGGCAGCCGTGGTGCCGAGATCGGCAAGCTCAACGACGAGTTGTTCGCTGCGCTGCGTGCGCGGCTGGCGGCCCGGCAGGGTGACGAAGCCGTCGATATCTATGCGGCCTACCTCAACCAGCGCTCGGGTTCGTACATGAAGCTGGAAGCCGAGGGCGGCTCGGCGTTCGACCATGGCGTGAGCCTGGATGTCGATCCGTTCCGCGTGGCGACGGGTTACCACCGCATCGCGATCGATGTGATGAGCGCGCTGACCGGGGCGAAGCCGGCTCCGATCGTCGTGAATACCCGTAACCGCGGTGCGGTGCCGGACCTGCCGGATGAGGATGTGGTGGAGACGCTGTGTGATATCTCGCTGGACCGTATCGAGCCGCGCAAGCTGGCTCCGTTGCCGGATGAGGTGGCGGGCCTGGTGCGTTCGGTGAAGGCGTATGAGCGGGCGGCGATTGCGTCGGTGCTGGATAACTCGCGGCTGGGCGCGCGCAAGGCGATGCTGATCCACCCGGCGATCGGCGAGTGGAGCCCGACGGCGGACCTGATCGATGCGTTGATGGGCCACCCAAGCGAAGACGGCGACTGCCTCTGCCACCGCTAGGCGACTCACGCTCTCTTGTGGGAGCGCGCTTGCGCGCGATGCTTTTGGTTTGTCCTCTCGATCGGGCTCGCCTTCGGCTTCGCGGGGCTCGGCTTCGCCATCGCTTCTAGCGCTCAGACGTCTCTGGAAAGAGCCCTTGGCGCCCTGAGGTGGTCAAGTCTTTCTAGACAGCCGATAGGGTGTTTTTTCGACTCATC
>NZ_JBQCFT010000332.1:0-12328 GCF_051958795.1 Luteibacter sp. | reverse complement strand
GCGGTGAGCGCGGCGAGGAAATCGTCGAACGACCCGTAGCCCTGGTTGTGCCAGTGGAACTGGTAGTCGGCGCGCTCGAGCCAACGGTCGTCGAACGCGTGCAGGTCGGCGGGAGCGAGGAAGTTGGCGTGGATCGAGGAGAGCTTGAGCCGGTCAGCCTCGTCCACCAGCGCGGCGGTGAGCTGGTTGCGGTAGACGTCGGCCAGCGGCCCTTCGCGTACCAGCAGGCGCGGGCCCGGCACAGGCGAGTAGGGCGAGGCGACCAGCAGCTTCGGGTAGTACTGCCCGCCGGCACGCTCCCAGGCAGCGGCCCAGCTCCAGTCGAAGACGAACTCGCCGTGCGAATTGCCCTTCAGGTAGGTGGGTGCGGCGGCGACCAGGCGGCCCTCGTCGTAGATGGCGAGGTGGTAGGGCGCCCAGCCGTAGTCTTCGCGCAGGCAGCCTTTCGCCTCCATCCCGTGCAGGAACGCATGGGAAACGAAGGGGTTGCCATCGGGGATGAGCGCGTCCCAGTCAGCGGGGGGGACATCGCGCAGGCCCTGCAGGAAGCGGACGTCGTTCATGACGAAAGGCCCCGCGTGCCGTGGGCAGCGCGGGGCCGGGGTTCCATCAGTCGAGCTTGTGGTTCGTATCGAGCCAGCGTTCCGCATCCAGCGCGGCCATGCAGCCGAAGCCGGCCGAGGTGATCGCCTGGCGGTACACGTGGTCGGCTACGTCGCCCGCGGCGAACACGCCCGGGACCGAGGTCGCGGTGGCCATGCCGGACAGGCCGGACTGGATCTGGATGTAACCATCCTTCATGTCGAGCTGGCCATCGAAGATGTCGGTGTTCGGGGTGTGGCCGATCGCCACGAAGAAGCCCTGGACATCGAGGTCGCGCTTGGTGCCGGTGTTCACGTCCTTCACGCGCACGCCGGTCACGCCGGAGTCGTCGCCCAGCACCTCATCGACCTGGCTGTTCCAGATCAGCTCGATCTTGCCGGCCGCGGCCTTCTCGAACACCTTGTCCTGCTGGATCTTCTCGGCGCGCAGCTTGTCGCGGCGGTGGACCAGGTAGACCTTGCGGGCGATGTTGGAGAGGTACAGGGCCTCTTCCACGGCGGTGTTGCCGCCGCCGACCACGACCACGTCCTGCTCGCGGAAGAAGAAGCCATCGCAGGTGGCGCAGGCGGAGACGCCGCGGCCCTTGAACTTCTCCTCGGAGGCGATGCCCAGGTACTTGGCGGTGGCGCCGGTGGTGATGATCAGGGCGTCACAGGTGTACTCGCCGCCGTCGCCCTTCAGGCGGAACGGGCGGTTGTTGAGGTCCACGTTATGGATGTGGTCGAAGACCATCTCGGTCTCGAACCGCTCGGCGTGCTCGGCCATGCGGCGCATGAGCTCCGGACCCTGCACGCCCTTTTCGTCACCCGGCCAGTTGTCCACCTCGGTGGTGGTCATCAGCTGGCCACCCTGCTGCAGGCCGGTGACCATCATCGGCTTCAGGTTGGCGCGCGCCGCGTAAACGGCGGCCGTGTAGCCGGCCGGGCCGGAGCCGAGAATAAGCAGTCGGCTGTGCTTGGGGGTGCTCATGTATAATCCTTCAGGTTTGCTGCGGCTGTTTCATTCGTACCGCTCGCCTCTTGCGGCAGGAAGCTGAAGCCGTGTCGAGGTTCCGCGAGATTGCGTCGACCCGGAAGAATGGGGAAGACGGGGGTGCGATTCAAGACATTCGCTACATGCCGGTGGCCGCCCATGTCCCCACATGGGGGCTTATTTCTGTACTTTCAGGATCTTCCCTAAGATGCGCATTGGTATCCCCTCCGAAACCAAGACCCTTGAAGGCCGCGTGGCCCTCATCCCGGCCGCCGCCGCCGACCTCGTCCGCCGTGGCCATGAAGTGTTCATCCAGGCCGGCGCCGGCACCAAGAGTGGCTACTCGGATGCCGACTATTCGGCACTCGGCGTCACCGTGGTGGCCGATGCGGCCGCCGTGTACGAGAAGGGCGAGCTGATCGTCAAGGTCAAGGAACCAATCGAGGGCGATCTCAAGCTCCTTAAGAAGCACCACCTGCTGTTCTGCTACCTGCACCTGGCCGCTGAGCCGGCGCTCACCAAGAGCCTGCTGGATATCGGCCTGACCGGCGTCGCCTTTGAGTCGGTGGACGAGAACGGCGCGCTGCCGCTGCTCCTGCCGATGTCGGTCATCGCCGGCCGCATCGCCACCCAGATCGGCACCACGCTCCTGCACCAGCCGAACGGCGGCAAGGGCAAGCTGCTCGGCGGCATGGCCTCCACCCCGCGTGGCAAGGTCGTGGTGCTCGGCGCCGGCGCCGCCGGTGGCAACGCCGCCGCCCTGGCCGCCCAGGCCGGTGCCAACGTGGTGGTGTTCGACAAGCGTCCGGACCGCATGGCCGAAATGATGGCCCTGGGCCCCAACGTCACCGCCCTGTACGCCTACGAGTCGTCGGTGGCCGAGGAAGTCCGCAACGCCGATATCGTCGTCGGTGCCGTGCTGATCCCCAGCGCCAAGGCCCCGCGCGTCGTCACCGAGGACATGGTCAAGACCATGGAGAAGGGCTCCGTGCTCGTCGATATCTCGATCGACCAGGGCGGCTGCTTCGAGACCTCGCGCCCGACCACCTGGAAGGAACCGACCTACACCGTCCACGGCGTGACGCACTTCTGCGTGACCAACATGCCGGGCGCCGTGCCGCAGACCTCGTCGACCGCCATCTCGGCCGCCATCCTGCCGTACGTGCAGCGCCTGGCCGCCGGCAACGAGTGGCGCGACTACGCCCCGCTGGCCGCCGGTATCAACGTGGAAGGCGGCAAGCTGGTGCACCCGGCGCTTCAGGGCATGGCATGATGCCCCGCACCGAAGCCGGAGTGGTTCGCTAAGTGGCGCGCAGCGCGAAAGTGGTTAAGAAACCGGCCCGGGCCCAGCCCAAGGCCTAAAAGCCGGGCTTGAGCGAGGAGCTCAAGCGCCGGCTCCGTGAAGCGGGGGCACTGCTGTTGCTCCCGCTCGCCCTGTACCTCCTGGTATGCCTGCTCAGCTACAACGACCAGGATCCCAGCTGGGGCCACATGGGCGTGGCCGAGCACGCCACCAACTTCGGTGGCGCGGTGGGCGCGAACATCGCCAACCTGCTCCGGTACATCTTCGGGCTCGTTTCCTACTTCTTTCCGCTGCTCCTGCTTGCCCTGGGCATCCAGGTCATCCGGCACCGTGGCGAGCGCAACGTCCAGCCGTGGGAACCTTCCCTGCGGCTGATCGGCTTCGTGTTCTTCTTCATCACGGCTCCGGCCCTCATCTACCTGAACGTCGATTCGCCCATCCTGCCGGAAGGCCCGGGCGGCATCGTCGGCAAGTGGGTGGGCCACGGCCTGCACAATGCGTTTGGCGACAAGGGCGCACCGCTGCTCCTGCTGGCGGTGTGCCTTATCGCGATCACGCTGGCCACCGGCCTGTCGTGGTTCAAGCTGATGGACGCCACCGGCGAGCTCGTCATGAAGATGGGCGGCTGGTTCGGCGGCAAGGTGCGCCAGGCCCCCGAGGTCATGGCCGCCCGTTCCGCCCGCGCCGAGCGCGAGGTGGTGAAAAAGGCCGAGGCGGTGAAGCAGGCCAAGCGCGAGCCGGTGCGCATCGAGACGCCCGCGCCCATGGTCGTGAAGAGCGACCGCGCCGTCCGCGAAAACCAGATCCCACTGTTCACCGGCGCATCGATGGATGGCGAAGTGCCGCCGCTGTCCCTGCTGGATGAAGCCCCGCCGCAGGGCCCGGGCTATTCCGAGGAAACGCTTGAGGTGCTGTCCCGCCAGGTGGAGCTGAAGCTGCGCGATTTCCGCGTGGAAGCCCGCGTGGCCGGCGTGTACCCGGGCCCGGTCATTACCCGTTTCGAACTCGAGCCCGCCGCCGGCGTGCGTGGCAGCCAGGTCTCCAGCCTCGACAAGGACATCGCCCGCGGCCTTTCCGTGGTCAGCGTCCGCGTCGTGGACGTCATCCCGGGCAAGAACGTCATCGGCCTGGAAATCCCGAACACCAAGAAGCAGATCGTCTACCTCTCGGAGATCCTCAAATCCGAGCGCTACGACCAGGTGAAGTCGCCGCTGGCGCTCGCCCTGGGCAAGGACATCGGCGGCAAGGCCGTCGTGGCCGATCTGGCGAAGATGCCCCACCTGCTCGTCGCCGGTACCACCGGTTCGGGTAAGTCGGTGGCGGTGAATGCCATGGTCCTCAGCCTGCTCTACAAGAGCAGCGCGAAGGATGTGCGCATGATCATGATCGATCCGAAGATGCTGGAGCTCTCGGTTTACGAAGGCATCCCGCACCTGCTGGCGCCGGTCGTCACCGACATGAAGGAAGCCGCCAACGCGCTGCGCTGGTGCGTCGCCGAGATGGAACGCCGCTACAAGCTCATGGCCGCGGTGGGCGTGCGTAACCTCGGTGGCTTCAACAAGAAGGTGAAGGACGCCGAGTCCTCCGGCCAGCCGCTGCTGGATCCGCTGTTCCGCGCCAACCCGGATATGCCCAGCATGGGCCCCGAGCCGCTGGAGCCGCTGCCGCATATCGTCATCATCATCGACGAATTCGCCGACATGATGATGATCGTCGGCAAGAAGGTCGAAGAGCTCATCGCCCGCCTGGCGCAGAAGGCGCGCGCCGCCGGCGTGCACCTGATCCTCGCGACGCAGCGCCCGTCGGTCGACGTCATCACCGGCCTGATCAAGGCGAACATCCCTACGCGTATCGCGTTCCAGGTGTCGTCGAAGATCGACTCGCGCACCATCCTTGATCAGTCGGGCGCCGAGGCCTTGCTCGGCCACGGCGACATGCTTTACCTGCCGCCCGGCACGGCCACGCCCGAACGCGTGCACGGCGCCTTCGTGGATGACCACGAGGTGCACAACGTCGTCGAGTGGCTGCGTGCGCAGGGTGCGCCGCAGTACATCGAGGGCGTGCTCGAGGAAGTGCAGAGCACGTCCGATGGCAAGATCATCAATGAAAGCGGCCTGCCGCAGGAAGCCGACGGCGATGGCGACAGCGATAACGCGCTGTACGACCGCGCCGTGCGCGTGGTGACGGAGACGCGCCGCGCCTCCATCTCCGGCGTGCAGCGCCACCTGCGCATTGGCTATAACCGCGCCGCCCGCCTCGTCGAGCAGATGGAGCAGGATGGCATCGTCAGCGCGCCGCAGCACAACGGCAACCGCGAAGTACTGGCGCCGCCGCCTCCCAAGGATTAACCCGCATGAACGCTGTAAAGCCGGGCGCGCTACGCCAGCGCCCCTGGAGCCTGCTCGTTACCGGCGACCTGGCGCCCACCCGCGAGGTGCTGGACGAGGTCGAGGTGGTGTTCGAACTCAACCCGTCGATCCCGGGCCTGGAACTGCGTGCCGCCGATGGCCGCGCCTGCACCATCGTGCGCGAGTACCCGGCCGGTCACACCGCCGAGGTTGATGACGCGCTCGAGGTCATCTTCGCCGAGCAGGGTGAGCTGGCAGAAATCGTGGTGCTCGGCCAGGAAGCCCGGCCCGCCCATGTGGCGACCCGCGCCGCGCCGTACTGGCACCGCGATGGGCGTGCCATTGCCGAGATCAGCGAGAAGATGGAGTCCGGCGAAATCTCGCCGGGTGAGGCCATCGATATGCTTAAGTCGCTGTTCGAGACCGATCGCTGACAATCGCCGCACTGCCCGGACGTATCGAAGCCACTCGCCCTACGGAACCTTATCCATGAAACGTTTCCTGCTCGCCGCGTCGCTGCTCGTGCTCAGCCTGCCTGCCTTGGCCGCGACCGGCCCGGCGCGTGAGCGGCTGGATGCCTTCGCCAAGGGCCTGCACTCGCTCACCGGCCGCTTCAGCCAGACCCTGTTCGATGTGAACGGTGGCCCGGGCAAGACGACCACCGGCGTGGTGTCGCTGGAGGCGCCGCGGCAGTTCCGTTGGGAAGTGCTGGCGCCGTCTAAGCAGACGATCGTCGCCGATGGCAGCCGCGTGTGGCTGTACGACCCGGACCTCGAGCAGGTCACCGTGCGCAAGCAGAGCAGCGAGGAAGCGCAGAGCCCGCTCACCGTGCTGACCGACCTGTCGCAGCTCGACAAGGGCTTCTTCAAGGTGGCGGAGCAGGGCGAGCACGACGGCATGCAGTGGCTGCGGCTGTCCTCGACCGCGAAGGACCCGGCGTTCGACTTCGCCGACCTCGGCTTCGACGCCACCGGCCTGGCCCGCATGGAGTTCAAGGACCAGCTCGGCAACACCACCAAGATCCAGTTCACCGGCTGGCAGAAGAACACCGCCATTCCCGCGGACACCTTCACCTTCACGCCGCCCAAGGGCACCGACGTGATCGGCGACGCCCCGGTGATCCAGACCCAGGGCGTCAAGTAACCCAAGCCGTCACCCCGTAGGAGCCCACCCTGTGGGCGACATCTTTCGCGGTAACGCGCAAGACGGGTTGGGTTCCCGCGAAAGGCGTCGCCCACAGGGTGGGCTCCTACCGCCAGCGCGCCGCTTGTTGCGGGGCTTCGGTTTCGTGCAAGACTCTGCTTCAAGACATGGGATGTGTTGGGGGTAGGCAAGGGCATGGTTGCACTGTGGGCTATCGTGGGCGCCATCATCGGCGGGGTGGTCGGGCAGAGTTTTGCCGGGGCCGTCGCCGGGCTTGCCATTGGCGTGCTCTGGTCGCGTCTCCTGGATACGCGGCGCGAGCTGGATGAATTACGTGCGCAGGCAGGTATCGCCCGGGTGCCCGGTGCGTCTGCACCGGCCGCGCCCGCTGGCCGGGCAGATATTCCGGACCAGCCGGCCGATGCCTACCAGGCCTGGCCAGACACCCCGAGGCCGGCGGCTTCGTCGGCGACGCCTCAGGCCTCCGTGTCGACGACCCGGCCCGAGCCACCGCCACTGCGACCACAACCGGCCTCCGCATCGCTGCCGCCCGACGAACGCGGCGCGTACCCGCCCGCCTCGCAGGCACCTCCGCCCGCGGCCCGGCCTCCGGCGCCACCACCCGCGTGGCAACCGGCCGAGCCTGCAGGCCCGTCGGCCATCGAGCGTCTGGTCGACACCGCGAAGCGCTGGTTCACCGAGGGCAACGTGCCGGTGAAGGTCGGCATGCTCGTGCTGTTCGCCGGCATCGCGGCCTTCCTCAAGTACGCCGCCGACCAGGGCCTGTTGCACGTACCGATTTCGGTACGGCTCAGCATCGTGGCGATCGCTGCCATCGCCGGCGTGGTGTTTGGCTGGATGCAGCGCGATACGCGCCGTTCGTTCGCCCTGTCGCTGCAGGGTGGTGCGCTGGGTGTGCTGGTGATGACGGTGTTCGCCGCCTATCGCTTGTACGGCCTGATCGATTCGCTGCCGACGTTCGTGCTGCTCGTGATCTTCGTGGGCTGCATGGGCATCCTCGCGGTGCTGCAGGATTCGCTTGCGCTGGCCGTGCTCGGCCTCATCGCCGGCTTCGCGGCACCGATCATCGCGTCGAGCGGGCAGGGCAACCACGTCGCACTGTTCTCGTACTACGCGGTGCTCAACCTCGGCATCCTCGGTATCGCGTGGAAGAAGGCCTGGCGGATCCTCAACGTGCTCGGCTTCGTCGGCACGTTCGGCGTCGGCACCGCGTGGGGGGTGCTGGCGTATCGCCCTGAATTCTTCGGCAGCACCGAGCCGTTCCTCGTGCTGTTCTTCCTGCTCTACGTCGCCGTGCCCTGGCTGCACGTGCTGCGCTCGCCGCGGCCGGATCGCGCGATCCTGGATGGTTGCCTGATGTTCGGCACGCCCATCGTCAGCCTGTTGCTGCAGGGCGCGTTGCTCGACTGGCGGCCCATGCCGTTGGCGGTGTCGACGCTGATCGCCGCGGCGCTGTACGTCGCCATCGCGTTCGCCGTGCGCAAGCGAGAGGACATGCGCCTGCTGCGTGAGACCTGGGCGGTGCTGGCGGTCGCGTTCGCGACGCTTGCCGTGCCACTCGCACTGAGCGCCAGTGTCACCGCGTGCGTGTTCGCGCTGGAAGGCGCCGGCCTCGTCTGGCTGGGCTTCCGCCAGCAGCGGCGCCTGTCGCGCTGGGCGGGCCTGGCGCTGCAGGTGTTCGCGGCAGTTGCGTGGGGCGCGGCCGATTTCTTCAACACCCATTACCTGAAGACGCCGTTCCTCAACGCCTACTTCCTGAGCGCGATGCTCATGACCGCCGGCGGCGTCGCCTGCCTGTGGCAGTACGACCGGCACAGCACGTCGAAGGGCGTGGGTAGCCTGGTGCGGGTGTGGCTGCTCGTGTGGAGTGTCGCGTGGTGGTTGTTCGGGGTCACCGGCGAGCTCTATACGTTCGTCCAGGCCGAGAGCGAGCGCTGGGCGGGCTGGATGGCCTTGCTGGCGGTTACCGGCCTGGTGCTGGCAGTGATGAACGGCCGCGCGCGCAAGCTCGACCTCGGCCTGATGCTCGCCTGGTCGGCGCCGCTGGCCCTGGGCGTCACCGCGGCGATGGCGCCGTATGCCGATGCATACGACATCCAGGTCTTCGAAGGCTGGCCGCTCGTCGCCGTGGTCGTCGCGGCGGTGACCGGCTGGTTCACCCTGCGCGCCATCGCTACGCACGACGTGGCCGCGATCACCGCGCAGACGCTGTGGTGGGTCCGCTGGCTCGCGCTGATCTACACGGCCACGCATATCGCCTTCGGCTTCCGCCCGACCGTGGGCGATGGCTGGCTGCTGATCGCCTATGTCGCACCCACGCTGCTCGTCACGAAGCTCGCGTTGTGGTGGCCGCGCGCGATCACGCCGCCACTCAGCATGCATGCCGCGGGCATCCGTCGCGTGGTGGGTATTGGTGGCCTGGTCTTGAGCCTTTTGATCGGGGCGTTCGCGCTCACGATCGATGGGAATCCGAGCCCGTTGCCCTTCATCCCGGTGCTCAACCCGGTCGAACTCGTGCTCGTCGCGGTGTTCGGGCTGCTCGCCCGCGCGCTGTGGGATCACGAGACCCCCGCAGGCTGGCGGTCCGTGCGCCCGGCGGTGCTCGCCGTCGCGTTCTTCATCATCGCCACCAGCATGACCCTGCGCGCCGTGCATCATCTGGGTGGCGTGCCCTGGGATGAACACATGCCTGCCTCCAGCCTGGCCGAATTGTGGCTTACGGTGGTGTGGAGCGTGACAGGCGTCGTCGCCTGGGTGCTGGGCTCGCGCAGGGGACAACGGTTGCTGTGGATGGCGGGGGCCGCATGCATGGCGATCGTGCTGGCCAAGCTCCTGCTCATCGATCGCGGCCACCTCGGCAACCTGTTCGGCATCGCATCCTTCATCGCCTATGGCCTGCTCTGCACGGTCATTGGTTACCTCGCACCCGCACCGCCAAGGCAGGCAATATCAAATGCTCCGGAGTCAAAGCATGCGCCGTGATGGACGCATCGGCCTGTTCGTGATCTACGTGGCCGCGCTCTCCGCGGCCCTCGCACCGGCGCACGCCGGCGATGAACCGCTCTACGCCTACGGCTGGCCGGTGAATGCGCCGACCGGCGCGAGCGCCTACCTGCTCGAACTGCCGCAGGAAGCCTATGCGTGGGCACGCCCCGACGCTGGCCTTGCCGACGTGGTGGTCGTGGACGCCAAGGGTCGCGAAGTCGCGGCCGGTCCGTACAAGGCTGCAGCACCCACGTCACATCCGCTGACGCTGGATGCGCCACTGCTTCCCGTGCCGAATGGCTCCGATGGCGTGGCAGGGCCCAGCATCCGCCGCACCACCACGGGTGACATCCTGATCGAGCCCGGCGCCGCCGCGGCGACCGGCAAGGTGCACGAGTGGCTGTTCGACGCGCGCCATGCGATCGCCGCCGAACGCCTGGAATTCCCGCCCACGCAGGGCGACGTGAAACTCAGCGTCGATATCGATGCGAGCAACAACCTGCAGGACTGGCAGGTGCGTGTCGCGGGTGCGTCCATCGTCACGCTCGGCCACGGCGATGGTTCCGTGGATGCGCGCGTGGTGAAGCTCGATGGCCCCGCCGCGCGTTACTACCGCGTGCGTACGCAGGGCGACGATGCGCCGTGGGGTGAGGGCGCGAAGATCACGCTCTCCGGCAGCGTCGTCGATGCCGCCGCCCGCGACGAAGCGAAACGTACGTGGCTGGACGTCGCCAACACCAGCGCCGATGTCAGCGGCGGTGGCATGAATTACGACTACAAGCTGCCTGCCGCGCTGCCGGTCAGCGCGATCCGCGTCACGCTCGGCAGTGGCGACAGCGTCGCCCGGCTCGAAGTGATTTCGGTGAATGGCGCGGTGAGCGGCGACAACCTGGGCACGATCGTCGTGACGCCGGGCCAGGATGACACCCGCCCGCTCGGTGTCTCCCCGCAGCGCCGCGAGCTGATCCGCCTGCACTCCGCGACTTCGCTGCGCAGCCCGCCGAAGCTCAGCGTCGGCTGGCGTCCGGATCGCTTCGTGTTCCTTCCGGAAGGCACCCCGCCGTATCGCCTGCCGGTCGGCAGTGCCGCCGCCCGCCGCGCGGCATGGCCGGTCGACGACGCCATCGCCGCGCTCCGCACCCGCAACGGCGCCGCCTGGCGCCCCGAGCGGGTGACCCTCGGCCCCGGCCACACCCTCGCCGGCGACAAGGCCCTCACCACCCAGGCCCCCTTCGACTGGACCCGCCCACTGCTGTGGATCGTGCTCCTGCTAGGCGCCGCCCTGGTGGTAGGCATGGCCGCGACCTTGCTACGCAAGCCGCCCCCGCCCCCAGAAGACCCGTAACCCCGTAGGAGCCCACCCTGTGGGCGACATCTTTCGCGAAAGAACCACGGGGCCTGCGGCGTTAAGGCGAACGGCGTCGCCCACAGGGTGGGCTCCTACGGCGTGGCATCACCGGCAACGCACGGTCAAACGCGCGATAATGGCGTCATGCCGTCTTATTCCTCCCCCGGCCTGTTCGCCGAACCCGAAGCCCTGAAGCCCCTTGCCGAGCGCATGCGCCCGCGCGGTCTCGATGAGATCGTGGGCCAGCAGCGGGTGGTGGGCGAGGGCAAGCCGTTGCGCCGCGCGCTGGAAGCGGGGCGGGTGCATTCGATGATCCTGTGGGGGCCGCCCGGATGCGGCAAGACCACGCTCGCGCTGCTCGTCGCGCGCTACGCCGACGCCGATTTCCGCGCGATCTCCGCCGTGATGAGCGGTCTGCCCGATGTGCGCAAGTCACTCGCCGAGGCGGAAGGCAACTTCGCCCAGGGCCGTCGCACCGTGTTGTTCGTGGACGAGGTGCACCGCTTCAACAAGGCGCAGCAGGATGCGTTCCTGCCGTACATCGAACGCGGCGTCATCATCTTCGTCGGCGCGACCACCGAGAACCCTTCGTTCGAACTGAACTCCGCGTTGCTCTCGCGCTGCCGCGTGCACGTGCTGGATGCGGTGAGCCCCGACGACATCGTGGCCGCGCTGCGCCGTGCGCTGGACGACACCGAGCGTGGCCTCGGTGAACTCAAGCTCGATGTCGCCGACGCGACGCTGAAACTGATCGCATCGGCCGCCGATGGCGATGTGCGCCGCGCGCTCACGCTATTGGAAATCGCCAGCGAACTCGCCGATGGCGGCAAGATCGACGACGCCACGCTGGAACAGGTGCTCGCCGACCGCACGCGTCGCTTCGACAAGAGCGGCGAGCAGTTCTACGACCAGATCTCGGCGCTGCATAAATCGGTGCGCTCCTCCGACCCCGATGCCGCGGTGTACTGGCTTACCCGCATGCTTGATGGCGGCTGCGATCCGCTCTACCTCGCCCGGCGCATGACCCGCATGGCGGTGGAAGACGTCGGCCTTGCCGAACCGCGGGCGTGGCGCATGGCGCTCGATGCGTGGGATACCTACGAACGCCTCGGCAGCCCCGAAGGTGAACTCGGCCTTGCACAGCTCGCCATCTGGCTGGCGATTGCGCCGAAGAGCAATGCCGCGTACATGGCCTACAACAAGGCCAAGGCCGTGGTGAAGCAGATGGGCACGCTCGACGTCCCCATGCACCTGCGTAACGCACCGACGAAGCTGATGAAAGGCCTCGGCTACGGCCAGGGCTACCAGTACGACCACGATGCTGAAGGCGGCGTTGCGCTCGACCAGGTCTGCCTCCCCGACGAACTCGTCGGCACGACTTTCTACGAACCCGTCGACCGCGGCCTCGAGCTCAAGCTCCGCGAAAAGCTGACGGCCCTCCGCGCGGCCCGCGCCGCCGCCCGCGAAAAGTAGCCTCCACCCACGAAAGCACCGCCGTCGTAGGAGCCCACCCTGTGGGCGACATCTTTCGCGAAATCGCCGCAAGACATGTCGCTTCCCGCGAACGGCGTCTCCCACAGGGTGGGCTCCTACGCGAGCGATCCC
>NZ_JBQCFT010000331.1:0-5968 GCF_051958795.1 Luteibacter sp. | reverse complement strand
CCAGTTGCACGCGTTCTATCGCCAGCAGCTGGGCGAGGTGGCGCCGGATGTCGAGAGCGGCACGCTGGTCGCCAGCGTCATGCCGCTGCCGGAAGCCATCCAGGCCATCGAGGAACCGGTGGTCGAGCCCGAGCCGGATGACGACGCCGAGATCCTCGCCGACGAGGCCTTCGACGAGCGCTACCTTTCGCAGGCACGCGAGCTGAAGGTCGGCCAGTGGCTGGAGTTCACGGCGGAAGATGGCACGACCGATCGCGCCAAGCTGTCGTGGGTCAGCCCGATCAGCGGCCGCTTCCTGTTCGTGAACCGCCGAGGCCTCAAGGTCGCCGACCACAGCCTTGCCGGGCTCGCCCAGGCGTTCGCCCAGAACACCGCGCGCGTCCTGGATTCCACGCTGCTGTTCGATCGCGCCATGGATGCGATCGTCGAGCGCCTGCGCACGCCCGAGAACGCCTGAGCTGATGACCAACGCACACCTCGCCGACGCCCTGCCGCCGGCCAGTGAGATCCTTGCCGACATCGAACGCGCCTTTGGCGAAGATATCGGCCCCGGCGATGCCACCGCCGACCTGCTCGACCCCGAGGCCCGTGCCACGGCGGTCCTGACCTGCCGCGAGGATGCGGTGCTCAGCGGCACGGCGTGGTTCGACGCCGCCTTCCGCAAGCTCGATCCCGCCGTGCAGATCGAATGGCTGGCGAAGGACGGCGACCGCATCGCCGCCGGTGCTGCCATCTGCCGGCTCGCCGGCAAGGCACGCGCCCTGGTGACTGCGGAACGCACGGCCCTGAACTTCCTCCAGTTGCTGTCGGCGACCGCGACGGTGACCTCGCACTACGCCGATGCCATCGCCGGCACGAAGGCCCGCGTGCTCGATACGCGCAAGACCATCCCCGGCCTGCGCCGTGCGCAAAAATATGCCGTCCTCTGCGGTGGCGGCACGAACCACCGCATCGGCCTGTTCGACACGATGATGCTGAAGGAAAACCACATCATCGCGGCCGGTGGCATCCCGGCCGCCGTGCGGGCTGCCCGTGCCACCCACCCTTCCCTCCCGCTGATCGTGGAAGTGGAGACGCTGGACGAACTGGCCCAGGTGATCGAGGCCGGTGGCGACCGCGCACTGCTAGACAATTTCACGCCGGAGATGCTGAAAGAGGCCGTGGCGCTCACCGCCGGCCGCATCCCGCTCGAGGTGTCCGGCAACGTGGAGATCGATACGATCCGCGCCATCGCCGAGACCGGCGTGGATTTCATCTCCAGCGGCGCACTGACCAAGCACGTCCGCGCCATCGATCTCTCGCTACGCCTGGATCTCTAGTCCACTTGTGGATGGCGGCCGTCGGCCACACACTGGCCCCATGAACTCCGTTTCCGATCTCTTCTGGCTGCTTGGCCTCGCCGCGCTGATCGCGAGCTGGTATCGGCTGACCCGGGCCCGCGAAGTGGCGGTACGCGCCGCGACCGCGCTTTGCCGCCGCCATGGGTTGCAGCTGCTGGACCAGTCCGTCGGGCTTCGCGCCATCCGCCTGCAGGGCGTCGATGGTGTCCGCCGCCTTGAACGCTGCTACGCGTTCGAAGTGAGCGACGACGGCCAGTCGCGCCAGCCGGCCAAGATCTGGATGGCCGGGGACGAGGTAGCGAGTTATGCACTGCCCCACTCTGGGAACCCTGAGCTGGAAACGGTGGTTGCCACCGAGACAGGGCTGCCGACGAACGTGATTTCGCTGGCGGATCGCCGCCGGGTGCATTGATACCGAAAAAAACCCGCCGATTGGCGGGTTTTTTCTTATTTGACTACCCGCAGGTGCGGGGCGCCGCGCTTGGGTCGGTCGTCGTCGCCACCGGTGGGCGGCGTATCCGATGCGTCGTCCACGGCCTCGACCGGGTTGGCCGCGCCCTCGTTCTCGTCGGCCGGGAACATCATGCCCTGGCCGTTTTCCTGCGCATAAAGCGCCAGTACGGCGGCTACCGGGATCACGATGTTCTGGCTTACGCCGGAGAAGCGTGCCTGGAAGGCGATCTTGTCATTGCCGAGGTCCAGGTTGGCCACGGCGCGCATGGCCAGATTGAGCACGACCTGGCCGTTTTTCACCACGTGGGCGGGGACCTTCACGCCCGGCTGGGCGGCGTCCACCAGCACGTACGGGGTCAGCCCGTTATCGCTGATCCAGTCGTAGATGGCGCGCAGCAGGTAGGGCCGGTTGGAGGTCATGCCCTGGGTTTCGTTCGTATCCATCACTCGTCCTCGTCGTACCCGCCGGTTGGTCGGGATCACCAAAGCCCCGGCAGGGCAAGGCCAGACATGAGTTTACGGGATACAGGCGCGGAGGGCTAACCGACCGGGCTGAAGTCGAAATCGGGCCGCATGTTGCGCTCTTCCTGGGTCAGGCTGCGCGCGAAGCCCTGGCTGTGGAACAGCCGCTCGCCATAATCCACGATCGGCTTGCCGGCGGGCCCCAGGTCCACGCCCAGCCAGGGCAGGCGCCAGACCACGGGGGCCACGAGGCAATCGATCAGGCTCATCTCGGGGTTCAGGAAGAACCGGGATGCCTTGAACAGCTCCGCCGCGACCAGCAGGTGCTCACGCAGCCGCTTGCGAGCCGCCGGAGCCTCCCTACCGCCCTCCTGGATGAGTTCAATCTCAGGCAGCCAGTCATTCTCGATGCGCCAGGTCGCCAGGCGCAGGCGCGCCCGCGAGAGCGGATCGATCGGCATGAGAGGCGGGTGCGGATAACGTTCGTCGAGGAATTCGACGACGATCAACGTGTCGTAGACGGTCAGGTCGCGATCGACCAGCGTGGGCAGCGTCCCATACGGGTTCAGTTCGAGCAGGTCGGGCGTGGGCTCTTCGGGCCGCAGGATCACCCGGTCGTAGGCTACGCCCTTCGCCGCCAGCACCAGGCGGGTACGGTGGCTCTGGATATCGTCGGCGCTCGTGTACAGCGTGAGTTCCGTGAGCGAACGTGCATTCTGGACCATGCTTTCGATCTCCCTCCCTGCTGCGCCGAAACGGAACGGGGCGACCCTGTGGCCGCCCCGGGGGACATCACTCAGTGACTTTCGTGAACGTCCTTCCAGTATTCATGCTTCAGAAGGTACAGCAGGAAGGTCAGGCCGGCCAAGAACAGCAATACCCAGATACCGACGGACTGCCGCTGCAGTGCCGCGGGCTCCGCGGTGTATTCCAGGAATGCCGTCAGGTCGCGAGTGGCCGCCTGGAATTCTTCCGGAGTCATCGTGCCCTTGCTGTGAAGCTCGAGCTTCTCGACCGGGGCATCCGCACCCGCCTTGCCCTCGGCATGCACCGCCACCTGCAGGCCCTGCAGCTCCCACAGCGGGTTGGGCATGGAGGCGTTCGGGAACACCGTGTTGTTCCAGCCCACGGGCCGGCTCGGGTCCAGGTAGAACGAGTTCAGGTAGTTGTAGATGAAGTCCGAACCCTTGGCGCGCGCCTCCAGCGAAAGATCCGGCGGCTCCTTGCCGAACCAGGCCTTGGCATCGTCGGCCGGCATGTGCGAGACGACGGTCTCGCCGAACTTGGCCCCGGTGAAGTTGAGGTTGTTCATCACCTCGTCTTCACTCAGGCCAAGGTCGCTCGCCAGGCGCGAATAGCGCACGTACTTCAGCGAGTGGCAGCCCACGCAGTAGTTGAAGAACAGCTTGGCGCCGCGCTGCAGGGAGGCCTGGTCGTAGACGTTGGCACCCGACGGCGGAAGGTCTTCACCTTCGGCGGCAAGAGCGGGTACGGCGACAACGGCAAGGCCCAGCGCAAGGGCGAGGGAGGAGAGATAGCGCTTAATCATGCATCGTCACCCGTTCCGGAACCGGCTTGGTCTTCTCGAACCCAAAGTGCGTGTAAACCCAGACAAACACGAAGAAGCCGAAGTAGCCGAGCACCATCAGGCGCCCGAAGGCGTTCTCGACCGTGGTGACATCCGCGCCCGGGAACCACACGGGGATGAGCTCGGCGGTGACACCGGCACCCACCATGCCCAGGGCAAGGAAGGAGATGACCAGCACGGCCAGCGCGATGCGGAAGCCGACGCCGCGGTAGCGCACGGAACGCACCGCACCCTTGTCGATCCAGGGCAGCAACCCGAGCAGCAGGATCGAGCCGAACATGCCGATCACGCCCCAGATGGCCGTGCCGAAGAACGACGGGATCATGCGCAGGATCGCGTAGAACGGGGTGAAGTACCACGACGGCTTGATGTGGCTCGGCGTCACCAGGTTGTTGGCCGGGGTGAAGTTATCGTGCTCGAGGAACCAGCCGCCGAAGGTTGGCGCGAAGAAGATGATGAAGGCGGCGATGATCAGGAAGAAGCCGACGCCAAACGAGTCCTTCACCGTGTAGTACGGGTGGAACGGGATCGCATCCGTCGGCTTGTCCGCCGACCAGCGGTTGCCCTTCGGGCCGTGCTTCACATCCACGCCATCGGGGTTGTTCGAGCCCACCTCGTGCAGTGCCGCCAGGTGCAGCACCACCAGCAGCAGGAGCACCAGCGGCAGCGCGATCACGTGAAGTGCGAAGAAGCGGTTGAGCGTGGAATCGGCCGGGAGGTAATCGCCCATGATCCACTGCACCAGCGTGTCGCCGATGAAGGGGATGGTGCCGAACAGCGAAATGATGACCTTCGCGCCCCAGAACGACATGTTGCCCCAGGGCAGCACGTAGCCCATGAAGGCCTCGGCCATCAGCACGAGGAAGATCAGCATGCCCAGGATCCACACGAGTTCGCGTGGCTTCTTGAACGAGCCGTACATGATCCCGCGGAACATGTGCAGGAACACGACCACGAAGAACAGCGAGGCACCCGTGGAGTGCATGTAGCGGATGAGCCAGCCCCACTCCACGTCACGCATGATGTACTCGACCGAGTTGAAGGCTTCCGCCGCACTCGTCTTGTAGTTCATGGTGAGGAAGATGCCGGTGACAATCTGGTTGACCAGCACCAGCAGGGCGAGCGAACCGAAGTAGTACCAGAGGTTGAAGTTCTTCGGCGCGTAGTACTCGGTCATGTGCTTCCGGTACATCGGCATGAAGCCCGGGGCACGTTCGTTGAACCAGTTTCCAAGACGCGACATTGTGCTGGCCATCAGCTCTTCCCCTCCGGATCCACGCCGATCTGGATGTGCGTGTCGTCAATGAAGTGGTACGGCGGCACCGGGAGATTCTTCGGTGCCGGTACGCCACTGAACACGCGGCCGGACAGGTCGTAGCGGGATTTGTGGCAGGGGCAGTAGAAGCCGCCCTTCCAGTTCGCGTCGAACGGCTCGGGCTTGATATCCGGCACGAAGTCCGGCACGCAGCCCAGGTGGGTGCACAGGCCGATGACGACGAGCCACTCGGGCTTGATGGACCGGGTCTCGTTCGTCGCGTATTTCGGCTGCTGGCCGGCATCGGACGACGAGGGATCGAGCAACCGCGGCTCCAGGCCTTTCAGCTGGGCCAGTTGCTCGGGTGTGCGGTTGACGACGAAAACGGGAAGGCTACGCCAGGCGAAAGTGACTTTCTGCCCGAGGTCGATCGCACTGATGTCAACCGTGACGGGCGCCCCCGCCGCCTTGGCTCTCGCCGATGGTTCCCACGACTTGATGAAGGGCACGATCGCCGCAACCACCCCCACGCCACCGACAACGGCCGTCGTCGTGGTAAGGAAGCGACGGCGCCCGTGATCGACGACTTCTTCGTTCGCCATCAGGCTCTCCGGAACTTATGCCATTGAGGTTTGCGGGCCCCGTCGCCGCTATCTGGAAATCGGCTTCCGCAAAATTACGTCAGTGTAACGTCAGCACTAGCCACGTACAATAAAGTGAACAAACCCTTGCCAGATGTAAAGACATGGCAGCTAACTCCCCGCCAGGACGCGGAAAATTCGGCCACCCATGAACCAAGCTGCCCGCACGTTCGCCTTCGTCGCCCGCTTCGTCGTGCTTGGCCTTGCCATCGCGTTCGTCATCGGCCTG
>NZ_JBQCFT010000330.1:0-13809 GCF_051958795.1 Luteibacter sp. | reverse complement strand
CCTTCGCCACCGTCTTAGACTTCTTCGAGGCCTTCGTCGCTTTTGCCGGCGCGGCATCGCCGTCGTCGTCATCACCGGCGGCCTGCACATCCGCCACAGGATCCACCGGGCCGAGCTTGTACTGGTCCGCGGCCGACTTCGGCAGCAGCAGCGTGTTGGTGATCGTGCCCTTGGTCGTCCGGTAGGCCGGATTGAAGTCGCGCAGATCATTCATCGACAGGCCCGACTGCTTTGCAGCCTGTGCCAGCGATTGCGGGTTATCGACTTTCACCACCTGCAACGCATCGTCACGATCCTGCTTCGGGAGCTGGACGTTGAAACGCGCCGGGTCGCGGATGATGCACGCCATGGCCATGAGCTTGACCAGGTGTTCCTTCGTATTCGCCTTCATCGGCACATCCGGCAGACCATCGTCACCCGACGGCCCACCGTGTTTGTCGATCGTTTTCTTCAGGCCGAACTCACCGGCGTTGTAAGCGACATCCACCAGGCGCCAGTCACCGAGATCGTCGTAGTAGCGACGCATCATCGACATGACCGACTCGGTGGACTTGGTGATGTCCAGGCGTTCGTCGTAATTCTTGTCCACGCGCAGGCCAAGCGTGCGCGCCGTCTGCGGCATGATCTGCCACATGCCGGCCGGGCGATTCTTCACGCCGGGCACGTGGCGGTACTGGCTTTCCACCCACGGCAGCAGCGCGAATTCACCCGCCACGCTGTGCTTCATCGCGGATTTGTGCGCGTACACGATGAGCGGCAACACTTCGTTGACCTGCTGCTCGAAGCGGTTGGGCATCTTCGTATACGTGCGGGCCCACGCCATGACTTGTGGGTCCGCCTCGCAGCCAGGCATCGCGAAGCTGTCGCGCATCTCGCCCCAGAAATCCGCCGGCGGCGCAGGCCGGGCCAGCTTCGGCGACATGTTCACGTCCGGCATCGAATCCACCACGGGCGGTGCGGGCAGCGGCGCGACCGGAGCCACCGGGCGGGGTGTCGTGCCAGCGCAGGCGGTCAGCGCCAGCGGGATGAGGGTCGGCAACAGCCGGCGGACCAGTGCGTTCATGCGGCGAAGGTGTCCTTGGCCGAGCGGAGCGCAGCAAAGCGCTCCACCCGCGTGGCGTGTTCCTTGCCATGGGCCTCGGTCCAGCGGGCGATCGCCTCGCTGTCCACGCGCAGGAAGGGGTTGGTGGCGAGCTCGTCGGCGAGGCGGCTGGGCACGCTGGGCTTGCCCTCCTCGCGCAGGCGCGCCACCTCGTCCCGACGGTGGCGCAGGGGGCCGTTATCCGGATCGACGCTCAGCGCGAAACGGATAGTGGCCGCGGTGTATTCATGCGCACAGCAGACCAGGGTCTCCGGCGGCAGGTGGCTGAACTTGTCCATCGCGGCGAGCATCTGCTCGGCGGTGCCTTCGAAGAGGCGGCCGCAGCCGACGCTGAAAAGCGTGTCGCCGCAGAAGAGGAAGCCTTCGCCCGCGTAGGCGATGTGGGTCTTCGTATGGCCCGGGACCTTGAGCACCTGAAACGTGGCGCGCGGCAAATCCAGCTGGATGCTGTCGCCTTCGCCCACGATCTGGGTCTTGTAATGAATGCGCGTATCCAGTGGCGCATACACCTCGACATCGTGGTCGCGCACCAGGTCGAACACGCCACCGATGTGGTCGTTGTGGTGGTGGGTGAGCAGGATGGCACGCAGCGTCCAGCCACGCGCTTTCAGCGCGGCTTCGACGGGGGCGGCTTCACCGGGATCCACGACGAAAGCATTGCCCTCGTCATCGGCGACCAGCCAGATGTAGTTGTCGCTCAAGGCCGCGACGGGAACCCAGTGCATCGGGCGGACTCCGTGACGTCGATAGGGCGCGAACACCCGTGGTTTGGCCGCCTGCCCGCCAGGGTGGCGGGGCAGGGGCGGCCGGACTATATCAGCCGGGTATTTTGCACTCGTTAGCGACTCGTTAACCCGTGCGGTGGCTGTTCAACCTCACTACACTGACCACCTATGGCTGGCCCGGTCTCCGACATCTATGCGACGCCGCACGTCCGCAAACTGCTTGCGGACGAGAACCGCCTGCTCACGCCGCTTTTGAACCGGTGCACTGGCGAACACGGACTCCACCTGACCGCCGCGCTGGACGCCGAGACCCCTGCGATTCCGCTGCTGGGCCACTGGGCGACCGTACGCGTCACCGGCGCCCGCCTGGAGGGCGACGTGCTGGCCAGCGGCCTCGAGCCGCTACCGTTCGCGGATGAGGCTTTCGGGGTGGTGCTCCTTCGCCACGCCCTGGAGACCACGGCGCGCCAGGACACCCTGCTGGACGAAGCCATCCGCGTGCTCGAGCCGGGCGGCATGATCGCCATCGCCGGGATCCATCCGCTGGGCCTCTGGTCGCCCTGGGTGGCCAGGCAGAGCTGCGGCGTCCGGCCCCGACTGACCTGGCCGTGGTGGTGGAGCCAGCGCCTCGTCCGGGACGATTTCGAGCTATCCATGCCGCGGCGGCTCGGCAGTGCCTGGCCGCGCGCCGGTGGCACCGCTATTGGCGGGTCACTGATCGGCGGTGGCTATCTGCTCGTGGCGCGCAAAAAACGGCCGGCGGCTGTACCCTTGCGGCCCCGCGCCGCCGTGGTGCCCGCGCCCGTGCCCGGCACCTTCGCCTCCGGCGCACGGCGCCACGCCCGTGAACACATCAGCTGAAGAGTTCCATGACCGATCTTGTTGAAGCCTTTACCGACGGCGCCTGCCTGGGTAACCCCGGACCCGGCGGCTGGGCGGCCCTCCTGCGTGCGAAGGGCATTGAGAAAATGCTCTCCGGTGGCGAAGCCGACACGACGAACAACCGCATGGAGCTGATGGGCGCGATTTCCGCGCTCGAGGCACTGAACCGGCCGTGCAAGGTGCACCTCATGACCGATTCGAAATACGTCATGCAGGGGCTGCAGGAATGGGTGCCCAAGTGGCGCCGCAACGGCTGGATGACCGCCGACAAGAAGCCGGTGAAGAACCAGGACCTGTGGGTTCGACTCGATGCCGCGACCCAGCCGCACACGGTCACGTGGGAGTGGGTGAAGGGTCACAACGGTCACGAGGAAAACGAGCGGGTCGATGTGGCCGCGCGTGACCAGGCCATTCTGTTCAAGGAAAAGGGGAGGGTGGCATGAGGCAGATCGTCCTCGATACCGAAACCACCGGCCTCGAAGCGCATCTTGGCCATCGCCTGATCGAAATCGGCGCGGTGGAGCTGATCGGCCGCCGCCCGAGCGGCAACCATTTCCACACGTACCTCAACCCGGAGCGTGCGATCGACGAAGGCGCCCGCGCGGTCACCGGCATCGAGGACGCATTCCTGCTTGATAAGCCGTTCTTTCGCGACAAGGTCGAAGAGTTCCTCGCCTATATCAAGGGCGCGGAGCTGATCATCCAGAACGCGGCGTTCGACGTGGGCTTCATCAACGCCGAACTGGCCCGCCTCGGTCCGCAGTACGGCACCGTGACGGATCACGCCACCGTGCTCGATACGTTGGCCATGGCGCGGACGATGTATCCCGGCCAGCGCAACAGCCTCGATGCGTTGTGCAAGCGCCTCGGTATCGATAACACGCATCGCGACCTGCACGGCGGCCTGCTCGACGCCCAGCTGCTGGCGGACGTGTATATCGCAATGACCTCGGGCCAGGTCGGCCTGGATTTCGTCTTCGACGCCGGCGCCGCCAGCGCCGCGACGGACGTGCTCGGCGATATCGTGATCAGCCGCCGCCCCGTCGTGCTGCGCGCATCGGATGATGAGCTCGCACTGCATGCGAAGCGGCTTGATGCGCTGGACAAGGCCGTTGGCGGGCAGAGCATCTGGCGCTCGCTCGAGTCTGAAGAAACGGTCCACTGAGGTCCGCTGGGATCGCGGGCAAGCGCGCGCCCCGCCGCCCCACCCGGGGGGGCCCGCCCCGCCGGGGGTTTGGGGGCGCGGGTGGCCCCGCGATCAGCCCCCGGCGCGCACCAGGATCGCGGTGATATTGTCCCGCCCGGTGCCAGCAAGCGCTTCGAGCACAAGGTGATCCACGCATTCCTGCGCCGCGATGTCCGTACGCGCGACGATCTGCGCAATGCGCTCATCAGCGACTTCATCCGTCAGGCCGTCCGTACAGAGCAGCAGCCGCGCGCCCGAAGGAAGTTCTCCACGCGCCAGGCCGATGTGTAGCTGGTCGGGCGCCGTGATCCCCAGCGCCTGGGTGAGGACACTCCGCTGGGGATGGTTGCGTGCCTGGGTCTCGGTCAGCTCGCCGGCCTCAACGAGGGCCTCGACGATCGAATGGTCATGCGAAAGCCGCTGCATCTCCCCATCGGCCCAGCGATAGATGCGGCTATCGCCGACCCATGCTGCCTCGTAGGCCCGGCCGGATACGCGGATCGCGGCAATCGTGGTGCCCATCGGCCGCGCATCCTTCAGCCCACCCGAGCGGGCGATCAGCGCCTCGTTCACCCGCTGGATCGCGTCGACCAGGGATTGCCCGGCAGTCACCTGCGCCACGACGCCATCACGGGCCATGGCTGAGGCCACCTCGCCGTGCTGGTGGCCACCCATGCCATCGACCACGAGGAACAGGCCCAGGCTCGCATCGGCGTAGTAGGTGTCTTCGTTGCGCAGGCGGCGGAGGCCAGTATGCGTGCCGTGTCCGAACTCGATCATGGGGGCCTTGGACTGCTGGAGGAGGGCCGCCGGAAGCGGTCCCTATGCCCCGCGAGCATGCCCCATCAAAAGCCTGTTGTCACGGCGCTGAGGACCCATTATCATTGCCGACTCGGCAGGCCCCACAGCCCGCCGTCGACCCTGCGGAGAGGTGGCAGAGTGGTCGAATGTACCTGACTCGAAATCAGGCGTACGTGCAAGCGTACCGTGGGTTCGAATCCCACCCTCTCCGCCATTATCTGTATCGTTGAACGCCCAGAGATCGAGAGATCGCTGGGCGTTTTTCGTTTAGGGGGCCGGGTCGGTCGCCGCATGGAATGGCACGATGGGGATGGAAGCATGAAGTGGACTCTTGTCTTTTGCCTGTGGGTGGTCGCGAGCGCGGCTGGCGCCGTCATCACCCGGGCGGACGTCGATGACGCGAAGTATCGCGTTCCCGCGTCGTCGTTCCCCGCACTGGCGGACCTGCCCGGGGAGGGGCACGGTGTTCTCATCGCGCCGACGTGGGTCGTCACCGCCGCACATGCAGCGCCCATGCAGATGCAGGGCATGGATACTGACGTCTCGATTGGCGGCGTCGCGCGCAGGATCAAGCGCGTCATCATTTATCCGGGCTACCAGAAACTGCCCGGCGCCCTGGTCGATGAGGCGCTCAAATCGGGCGACCTTTCCAGGATTTCTGCGTTCCTCGCTTCTTCCAATGACATAGCACTGATCGAACTCGAATCGCCGGTGACCGACATAGCACCGGTGCCGCTTTATCGAGGAGACGCTGAGGTCGGTATGACGGCGGCGCTCATGGGAAAGGGAGCCACCGGCGATGGTGCCAGGGGCCAGGATCCTGGCAGCTCGCACCGCACCGTTCTGCACCGCGGCTTCAATGTGATCCTGGGGGCTGATGAGCGCTATGTCTGGTATCGGTTCGATGCAGCTCCTTCCGCACTACCACTCGAAGCGATCACCGGAAGTGGTGACAGCGGTGGTCCGTTGTTCGTCGGGGAAGGAAGTGCGAAGCAACTTATCGGACTGGCTTCCTGGAGCAGGTATCCAAAGGATCACCCATTCTGGAAGATGTGGACGCCGGACCGGCCGTTCGTCGAAGGTCTTTACGGCGTCATCGTGTATGCCGTGCGCGTCTCGCGTTACGTTCTATGGATAAACAGCGTGATGTCGGCATCCGCGAAGAAGCCCGGGCTTAGCGTGCGTTAGTGCTGAGGTGACCGCGTACCGCCCGCATGCACATAGGCGGGCACCTGGATGATCATCGGTGGTGTCGCCGATGACGCAGCGGGCGAGGTGCTGGATGCGCGCGATGCAGAATTGACGGTCAGGAATAGGCCCGAGAAGCCCAGGAACAGACTGATCACCGTCGCGATCATCCAGGCATTGGTCGTTGCGATGGCCTTGTGGAGATCCGCCCGCACTTCGCCGATATCCGCCTTGGTAGCGAGCGTCGGGAGGATGGCTTCGACCTGGGCGATACGTTCCAAGATGTTGGTGCGTACGTTCACTTCAGTGTGTGGCGCTTGGGCGGTTGGTCTTGCGTCTGATGATAGGCAACGCACCGCTGCATGCAAGTCAGCGTGTGTCGACGGTCGGCGTAGGCGCCCATCGGCCTTGCCGTGGATGACATGCTGTAAGCATTCCCTCTCAATGTCAGGTGCAGAAGGCCTACGTGAAATCGGGCGCCCCTCGCGGCACGAAATTTAGCGGCTTTGCCTAACCTTGGTCCCACATTCCGCGAGGCTGGAGGTGGGCAATGAAACGCGTGGCAAGTGTGTTTGTGTTCTGGATCGCCGCAGGAAGCGCGTGGGCCGCATCGCCGCGTCCGGAGATTACGTCGTTCCAGAGCAAGGAGCGGATCACACACCTGGCGCCTGGTGGAGCGACTGCGGCGCGTGAGATAGACCTCACCGTGCAGCTTTTTGATGAGGCTGGCCGCATGGTTCGGGTGCCCGGAGTCACGGTGAATTTATCGACCCGGGATGCCGGTCCCGGTAATGGCTTCAACACGATCGTCGGTCGCCTCACTGGTGTGACCGGTGCCGACGGGGCGTTTTCGGGACGTCTGACGTTCTCAGATTGTCGATCGCCCTACATCCAGGGGCCGATCAGTGTTCATCGAATTTCCAATCGTCCCGAGTATTGGGACGTGACGTATGTGAAGGCGGCAATCTTTGCTGGCGAAAAGAAGCTCGTCGAATTCGTGCACGTATGCAAAGAGATCTACAGAGGAAATCGGCCATGATCGGAGGCGTTGGAAGCTCGGTCCTGCCTTCTGTGATGTCGTCACCAGCAAACGTCTCACGACCGGCGAAGGGTGGTGAAACCGCAAGCGATCCGGTAAGTGCCGTCGAGTACACCTTGGATGATTCTTGGTATGCATCGACGGGAACGGACTATCACACGACCAATGCGTGGCATCTCGGGACAACGCTGGAAGCATTCGGGAAGCGGCTCGACCTGGTCACGTCACGAATGCGTACGATCCGGCCAGATATTGCCGACGCTCCGTACGACCTGAAGCTCGATCAGGGTCGGCTCGTGGTTGTCGGAGACGCGCTGGATGAGCGCTCTCGCATATGGCTCGAGGAATCTGTGAATGGTGATCGCGAACTGGTCCGACTGGCGAAGGATTTCAACGAGCTTGCGGTTGAGGTCCTCGATCCCAAGGGGAAAAACGCATTCAACACGAAAGGGCGCCATTACGACAAGCTCGACATGACCATCGATCGCTCAACGCGTTTTGTGTCCCTGCTTAAGCAGGTGGAGAGCACGAGCCCGGCCAGTTCCTGGGGATGGATGCCGTTCCAGCACGCAGCCGGTCTGGTTGAGGAGCAGGTCATGGCCGACACTTATGAGTATCAGGCGAAGGGCGGCACTATCGAGTTGTTGCGGCGTATGGACACGCCGTCGTTCTACGCCCGATTCTAGCCAGCGCCGCAGTCTCAACTGTCATATGTCGCCCCGTAACCCCCTCTAAGCCTTACGTCGCATCAGCGGGAGGCGTTGATCGCGCGCAAGCGCGCCCCTACAGCAGGCGTCAGGCTTCGAGCGGGTCGTCTTCGTGCAGTTCGTCCATCCACCCGCGTCGGCGGTGGAGAACCCATTCGACGTGTTCGGAGAAGAGCACGTCGATCGGCGCGCCCTGGTCCATGGCCGCGAGTTTTCCGGCCGTGACATTGCCAAGGTGCTCCGCCTGGTCGGCATAGCCCTCGATCCCCTCGCGCTCGAGCTGGGCGAGGACCTTGCGCAAGTTCTGATGGCGAGCGTGCTGGACCGGCATCGGAGGTGGATTCCCTGACTGTACAGAGCACATCGGCGGAGATGGCCCGGGCTTTAGCGTGCCCGCCAAGAGGGCGCCGGAAACGGACGTGAAGCACATTTTCGGCAATCGGCATGGTGCACTGCGGCGTCATCATGCGAGGCTCCCTGATCCCCACCCCACGACGAAAGCCCCCACGCCCCCATGCCCGCCCAGTCCTCCAAGGCTTACGACAGCCAGTCCGTCTATTCGCCCGGCACCCTCGCCATCTACGACACCCTGGTCCTCCGGATCTCCAATCCCCTGGTGTGGCGCTGCCCGACCTCGCGCATCCTCGATCTGTATAACCAGCACGTCTCGGCGTCGCATCTCGACGTCGGCGTAGGCACGGGCTGGTACATGGATCACTGCCGCTTTCCGCCAGAGCCGCGCCTGACCCTGATGGATCTCAACCCGAACTCACTCGCGGCCGCAGCGCGCCGCGTCGAACGCTATTCGCCTGATACGCACGTGGTGGATGTGCTCAGGCCGATCGAAGGACACGATGCGACGTACGGTTCGATCGGCGTGACGTATCTCCTGCACTGCCTGGCGGGCGACATCCGCCAGAAGGCCGTGGTCTTCGACCACCTCATCCCGCTGCTGGCGCCGGGTGGCACCTTGTTCGGCGCCACCATCCTCGCCCAGGGCGTGCCGCGCACGAGCGCGGCGGTGAAGCTCATGGAGTTCTATAACAAGAAGGGCATCTTCGGTAACGCACGCGATTCGCTGGATGACCTGCGCCTTGCGCTGGCCAGCCGGTTCAACGACGTGCGCGTCGATACCGTGGGTTGCGTCGCGTTGTTCAGTGCTAGAAGCCCTTCGCCCTGAGGCAAGCGCCTCAGGCGGTGCGCTGCCCTTCCATCCACCCCGGAAGGGCAGCGTTGACGCTATTGAGCAGGGCATCAAGATCGTGGGTCTTCTGCGACAGGACGCGCGCGCGTTCGACTTCTCGTTCCTGCTCTTCTGCCTCGTCGTGCCCGGCGGCGTTTACCGCTTCGACGATCAGGCGTGCGTATTCCGCCACAAGGTCTTCCGATGGTACGCGGAACCAGATCCGGCCTTCGACCCAGCGGATGTCGGGTGAGGTGTGCCTCGAAAACGTCTCGTCGCAGCGGCCGGCGAAATGCGCGAGCCAGCGCTCGCCGGGCGCGGTATCCAGTTCGGCCAGGATGCAGAAGCCAATGTCGTCCTGGTGGGCGGCGTGGAACCCGGCGATCCGGGGGATATGGCGGGTGATCGTGGTCATGGCGGCTCCTGGCGGACTGCACGTATAAGCCCGGCCGCGTCGATGGCTTGCGAAGCCTCGCCCGTCGGGTGGCCGGCAGGGTTTTCCACGCGCCTTGCACGCTCCCGGGGCTGTAATGCCCGTGAACGCGATGTGCGTATACGCAGGCGACCGGGTGAAACAAGACGTCAGGCAGGCACGCGATGCCAGGGTGATGCAGGAGGTACTGCACGGCCGGCGCCGCGGGCTGGCCGCGCTGGCGCCGTTCGCCGGCCCGGCGGTGGTCGTGTCGGTCGCCTACATCGATCCCGGTAACTTCGCGACCAACATCCAGGCCGGTGCGCGCTACGGATACGCCTTGCTGTGGGTGGTCGTCCTGGCCAATCTCGTCGCGATGCTGTTCCAGAGCCTCTCCGCCCGGATCGGCATCGTGACGGGCTCCAATCTCGCCCAGCTATGTCGACAGCACCTGCCACGGCCGCTGGTCTGGGTCATGTGGGTCGTCAGTGAACTGGCCGCCATGGCGACCGACCTGGCGGAATTCCTCGGTGGGGCGATCGGCCTTGCCCTCCTGTTCCACATGCCCCTGCTCGCGGGCATGGTCATCACTGGCATCGTCACGTACCTCCTGCTCCTGCTCGAAGGGCAGGGCGCGCGGCGGCTTGAACTCACCATCGGCGCGCTCGTTGGCGTGGTCGGCCTGTCTTACCTTGTCGAGTTGTTTATCGCGCCGGTCGATTGGGCGGCCGTCGGCCTGCACGTATTCAAGCCGGACCTGCCGGACGGCATGGCGGTGGCGCTGGCCGTGGGCATCATCGGCGCGACGGTGATGCCGCACGCGCTGTTCCTGCATTCCGGCCTGACCGAGCGAAGGGTGAGGGCAGGCAACGATGTGGAACGGCAGCGGATCATCCGCCTGTCCAACCTGGAGGTCGTGCTGGCGCTCGCGGTCGCCGGCCTGATCAATCTCGCCATGGTGGTCATGGCGGCCAGCGCCTTCCATGGTGGACACCCCGATGTCGCGAAAATCGAGACCGCTTACCAGACCCTCGTGCCCTTGCTCGGCGGTGCGGCAGCGACGATTTTTCTCGTTTCACTGATCGCTTCGGGATTTTCGAGCTCCGTGGTCGGAACCATGGCCGGGCAGATGATCATGCAGGGCTTCGTGGATTTCCGGATCCCGCTATGGCTGCGGCGGGCGGTCACCATGGTGCCCAGTTTCGCCGTGGTCGCCGCAGGCGTCGATGCGACGCGGGCACTGGTGCTGAGCCAGGTGGCGCTGAGCATCGCCCTCCCGTTCCCGATGATCGCACTGGTGTGGTTCTCGGCCCGCCGGCGGATCATGGGGGCATTCCGGGTAAGCGCGGCGACGACCGTGCTGGCCGTGATCTCGGCGCTGGTTGTGCTCGCGCTCAACGTCGTCCTCTTGCTGGATACGTTCGGGCTCGTGTCGCTGTAGCCCGGCCAAAACTGCTAACCTCCCGCGCCTGACCTGACGGAGAGCGCCCCATGAGCCTGATCGAAACCCCGGTGTCTTACGGCGAGCTTATCGACAAGATGACCATCCTTCAGATCAAGCTGCAGGAGATCAAGGACGAGGCCAAGCTGGCCAACGTCCGCAATGAGCTCGAACTGCTGGATGCGACCTGGAAGAACCACGCCGCCTCCCAGACCGACATCACCGATGAGACTGGCCGGCTGCTGGCGGTGAACAAGCGCCTGTGGGATATCGAAGACCGCATCCGCGTGAAGGAAAAGGCGCAGGAGTTCGATAACGATTTCATCCAGCTCGCCCGTTCCGTCTATTTCGAGAACGATGAGCGTGCCGCGGTGAAGCGCGAGATCAACCTGAAGCTCGGCTCCACCCTGGTGGAAGAGAAGTCGTACAAGGACTACGGCGCGAAGCCGAAGTCGTTCTGATCATCCCCGCAAGGGAATCCTGAGGAAATCGGCGCAGGCCTCGAAGCGATCGATCATCTCCGGCACCTCGACGAGATCCATGACACCGGGCTTCTCGATCTTGGTGCCCCAGGGGATCTCCGCGGCAGGCTTGCCGAAGAACTTCCGCGACGCCGCGTCGTACTTGTCCACGCACCAGCGTCGGTCGGAGTACGGCCCCGAGCGATGCGGGTTGCTCGCCGCATGCAGGCCGAGCACCTTGGTGCCGGCCGCGTTGGCCATATGCATGGGGCCGGAATCCGGCGTCAGGATCATGCTCGTCCGGCCAAGCAGCGCCATGAAACGCTTCAGCGTGTCCTTGCCGGTGAGGTCCATGGGCGGAACCTTTACCGCACCGAGGATCTGGTCGGCCAGTTCGCGTTCGGCGGGCGAGGGGCCGCCCACGAGGGCTACGCGCATGCCGCGGGCCATGGCATGGTCGATGACGGCGGCATAGCGATCGACGCGCCAGTTGCGCACCGTATGGCTCGACATGGGGCTGACCAGCAAGGTCGGCGCATCACCCGGCAGCTGTTCGGCCGCCCATGCGTGCGCCTCGTCCGGCACGGGGATATCCCAGCGAACCTCGGTCTGCTTCAGGCCGAGCGGCTCGATGAAGCTGGCCATGGCGTCGAGCACGTGCTCACCGGTGCGTGCGGGGATGCGCTCGTTGACGAAGAGCCCATGCAGGTCCTTGGACCGGGCCCGGTCGTAGCCGATGCGCCGGTCGGCCTTCACCGAAAGGCTCAACAGGTTGGACCGTAGAGCGACCTGCATATGCAGCAGCGCATCGAAGCGCCGGCCGGCCAGGGCCTCGCGCACCGCGCGCACGCCGTCGCGGCCCTTGCCCTTGTCGAACAGGACGAACTCCACGCCGGGCAGGTCGCCCACGAGCTTCTGCTCCAGCTTGCCCACGATCCAGGTGAGCCGGGTCTGCGGCGTCGCCGCCTGCAGGGTGCGGATGATCGGCACCACGTGCGTCACGTCCCCGATGGCGGATGTCCGCAGGATGCAGAGGCTGGAATCTCCCGACGGGAGGGGGCGGCTTGCTAGACTGGACACGATCGGGTTACCGGATAGGTGGCCGCCCGGCGGGCGGCCCTTCAGATGACAGACCAACGAGTAATGGAGGCCGCGGGCGGCACGATTCTGTTCGACGCGGCCCGCGCAGCTCAAGTCGATGATGACTGGTTCACGCCGGACGCCTGGGCCAGGCAGGGCGCGCTGCGCGCGCAGGCCGGCGGGCGTGGTGGCGTCGCCATTATAGATACGCCGGCGGGCGAGGCGGTGCTGCGCCATTATCGGCGTGGCGGCATGGTGGCCGCGTTGCTCGGCGACAGCTACCTCTTCACGGGTGCCGAACGCACCCGGAGCAGCCGGGAGTTCCGCCTGCTGGCGGAGCTGGCCCGCCGTGGCCTCCCGGTTCCGGCGCCCTTGGCCGCCAGGCACGTGCGGCATGGACTGGCGTACCGCGCCGATCTGATCACGCTGCGTATCCCCGAGGCGCGCACGCTGGCCGAACGCGTGGCCGATGGCGCTTTCAATGAAGCGCTGGCGCGCCGGGTCGGTGAGCTCGTGGCGCGTTTCCATCGGGAGGGCGCATGGCACGCGGACCTCAACGCCCACAACATCCTGGTGAACGGCGACGGCCTGTACCTGATCGATTTCGATCGCGGCCGCCTGCGCCGGCCATCGGCGCGTTGGCGCCGGGCCAACCTCGCCAGGTTGAAGCGCTCGCTGGTGAAGGTGGGTGCTCGCGAGGGTGGCGACATGTTCGATGAAGTGCTTTGGCCCGCCGTGGTCCAGGCTTACGAAGAGGGATTCCGCGCGTGACCTACGACCTTCGATTCCTCGGGGCCGGCGCGGCCCACGCGGTGGAGCTCGGTTCTTCCGCCGTGGTGCTGGAGCGGGACGGGAGCCCGTTGCTGCTGGTCGATTGCGGGCCGGACACGCTGGACCGCTATATGGAAACCTACGGCGCGCCGCCCGCCGCGCTGTACATCACCCACACCCACATGGACCACGTCGCGGGCATGGAGCGGCTGTTCTTCCGCCTGTGGTTCGATGAAGCACTGCGCGGCCGAACGAAGGTGTACCTCCACGCCGCGCTGCTGCCGTGGCTGCAGGGCAGGGTGGCCGATTATCCGGGTGCCCTGGCCGAGGGCGGTGTGAACTACTGGGAGGCCTTCCACCTGGTCCCGTGCACCCGTGGTTTCTGGCACGAGGGCCTCTGGTTCGACGTTTTCCCCACCCGCCACCACGTGCAGGGCACATCGTTCGGGCTGGCGCTGCGCGGCAGCTTCGTCTTTACCGGCGATACCCGGCCAGTCCCCGAGGCACTCGCGCTCCACGGTGCCTCCGGCGAGTTGATCGCCCATGACTGCGGCGTGGTTGGCAACCCCTCGCATACAGGCGTCGATGACCTCGAACGTGAATATGCGAGCGAGCTCCGCGCACGCATGGCGCTGTACCACTACGGCAGTGTCGCCGACGGCGAGACGCTGGTGGCGCGGGGCTATCGCGTGGCCCGCCCAGGCGAGCGCCTGCCCCTCCCCGAGCCCGCTCCGGTGCGCCCCACCGCGGGGTAGGCGCTTGTGCGGGGCGGCGCATGCCGTTATCCTTCCGCTTCTTTGCCGGACAGGACGCCGGGGAAGAGGATGTACC
>NZ_JBQCFT010000329.1:0-2516 GCF_051958795.1 Luteibacter sp. | reverse complement strand
CTTGTGGGAGCGCGCTTGCGCGCGATCCGGGCCACCAGGCCCGGCCCACACCCCGCACCGCAACAATCCTTTACACGCGCCCCGCGCTAAAATGCCGGTCTTTACGCGGAGACTTTCCATGCCCTTGCCCCCCTCGGCCGGCAGCCGCTTCCGGGCCGCCCTCGCGGCTGAAAAGCCCCTGCAGGTCATCGGCGCGATCAACGCCAACCACGCCCTGCTGGCCAAGCGCGCCGGCTTCCGCGCCATCTACCTCTCGGGCGGCGGCGTGGCGGCGGGCTCCCTGGGCCTGCCGGACCTGGGCATCAACACGCTCGACGATGTGCTGACCGACGTCCGCCGCATCACCGACGTGTGCGACCTGCCGCTGATGGTCGATATCGACACCGGCTTCGGCCCCAGCGCGTTCAACATCGCCCGCACGGTCAAGAGCCTCATCAAGTTCGGCGCAGCCGCCTGCCATATCGAAGACCAGGTCGGCGCGAAGCGCTGCGGCCATCGCCCGGGCAAGGAAATCGTCACGGCGAGCGAGATGGTCGACCGCGTCAAGGCCGCGGCCGATGCGAAGACCGACCCGGACTTCTTCCTGATCGCCCGCACCGACGCCATCGCCGTCGACGGTGTCGATGCCGCCATCGAGCGCGCCATCGCCTGTGCCGAGGCCGGTGCCGACGCGATCTTCGCGGAAGCCGCCTATGACCTGCCCACCTACAAGCGCTTCACCGATGCGCTGAAGGTCCCCGTGCTCGCCAACATCACCGAATTCGGCCAGACCCCGCTGTTCAGCACCGAAGAGCTCGGCAGCGTCGGTGTGGGCATCGTGCTGTATCCGCTTTCCGCGTTCCGCGCCATGAACAAGGCCGCCGAGAACGTCTACACCGCCATCCGCCGCGACGGTCACCAGCGCAACGTCATCGATACGATGCAGACGCGCGAAGAGCTCTACGACCGCATCGGCTACCACGAATACGAGCGTCGCCTCGACGCATTGTTCTCGCAGAAGGGTTAAGGAGAGTCACGCATGAGCGACACCGCAACCACCACGGGCCCGAAGCCGAAGAAGTCCGTCGCCCTGTCCGGCGTCACCGCGGGCAACACCGCGCTGTGCACGGTCGGCCGCAGCGGCAACGACCTGCATTATCGCGGCTACGACATCCACGACCTGGCCGCGAAGGGCTCGTTCGAGGAAGTCGCCTACCTGCTCGTCCACGGCGTACTGCCGAACTGGATGGAGCTCAACGCCTACCGTGCCAAGCTCAAGCGCCTGCGCGGCCTGCCGGCCCCGGTGAAGGGCGCGCTCGAGCTGCTGCCCGCCGCCACGCACCCGATGGACGTGATGCGCACCGGCGCCTCGGTGCTCGGTACCGTGCTGCCGGAGAAGGACGACCACAACGTCACCGGCGCGCGCGACATCGCCGACCGCCTGATGGCGTGCTTCGGTTCGATCCTGCTGTACTGGTACCACTTCAGCCACAACGGCAAGCGCATCGAGACCGAGACGGAAGACGACTCGATCGCGGCGCACTTCCTGCACCTGCTGCACGGCCGCAAGCCCAGCGACCTGCACGCGCACGCGCTGGATCGTTCGCTCGTGCTGTACGCCGAACATGAGTTCAACGCCAGCACGTTCACGGCGCGCGTCATCGCCGGCACCGGCTCGGACATGTACTCGTGCATCACCGGCGCGATCGGCGCGCTGCGCGGCCCGAAGCATGGTGGCGCGAACGAGGTGGCGATGGAGATCATCGCGCGCTACCGCGATGCAGCCGAGGCGGAGGCGGACATCCGCGCCCGCGTCGAGCGCAAGGAGATCATCATCGGTTTCGGCCATCCGGTGTACACCGTGTCGGATCCGCGCAACGAGATCATCAAGGAGATCGCGCGCAAGTTGTGCACGGACGGCGGCAACCCGCGCCTGTTCGAGGTCTCCGAGAAGATCGAGAAGCTGATGTGGGACCTGAAGAAGATGTTCCCGAACCTGGATTGGTACTCGGCATCGGCGTACCACATGATGGGCGTGCCGACGGCGATGTTCACGCCGCTGTTCGTGATCGCGCGTACCTCCGGCTGGAGCGCACACGTGATCGAGCAGCGCCAGGACGGCAAGATCATCCGCCCGAGCGCGAACTACACGGGTCCGGAAGACCAGACCTACACGCCGATCGAAAAGCGCTGATCGGGATGGCGCAGTAACAAAAAGGCCGCGAGCAATCGCGGCCTTTTTGTTGCCAGCGTTGTTGTGGGAGCGCGCTTGCGCGCGATGGGGTCGCGACCCGGCCGCCTACCTAAGCGGCTCATTCGCTGTCGCGAATGCGTGTGACCAGCGGCTGACGCCACCTCGCGCTCGGACGTCTCTGGAAAGACGCCTTGGGGCCCACCCTCGCTGCTCAGACAGGTCCTCCGCGTTCGTACCGGAGTGCGCCTCCGGCGCAAATGTACTTATTGGCCTACGGCCGCTCTCTTGTGCGGAACTCGCCTCGAGGGTGGGCCCCAAGGCCTCCCGGACACACTGAGATTGA
>NZ_JBQCFT010000328.1:0-2250 GCF_051958795.1 Luteibacter sp. | reverse complement strand
GTTGAGCACACCTCGCGGTTCATCTCGTGGAACGGTTTCTATAACTACGGAGGCATTGCGCTAGGTGAGCAGCTCGGCGTCACGCTCGCGGCTAAGTTCGGCATGGTCTCGCTCGGTGTGCTGGGCTTTGCGCTCGGCGCGATCGCGTTGCCGCTGGCCCTGCTCATGGCGCACGTGCCGCCGACGCACGGCGAACGCCTGCCGTTCAAGCATGTGCTCTCGCGCGTGTATGCGTACGGCGCGGGCCTTGCGCTGGGTTCCATCGGCTTCGGTGCGCTTTCGACGTTCGTCGCCCTGTATTACGCGAGCCGCGGTTGGCAGGGTGCCGCGCTGTCGCTTTCCCTGTTCGGTAGCTGTTTCATCGGCGTGCGCCTCGTCTTCGCCAATGCCATCAACCGGTTCGGCGGCTACCGCGTGGCGAGGGTGTCGCTGGTGGTCGAGTGCCTCGGCTTGCTGCTGCTTTGGTTTGGCACCAGCCCGCACGCGGCGCTTGCCGGTGCCGCGTTGACCGGCTCGGGCTTTGCGCTGGTCTTCCCCGCGCTCGGCGTCGAAGCCGTCAGCCGCGTGAGCAACCACAACCGCGGCGCGGCGCTGGGGGCCTATTCCGTGTTCCTGGACGTGGCCCTGGGCCTGACCGGCCCGGTCGGCGGCTGGATCGCGGGACTTTACGATTACCCGGCCATCTTCCTCGTGGCCAGCGCGACGACGCTGGCGGCCGCGGTCCTCTCTTTCGTGCTGTATGCGCGGCATGGCCGTCCGCTGGAGAGCCAAAGCGCCGGCTCGCGGGCATAATGCCTGCCTGATCCCCACGAGTCCGCACCATGCTCCTCGATCGCAGCTGGATGGGTTACGGCATGGAAGGTGCCTTGCAGGTCGGCGGCATCGCGCTGCTGGGCGGCATCGTCGCGTATGTGCTGGTGCGCCTGTTCGGCAAGGCCAATGGCTGGAACCATGGCATGGAGTTGACCGTTGCCGTGCTCGTGGCGTTCTTCCTCGTGGGCTACGAAGACATCTGGAATTCGTTCTACTTCAACTTCGTCCCGATCCAGTCACCGCAGCTGCTGCGGGTGAAGCTGGCCGCGGTGCACGACCCGGATTCCATGGGACTGCGCGTGCTGTTCGAGATGCTCGGCGCACTGGTGGGCGCCGGCATCGGTTGGGCAGCGTTCTCCGGTGGTCTCAAGGACCTCATCGGGCACATCCGCAATCCGTAGAAGCATCGCGTAGGAGCCCACCCTGTGGGCGACGCCGTTCGCGGAGGAGCCGCAGGACATGTCACGCCATCGCGAAAGCTGTCGCCCACAGGGTGGGCTCCTACAACGCTGTGATCAGCGATGGTGCTGGAACATCCAGTCCCACAGGTCGGGCGTGGCATAGGCCTTCATCCACGAGCCGTGGTTCACGCCGGGGAATTCGCTGTACTTCACTTCGGCGCCGCGCTTAACCAGCGCCGCGTTCATCTTGCGCGACTGTTCGGTGGGGACGACGTTGTCATCGCCGCCGTGGAAGATCCACACCGGGGTTTTGCCGATCTTCTGCGCGGCCCACTCGAACGGATCCTTGCCATCGGGTACGCCGTGGACGAACAGGTTGCGCCCTTCCGGATCGGGTAGCGCGGTGATGCCGCCACAGATGATCGCGGCCGCGGCGAACTTGTCCGGGTAGTCGACCGCGAGCTGCCACGAGCCGTAGCCGCCCATCGACAGGCCGGTGAGGTAAAGGCGCTTACGGTCGCCGTGGAATTCCTGGACGCTCTTCTCGAGCGCGGCGAGCGCCATGTTGGCATCGGCTTCGTCGGTCCACTCCGTATCGTCCGGCGCCTGCGGGATCACGACGACGGCCGGGAAATCCATGTGTTCCTTCAGCCACGGTGGCAGGCCCTGGCTCATCTGCTTCTGGTTGTCTCTGCCGCGTTCGCCGCTGCCATGCAGGAACAGGACGACCGCCGGGTGCGGTTTGATATCGGCGGGGATGAAGACCTGGTAACGGTAGGTCTTGCCGTGCACGTCGACGGTGCGCTCGGCGAACTGCGCCGGGGCGGCGGAGGCGGCGCCGGCCACCATGGCGGCGGTGAGGAAGGCAAAGGTGCGGAGCATGCGCGGGGGTCTCCGTGGGGGCATGGGGCCATCGGTCCTGTGGGAGGGGGGGGGGGGGGGGGGGGGGGTGTGGTCAACAAAACACCCCGCCCCCCCCCCCCCCCACCCCCCCGCCCCCCCCAAAGGGGACACACACCGGGGGGGGGAACACAAA
>NZ_JBQCFT010000327.1:0-5245 GCF_051958795.1 Luteibacter sp. | reverse complement strand
AAGGAGGTCCGCCTGTTCGATCGCTACGTGGGCAAGGGCGTCGAGGAAGGGCGAAAGAGTCTCGCTATGGGCTTGATTTTACAGGACGCTTCACGCACCCTTACCGACGACGATGCCGACGCTTGCGTGGCAGACGCGGTGAAGGCATTGGAGCAGACATGCAAGGCGAGATTGCGAGGATAAGATGGCGCTGACCAAGGCGGAAATGGCCGAGCGGCTTTTCCTCGACGTAGGCCTCAACAAGCGTGAGGCCAAGGAATTCGTGGACGCTTATTTCGAAGTGGTCCGCGAAGCCCTGGAGCGAGGCGAACAGGTGAAATTGTCGGGCTTCGGCAACTTCGACCTGCGACAGAAGAATCAGCGGCCCGGTCGTAATCCCAAGACCGGCGAAGAAATCCCCATCTCGGCCCGGCGGGTAGTCACCTTCCGTCCTGGCCAGAAACTCAAGGTAAGAGTCGAGGGCTATGCTGGATCCAGGGAATAACACCGAACTCCCCGCCATCCCGGCGAAGCGCTACTTCACCATTGGTGAGGTCAGCGAGCTGTGTGGCGTCAAGCCGCACGTGCTGCGCTATTGGGAGCAGGAGTTCCCGGCCCTCAAGCCCGTCAAGCGCCGTGGCAACCGCCGTTACTACCAGCGGCACGACGTGCTCATGATCCGCCAGATCCGCTCGTTGCTGTACGACGAAGGCTTCACCATCACGGGCGCCCGCGCCCGCCTTGAGGGCCCCCAGGCCCGCATGGAAGCCAGCATGTCGCACCAGATCGTGCGCCAGGTCCGCCTGGAACTGGAAGAAGTACTTACGCTGCTGCGCCGCTGATCCTGCTTCCGCAGGGCAGGGCGTTGCTGCTACAATCGTTAGCTCGTCGGGGTGTAGCGCAGCCTGGTAGCGCACTACGCTGGGGGTGTAGTGGTCGCGAGTTCGAATCTCGCCACCCCGACCAATTATTCAAAAAGGGCGTCCCATTGGGGCGCCCTTTTTTTGTTCTTCGCGGAACTCCCGGGACGATGTAGAGCTCGCAACGTGTGGCAGCTCGCCTGTGGGAGCGCGCTTGCGCGCGATAAGCCCACGGAGCGGTGAGGCGGCGGGCCTTCCGCCGGGGCCCGATCGGCCCTGAGCTCTGGCAGCCGGCGCCGCAACGGCGCTCGCAATCGTCCGAATTCATGGATCTGAAAAGGGGAAGGGGCATGCCGCGCAGCACGTACAAAAGCAACAGCTGGATTCCGGAAATCGGCAATCGCGCCGACGCGCAACAAGCGATGAAGGTCGGCGCTTTCGCCGCCTGGTTCGTCGCTGCGGTGAACATCGCAATCGGCGCGTACATTCTTTTCTCCGCGCCGGAGGCCATGCGGACGTTCGGCGTCACGGGCATGTCCATCATCGATGGCGTGTGCTTTGCCCTCGTCGGCATTTTCACGTGGCGCTATTCGCTTTCCAGCGCGTGGATTGGCCTGATCCTCTTCTCGCTCGAGAAAATCTTCCAGTGGGTCACACAGCCGAAGGCTATCGTGGGCATCGTGATGGCAGTCATCCTGTGGATCGGCTTCCTCAATGGTGTGCGTGGTGCCGTGGCGCTCCGCCGTTTCAACCGTGAAGCCGCCAACGCGCCGTTGGGTACCGAAGCGGCCGAGGGTTAAGAGCCAAAAAGCCCTCACGCGCAAACGTGAGGGCTTTGAAGGACAAGGCCGAAGGAAGCGGATGCTTCGAGGCAATGGAGCTAGGTTAGGAGGGCTTGTCATCGCGCTCCGCCTGCTGCAGCTGCCGAACCAAAGGTCCCTCGCTGCAGTCTCGCAGGTCGATTGTTCCCGACGAAGGGGAGGCTACTGACGTAAGCTCGGGCGTGTCAAACGTCGGCATCGAACTTACGGTTCTACGCTGCTGGGCATTGGCGTTTCGTCCTTTGTTTTCGCCACGATTTCAGCAATATCTGCTCTGTTCTGCGCGTCCGCAAAAAGTGCTGCGTTGATCTCGAGGACCGAAGCCAGCGCGCGTTTCACCTTGAGGAGCGTCTGAAGATCCAGTCTTCCCGTCTGTCGCCTTCCGTGGGCCACTGACCAACTGCATTCGCGCTTTGACGGGTAAGTAGAATTTCCTAGTGGTTCCGGACCACAGCGGGCGTATGCTCCCGCAGGCAGGGGAGGGCTACTTCGCCGGAGCTTCGCAATGAACAGACCTAAACGAAACACGCTGCACGGCGTGTGCGCGCTGCTCATGGCGTTGTGCGCCACACCCATGTCCACCGACGCCTGCACACGCGTGGTCTACCTCGGCAACAACGACGACGTCATCACCGCGCGGTCGATGGACTGGAAGGTCGATGTCGGCACGAACCTGTGGATCTTCCCGCGTGGCATGAAACGCGTTGGCGAAGCTGGTCCGGGGTCGGTGGCGTGGACGTCGAAGTACGGTAGCGTCATCTCGACCGGTTATGACGTATCCACGACCGATGGCGCGAACGAAAAAGGCCTGATGGCCAATGTGCTGTGGCTGGTTGAATCCAGCTACCCGAAGCCGAAGAAGGGCGACCACACGCTAAGCATCGCGCTGTGGGCGCAGTACGTCCTCGACAATTACGCGACGGTGGACGACGCGGTAAAAGCGCTGGAAAAAGAACCTTTCGTGGTCGTCACCGATGAAGTCCCCGGTGAGCCGCGCCTCGCGACGCTTCACCTGTCGATGTCAGACGCAACGGGCGATAGCGCCATCATCGAATACATCGGCGGCAAGCAGGTCATCCACCACGATCGCAAATACCAGGTCATGACCAACTCGCCGACCTTCGACGAACAGCTGGCGCTGAATACCTATTGGGAAGGGATCGGCGGCACGGTCATGCTGCCGGGGACGAACCGCTCGGCGGATCGTTTCGCCCGCGCGTCGTTCTACGTGAATGCCATTCCGAAAAGCGACGACCCCGACCTCGCGCTTGCGAGCGTGTTTTCCGTGATCCGCAATGTCTCGGTGCCTTTGGGCATCACCACGCCCGAGCAGCCGAATATCTCGTCGACGCGATGGCGCACCGTGTTCGACCATAAGCGCCGGCTCTATCTCTTCGAATCAGCCGTTACGCCCAACACCTTCTGGGTCGACCTGAAGAAGGTCGACTTCGCGGCGAGTGCCCCGGTGCGCAAACTCGACCTGGGTGCGGACCAAAGGCACACCTTCGCCGGCGAGGTCTCGGCCAGCTTCGTAACCGCCCAGCCGTTTCGCTTCGCCGGCCTGCACTAGGGCCGGCCGGCCCCAGGCTCACATGCCCCCGGGTGGCTTCGCCGCCTTCGTCCCGGCCTGCTGGAGCAGGTAGGTCTGGATCTCCTTTTCGGAGACCTTGCCGCGACCGGTGGTGTCGATCTTGTCGAAGTTCTTGGCCGTCTCGGGCATGTTCCCGGCCTCGGCCTCTTCCTTCGTAAGGAACCCGTCCTTGTCCTTGTCGGCCTTCAGGAACTTCTGGTGCAGCTGCTTGGAGGCGTAGGTCGCGGCTGAGCCGAGGCCCGTCTGGGCCACGGCCAGCGCCGGGAGGGTGCAGAGGGCGGCCATGGCCGCGAGTCGGATCATCCGGGAAGCCATGCACGATCTCCTGGGGGGTAGGTGGCTACCGGTACCATTCCGGGGCTCAGCGAACTGTGACGACGTTCTCAAGCTGACACGGTTCTGGCCGATACTAGGGGGACGCATAAGAACATGGCCCGGGGGCCATGGGGGTTACCGATGTCTGGAACGGAAGCACGGCAGCGGGCGCGTGAAGCGCTCGCGCAGGCCAAGGCCAGGGTGGCCAGTCACAAGCAGATCGATCCGGCGCTCCTGGATCTCGCCCTCGGCGAGGCCCCCGAAGGCGGCTGGGCGGGCCCCGGCCATGCGGTGACCCTTGTCGGCCGGGTCGACCCCGCTGGCGTTTACCACCCGACACCCTGCCAGGAAGCCCTGCGCGGCCTCGAGGTGCCCAGCATCATCAAGCAGGTCTATCTTGCCCCGTCGGGGATGCGGGACCGCTACGATCACGACACCCTGCGACGCAGCCTTCCGGAAAGCGTCATGTGGCTGATGGAACATGTGCGCGGGGCGAAGGGTGGGGCACCGCGTATTTACATCCAGGTGCCCGATGGGAGCACCGCGCTGGTGGAGGCGCCGGAGGCGACCCTCTCCATCCTTGAATTATTCGCAGGGTTGCCACTCGAAGGCGTGGCCCTTGAAGAAGACCTTGCCGCGCCGCCGGAAACGACCATGAGCATCGACGACGCCATCCTTGCCGAAGACATCAGCGTTTATAAAACGCTGCTCGAATCCACACGCGCCATCCCGTGGAAAATCGACTGGGCGACCCTGCGCTTCGCCTACATCGGCCCGCAGATCGAAGAGCTGCTCGGCTGGTCGCCGCAGTCCTGGCAGACCGTCCAGGACTGGGCCGACCGCATGCACCCCGAGGATCGCGAGTGGGTGTTCAACTTCTGCGTATCGCAATCGCAGGCGGGCATCGATCACGAAGCCGACTACCGGGCGCTGCGCAAGGACGGCGAATTCGTCTGGATCCGCGATGTGGTGCACGTGGTTCGCAATGAAGACGGTACCCCGAATGCGCTGATCGGCTTCATGTTCGATATCAGCGAACGCAAGCGCACGGAAGAAAAGCTGCTCGACATGCAACGCGAGCTGGAAGAGCTTTCCTTCAAGGACGGCCTGACCGGGGTCGCCAACCGCCGTCGCTTCGACGCGGTGATGGAAACCCGCTGGCGCGATGCGCGCCAGGCGCGGCATCCGCTGTCCGTGGTCGTTCTCGATATCGATTTCTTCAAGCAGTACAACGACCACTACGGCCACCTCGAAGGCGATGAATGCCTGAAGCGCGTGGCTAAGGCACTGGCCGGCGGCGTGCGAAACACCGACGACCTGCTGTGCCGGTTCGGTGGCGAGGAGTTCGTGCTACTGCTCCCGAACACCGACGAGGCCGCGGCCATGGCGATGGCCTGGCGTTGCCTGGATCTCATCGACAAGGCGCTGATCCCGCATGCCGGCGTGGGCCCGGGCAAGCGCCTGACCCTGAGCGCTGGCGTGAACACGCTGGTGCCGGGTGAACACGATGCCGTGCTGCCGTTTATCGGCGTCGCCGACAGCCGCCTTTACAAGGCCAAGGAACGCGGTCGCCACCGCGTCGTCGCCGAAGGCTGACGCGCCGGGATCGCGCGCAAGCGCGAGCCCACCGACGGCCGCACGGGCCGGTGGGCGCGCGCGTGGGGGCGGGGGCCGTGCAC
>NZ_JBQCFT010000326.1:0-28327 GCF_051958795.1 Luteibacter sp. | reverse complement strand
TACCCGTTTCCAGGATCAAGCGTCATGTCGCAGCAGCAGCTCAGCTGGTTTACCGAGGCCCACCAGGCTTCGGGCTCTTCCATCGGTTACCGCGTCGAGCGCCTCCTGCACGCGGAAAAGACCCCGTGGCAGACGATCGAGGTCTACCAGACCACCGATTGGGGCAACCTGATGGTGATCGACGGCTGCGTCATGCTGACCAGCCGGGATAACTTCCTGTACCACGAGATGATGACCCACCCGGCGCTGTTCACCCACGCCCGTGCCAAGCGCGTCGTCATCATCGGCGGCGGCGATTGCGGCACGCTGCGCGAGGTGCTGAAGCACGAGGAAGTGGAGAAGGCCACCCAGGTCGAGATCGACGAGCGCGTCACCCGCCTCGCCGAGGAGTACTTCCCGGAACTGTGCGATTCGAACAACGACCCGCGCGCCGAGCTGCTCTTCATCGACGGCATCAAGTACATGGCTGAAGCCGAGCCGGAATCGATCGACCTGATCATCGTCGACTCGACCGACCCGGTGGGCCCGGCCGAAGGCCTGTTCAACGCCGCCTTCTACAGCAGCTGCTTCAAGGCCCTGCGCCACGGCGGCATCCTGGTCCAGCAGTCGGAATCGCCGCTGGCCCACATCGAGCTGATCAAGTCGATGCGCTCGGCCATGCGCACCGCCGGCTTCAAGGCCGTGCGTACCCTGCCGTTCCCGCAGCCGTGCTACCCCACCGGCTGGTGGAGCTGCACCATGGCCCGCAAGGATGGCGACCTGAGCGGCTTCCGCGAGCGCGGCGCCATCAGCAAGGGCTTCCCGACCAAGTATTACAACGCCGATATCCACAAGGGCGCCCTCGCCCAGCCGGAATTCATGCGCGAGCAGCTGGGCGACTAATCGCCCAGCCGTAGGAGCTCACCCTGTGAGCGACATGTTTTGGGGCGGAGCCTGTGGGCTAGCGCGCCAAGGTTGGTGACTGAGGCGAAGGATGTCGCCCACAGGGTGGGCTCCTACGCAAATAAAAAAGGCGCCCGGAGGGGCGCCTTTTTTATTTGCTGCTTTCGACGTGGGAGGGTTCCCACCCCGCCGGCGCTTCGGCGGGCATGCCGTACGCGCGTAGCGCCGCCAGCACTACGCTCATCTCGGTACCGCCGCTGCGGGCCAGCGCCAGCAGCTTCTGCGCGGTGGCCTTGTCGCCCTGGGCCTGGACGTTGAGCTGCGCGAAGCGCTGCATCTGCCAGATCAGGTTGAGGCGGGCGTTCTTCGCCGACTGCTGGTCGGCCGCGTCGGCCGAGAGCGTCTCGCGCAAGTGCAGGCCCAGCGAGCGGCCGAGCGGGCTGCTGCCCCACTCGAGCACCTTGGCCAGCTTCAGGCAGTCGCCGACGATGGCCGCGTTTTCCTTGTTGGCCTCGCAGAACTTCGCGGTGTTCTGGAAGCCCGGCATCGGCTGCGCGCTGGCCAGGCCGAACACGATCACCATCTGCACGCCGGCAGCACCGGCGCCCTGCAGGGCGTTGAAGGTATCGGGCGGCGGCGGCAGCTGGCTCACCGAATTGGCGAGCGCCTTCATGCTGGCGCCGAGGTAATCGTCGTAGGTCTTCGCGCTCGCGGCCTTCGCCAGATCGGCACGGGCGGCATTGGCGTCACCGTTGTGATCGTCGATGCCCAGCTTCAGCAGCCACACGGCCGCGTTATCCGGCGCCTGCTGCTGCAGCTGGGTCACGGCCTCGGCGTTCGGGCAGGTGCCGGCCTTCGCATCGCAATCGGCCAGGCGGACCCAGGTAACCCGGGGACCGGCATCGGCATTGCGCGAGGCGCGCTCGAGCAGGGCGTGGTAGGTCAGCACCTCGGGCGGGTTGCTGAGCGGGCGCGCCAGCAGGGCGGCACCGAGGAGCGGCTCGGTCTCGGTGCGCAGCGCCAGCACGCTGGCCAGATCCTTCTGGAATTGCAGGAGGGCCTGGGTCTGGTCTTTCTGTGCCTTCAGCTCCGCCTTGGTAGGCGCCTTCTGGGCACCGGGCCAGGGCTCGGCCGCGAGGGTGGGCAGGCAAAACAGGCTGGCAAGGGCCAAGGCCAGGACGCGGCGTCCCCGCATGGGACATCTCCGTGAAATAAAACGACAAGGATACGGCCACAGGATGAACGGAAGCTGCGGCCCTTTGGCTTCACACAGGGGCGACATTGTTACCATCGGACGCAGCGCGGGGGGAACATGCCAGCTAGCGGCCGCATGACCGATGCACCAATCCTGCGATAGAACAGGAGCTTACAATGGATCAATTCGCCACATTCACCAGCGGCTCGGGCGGTTTCTTCGTCGGCTGGGGCACCCTCTCGCTGATCAACGCCGGCCTGGCGCAGGGCAAGAACCGCAGCGGGCTGCTCTGGTTCCTGCTGTCGCTCATCCTCGGCCCCATCGCCACGCTCGTCTTGGTCCTGATGCCCAAGGTTCGTACAAAGCTCTTTTGATCCGCGCCCCGGCCTGTGTAGGCTAGGCCCCTCCCCATGGCAGGTGCTCGCGGATGCTTACGACGCTCGTGGCAAGCAGCAAGGGTGGTTGCGGCAAGTCGACGCTGGTGACGCAACTGGCGTCGTACTGGTCACAGGCCGGCAAGCACGCGGCCATCATCGATGCCGACCGGCAACATTCCAGCTTGCGCTGGGCCGGCCGCCGCCCGGAGAACGTCCCGTCCGTCACCGCCATCGAGGGCAGCCGCAAGGCGTTCGACCGGCTGTCCAACGACATCCAGCGGGTCATGATCGACATGCCCGCCGGCATGGACGAGAAGGACATGGAGCCTTACCTCGAAAAGGCCGATGTCAGCCTCGTGCCGGTCCTGCCCTCCACCTTCGACCTCGATGCGACGCTGGATTTCCTCAAGATCCTGCAAGGCATCGGCCGGGTGAAGCGTGGCAAGCTGCCGGTGGGCCTCGTGGGCAACCGCCTCAAGCCGTGGACCAACGCCAGCCAGCAGGCCATGGCGGAACTTGCCGAGCAGGCGCCGTTCCCCGTGGTCGCCGAATTGCGTGATTCGCAGGCTTACGTCTTGCTCACGGCGCTCGGTAAGGGCATCTTCGACTATCACTCGGAAAACGTGCGCGGCCACCAGGACGACTGGGCGAAACTGCTCCGCTGGATCAAGCGGAGTACCTGAGCGTAAGGGCAACCGCGACGGCAAGATCACGCCACTCACCAGTGGCCTTAGCGGAGGACGGTACCCATGCGCGAACTCATTCTTCTTCGCCATGCCGAGGCGGAAGCCCACGGCAAGGATGGCAAGGACGACCGCGAGCGAAAACTCACCGAACATGGCCGCAACGAGGCGCGCGCCGCGGGCGCCTGGCTGGCCGAACACCATGTGGATTACGACCGCGTGCTCTGCTCACCCTCCGAGCGCACAAAGGAAACCGCCGCGCTGGCCCTGGGCCACGTCGAGCCGGTCTTTGAAGACAGCATCTACGACGCCACGCCGGGCGATCTCTACGACCTGCTCGACAAGCAGGAAGGCGTCGATCGCGTCGTGCTCGTCGGTCACAATCCCGGCATCGAACAGTTGGTAGCCTTCCTCGTCGAGGGCCGCTCCGAGGATTACCGCGGCATGCCACCAGGCGGTATGGCGCGCCTGGCGTTCGATGGCAAGTTCGAGCCCGGCGCCGCCAAGCTCGAGACCTTCTGGTCGCCACCTAACTAGCTTCCGTACGGCGAGTTCCTGATGCGTTACCTGTTGTCGGCGATCGCCACGTTGCTTCTCGCGTTGCCCGCGGCCGCCGCCGACCTGCGCATCGATGCCGCGCGTTCGAAAGCCGAGTTCACGGTGCGCCTGCTCTGGGTAACCACCGTCACCGGCCACTTCGAGGGCATCCGTGGCGACCTCACCACCGATCCAGCCACCGCCACCGCGGTGGTCCGGGCGGATCTCGATACCGAGAACATCAGGATGGAATCCGCGCGCCTGCGCCGGTGGGTGCTGGCGCCGGAATTTTTCGATGCGGAGCACCATCCCCGCATCCATTTCGAATCCTCGCCCACGCCGCTTACCCTGCTCAGCCAGGGCGGCGACGTGGCCGGCCAGCTCACCATCCGCGGCGTCACCCGCCCGGTCACCTTCCGCCTGCTCGCCAACCGTTGCCCGCCCGAGGCGATGCAAGGCTGCGTGCTCCAGCTGCAGGGCCTCATCGACCGTACGGACTTCGGCATGCTCGGCCGCCGCGGTGCGTTGTCCGACCGGGTGAACCTGGGCATGGCCATCGTCCTGTCGCCGTTGTAAAGCCCTTCGCCGGCCCTCCGGCTCACGTGGCGTTGCACCATCTCCCCTATCATGCGCGGCATGCGCCGCCTCCTCGTGTTCCTCGTCCTTGCCGCCTCGCTGGCTTCCGGCGGCTGTTCGCTTTCGACGGCCCGCATCCAGAAAGCCGACGCCGTGGTCGCGCTCACGATCGACCGCCAGGAGACCTGCGCCCAGCCCGACCGTTGCGCGCTACCCTCGCCGCTGATCGATGCCGCACGCGAGGCCAACGGAGCCTCCACGCCGGACAAGCCCGTGCATATCGCCACGCTGCTGGAAGATGGCGAAAGCGCGCTGGCCGCGCGGGTCAACCTGATCCGGGCGGCCCAGCACACGATCGATGTGCAGACCTATATCTGGGAACAGGACGATGCGGGCAAGCTCGTCCTCGATGAACTGATCGGCGCCGCGCGCCGCGGCGTGCGCGTGCGCATCCTGGCCGACCAGCTGTTCTCCTTCCGCGACCCGGGCCTGCTCGCCGGGCTGGCCCGCGCCAGCGACCACATGGAGATCCGGCTGTACAACCCGACCTTCTCCAGCGCGCGCACGCCGCCGCTGGAATTCGCCGCCGGCATCGTCTGCTGCTTCTTCCGCTTCAACCAGCGCATGCACAACAAGCTGCTGGTCGTGGATGACCTGGTCGGCATCACCGGCGGCCGCAATTACGAGGACCGCTACTTCGACTGGGATCCGGTATTCGACTACGTGGATCGCGATGTCATGGTCGGCGGCCCCGTCGCCCGGACCATGGGCGCCAGCTTCGACCAGTTCTGGGACCACAAGCGCGCCGTGCCGCTCACCCACCTGCGCGATGTGAACCGCGAGCTGGTCGCGGACACCGACGACCAGAAGAAGTGGCGGCCCCCGACCTATGACAACCCGGATCGCGTCGCCGAGCTGGTTACCCACGCGGAAGATCCCGAGTGGCTCGATGAACGACTGGTCCGCGGATCGTTGCGCCTCAACCGTGTCGAATACCTCTCCGACCTGCCCGGCAAGACCGACGAGCCGAAGCGGCGCGAGGCGCGTGCGCTGACCCGCAACATCATGGGCCTGGTGCGCAACGCGAAGAGCGAGGTGGTGCTGCAGACGCCGTACCTGGTCATGAGCCGGCCGGCGAAGAAGATCTTCAGCACGTTGCACAAGCAGCCGGATCCGCCGCGCGTCGTGGTCTCCACCAACTCGCTGGCTTCCACCGATGCGTTCGCCGTGTACGCCATGTCGTACAAGCACCGCAAGCGTTACCTGACGGATTACGGCTTCGAGATCTACGAGATGAAGCCGCACCCGACGAACGCGGATCGCGATGCGCTGGAGGGGCAGTCAAACGCGATCGCCGTGCCGCCGGTCAACCGGCCGGTTGGCTCGGGTGGCGGTGGGCGGCGCCTCACGCGCGCGGAGCGCCAGCAGCTGGCGGCGGCGAATGGCCCGTCGGAGAGCACCGGCTTCCTGTCGGCTGGCCGGCGCTATGGGCCCAGCGCACGGCATCGCCCGGCGCCGCTGCTTACCGCGGGCGTGCGCTTCGGCCTGCATGCCAAGTCCATCGTGGTCGACGACACCTTCGCCATGGTGGGCACGCACAACTTCGATCCGCGCTCGGACCACTACAACACCGAGGCGGGCGTGATCATCTACGACAAGCGCTTCGCCGATCGCCTGCGCGGCTCGATCATGCAGGACACCGAGCCCGGCAACGCCTGGGTCATCGGGCCGCGGCAGAAGAAGATCCCGGTGCTGTCGGAGGTCAACGAATTCATCGGCGACGTCTCCGAGCGCCTGCCGTTCTTCGACCTGTGGCCGTTCCGCTACGCCACCAGCTACGACCTCAAGCCAGGCTGCATTCCCATGCGCTGGACGGACCCCAAGTTCTTCGAATGCTACGAGCCGGTCGGGGATTTCCCCGAGGTCGATGTGTCGCTGAAGATGATCTACACCCGGATGATCACGGCGTTTGGCTCGGCGTCGTCAGGGATCCTGTAGCTCCGCCGTAGGAGCCCACCCTGTGGGCGACATCTTTCGCGACACCCCATCATGACCGCGTGGCTCTTTCGCGAAAGGCGTCGCTCACAGGGTGAGCTCCTACGCGGGGCGTTAGAGGGGATCTGTCAGCTCGAAGCGAATCGGCAGGTCCGACGTATAACGCTGCGGCCGTTCCGAGGCGGAAGCAAACCGCCAGTTCCGCACCGCTTCCTCAGCCGCCTGGTCAAGCGCCATATCGCCGCTCGAGCGTCCGACCGATACCGAGGTGACATCACCTTCCGGCGTGACCGTCACGCTCAACACCACCTGCCCCTCGCGGTGCGCACGCAGCGCCTCCATCGGGTAACGCGGCGAGGGCATGTAGACCGGCACCAGCGGTTCGGGCTTCGCGGGCGCCGGTGCATCGGCCGCCTTCGCGGCAGGCGCGGCAGCAGCGCGGCGCGGCACCATCTGCGTGGCCAGGTCGACCACGGTACGCGTGCGCAACCGCGCCAGCGGTGTCGATGACGGAGGCTGGTCGGCCACGGTCTTCGCCTTGTAGGCGGGCTCGCTGCCCGGCATTACGATCTCCGCCAGCCGGCGGGTGGCCGGCGCGCGCTCGTAGGTCAGCGCGGTAAGCCAGCTGGTGCCGGCGATACCGATGAGCAGGCCAAGGGCGCTGAGGGAGGTACTGGTGCGGAGTGCGAGCATGCGGAGCCGTTTACGGACGTTCGAGGATCGCCGTGACACCCATGCCACCGGCGGTGCAGATCGAGATCAGGCCGCGGCCCGAACCCTTCTGCTCCAGCATCTTTGCCAGGGTGGCGACGATGCGCGCACCCGTGGCCGCGAACGGGTGGCCCGCGGCGAGACTGGAACCGTTGATGTTGAGCTTTGCCGGATCGATGGATCCCAGCGGGGCATCGAGGCCCAGCCGGTTGCGGCAATAATCCTCGGACTCCCATGCACGCAATGTGCACAACACCTGCGCGGCGAACGCCTCGTGGATCTCGTAGAAGTCGAAATCCTGCAGGGTGAGGCCGTGGCGCTTGAGCATGCGCGGCACCGCGACGGTCGGCGCCATCAGCAGGCCTTCGCCATGGACGAAGTCGACGGCCGAGACCTCGGCATCGAGGAAGTACGCCTGGATCGGCAGGCCACGCTTCGCCGCCCAGTCTTCGCTGGCCAGCAGCACGGCGGCCGCGCCATCGGAAAGACCGGTGGAATTGCCCGCCGTGAGCGTACCCTGGCCCGAGGTCCGGTCGAACGCCGGCTTCAGCGAGGCCAGCTTCTCCAGCGTGGAATCGGCGCGCAGGAAGCCATCGCGCTTGAGCCCGCGGAACGGCACGACCAGATCGTCGAAGAAGCCGGCATCGTAGGCGGCACCGAGTTTCTTGTGGCTGGCCAGGGCCAGCTCATCCTGCTCGACGCGACCGATGTGCCATTCCTTCGCCATCATCTCGCAGTGGTCGCCCATCGACTTGCCCGTGCGCGGCTCGGCCACGCCGGGGAAGGACGGCTTGAGTTCCTTGAACGAGAAGCCGCGCGTCGCGACCTGGAACTTCTCCTTCAGGGTCTTCGCGCGGTTCAGCGCCAGCAGGCGCTTGCGGAATTTCTGCCCGTAGACGATGGGCACGTCGCTAGTGGTATCCGAGCCGCCGGCGATGCCGGCCTCGATCTGCCCCGTGGCGATCTTGTTGGCGATGATGATCGCGTTATCGAGCGAGGTGCCGCAGGCACGCGCCGTGGTGATGCCGGGGGTGGTCGGCGCCAGGCCGGAGGAAAGCACGGCCTCGCGGGCCACGTTCCAGTCCGATGCGTGCTTGATCACCGCGCCCATGGCCACTTCGCCGAGTTCGGCGCCGTGCAGGCCAAATTTCTCCACCAGGGAGCCCAACACCTTGACGGACATGCCAAAGTTGCCGACTTCCGCGTAGGCGGTGTTGTTCCGGCAGAAGGGAATGCGGACGCCACCGACCACACCCACGCGCTTTTGCGACTTTTCCATGCTTTGGGGACTGTCCGAAAAACCTGAATGAGAATGCCCGACCGAGCAACAATCGAAGCCAAAGGGATCGCGGACGCCGACGTTCGCCGACGAACCGGGTATCGGCAAGGCTAACCCGCATCCCCTCTCAACGAAAGGGCAAACACGGCCAATGGTAGAATTGCGTTCCTTTGCCGTTGTGGAAGTGTGTCGTGTCCGAGCCTTTGATCGCCTGCCCCGCCGTCCTGGCGCTGGAACTGGTCCCGGGCGAAACCCCCGATCGGCTCGAACTCACCCGCGATGAAGCCCAGGAGCTGGCGGCCCTCATGGCGGCCGACCTGGCCACCCTGCTGCCGGGCGTGGAAGCCTCGCGCTTCGCCGTGGCCGGCGCCCTGTTCGATGGCGTGGAGCTGCTCCGCCCCGGTTTCCCGGTGTTCGCCACCCTGGAAGAGCTGGCCCGGCGGATCCCGCGGGTCACCACCCAGGGCGGCGTGGTCGCCTTTGGCACCCACGAAGGCCACATGCCGGCCCAGCCGCTGGTCCCGGACCCGCGCTATGCCGGTGGCCCCATGCGCCTGGTCCCGTGGATGCTGCTGGCCCCCGAGGAACTGGCGGCCGAGCTGACCCAGGCGATGGAAACGGCGCTGGTCGGCAAGGGCGAGGCGGGTTCGCTCACGGCGGATTTCCTCATGCGCACGCTCGGCATCCGCCTGGAGCATGCCCGCTACCTCAGCCGCGACGACCTGCTGGCACTCACCTGCGTCCAGTACGAGCACGTGAACCTGGCCCCGCTGTGGACCATGCTCGAGGCCGCCCTGCTCACGCCGTACCGCGACGAAACCGCCATGGGCTCGCGCGGGCTGCCGCTGCGTTACGCCGAGGGCCGGGTCAGCGTCCCCGGCATCGCCGGCTGGTTCGCCCGCGACGGCATCCAGCGTGAAAACCCGGCGCATGAGCTGGCCGGCACCCTGTTCGAACTGCGCCAGTACGCGGCATTGCTGGCCGCCCACCACGTGCCCCTTCACCTGGAAGGCGACCCCGCCGCCACGGCGGGTTATCTGGTCGAGGCACTTGCCGAGGCCGATCCAGCCCTGCCCGCGCCGCAGCTCTACGCCCACGAAGCCGCCGGCCTCGGCATGGCCGCCATCACCGTCGCCCAGCCCTCCCCCGGCAAGGCCCGCGTGCTCGCCCACGGCTACCCGCTCGAACCCAACGCCCTGCACCCGCTCCTCGACGCCCTGGCCACCCGCTACGGCACCGATCCGGAACTCCACACGCTAGGCCGCATGCTCCTCGACGACCGCGGCGCACTGACCGCGCCCGCCCCGTCGCTGCACTAAGGCCCAGTCCTGCGGGACAACTCGGTACCTCGTAGGAGCCCACCCTGTGGGCGACGCCCTTCGCCGCACTACAACAGCACCCGCTGCTCTTTCGCTAAATCTGTCGCCCACAGGGTGGGCTCCTACGGCGACGACCCCGTGATGTACGGGCGATGGTGAACGCACTAGAGTGAGCACTCACGCTCTCGGCTTTTCCTATGCCCCACCCCGTGTCACCCGACGATTTCTCTCCAGCCGACTGGCCTGCGTTCCTGCTTGAGCGCGCGCCGGCGATGCTGGCGTACGTCGGCACGGACAAGCGGCTGCGCTATGCAAGCCCCGCGTTCCGCACATGGATGGGAATAAGTGAAGAAGCGCTCGAGGGTCGCACGCTCGAGGATGTGTTGCCGGCGGATCTGTATCCGCGCATCGCGCCCGGCGTCGCCGCGGCGCTCAGTGGCACACCGGTCATCGCCGATCGCGAACTACGTCGTGAAGAAGTGCACCGCTACGCACAGGCCAGCTTCTCGCCCGACACCACTGACGACGGCCACATCCGTGGCGCGTTCATCGTGCTGGCCGACATCTCCGACCGCCGCGCGCTCGAAGCGCGCCTGAAGGAAAGCGAGCGCCGCTTCGCCCAGGCCTTCCGGCATGCGGCGATCGGCATGGCACTCGTGCTGCCCGATGGCCGCTGGCTGCAGGTGAACGAAGCTATGTGCGGCATGCTTGGATACAGCGACGATGAACTCCTCGGGCTGAGCTTCCAGGACATCACCCACCCCGATGACCTGGCGACCGACCTGATCATGGTCCAGCAGGTGCTCACCGGCGAGCGCCCGTCGTACCACATGGAGAAGCGCTACCTGCACCGCGATGGCCACGTGGTGCACGCGCTGCTCACGGTTTCGCTAGTGCGCGACGAACATGGCGAGCCGCTGTATTTCGTCTCCCAGGTGCAGGACATCACCGAACGCAAGGCCTTCGAAGACGCGCTGTTCCGCGAGCGCGAGCTGGCCGAGGTCACGCTGAAATCCATCGGTGACGCCGTGATCACGACCGATCCCGACCTCCGCGTGACGTCGCTCAACCCGATCGCCGAAGCGATGACCGGCTGGAGCAGCCACGAAGCAGTCGGCCGGCCGATGGACGACATCTTCCAGCTGCGCGATCCGCTCACGCGCCGCCCCATCGCCAACCCGCTGCTCACCGCGGTGGAGAAGAACACCATCATCGGCCTCACCACCGATGCGATCCTCGTCCACCGCAACGTCTTCGACAGCCCGATCGAGGATTCCGCCGCGCCGATCCACGACCACGCCGGCAACGTCGTTGGAGGCGTCGTCGTTTTCCACGACGTGAGCGAGACCCGCGCGCTGGCGCTGAAGATGGCCCACCTCGCCCACCACGACACGCTCACCGGCCTGCCGAACCGCGCGCTGCTGCAATCACGCATGGAGTTCGCCGTGACGGTGGCGACCCGGCGCAAGCAACGCTGCGCGCTGCTGTTCGTCGATATCGACCACTTCAAGCAGATCAACGACACGATGGGCCACGCGGCCGGCGACGCCTTGCTGCAGGAAGTCGCGCGACGCATCCGCTCGGCCGTGCGCCCCGACGATACCGTCAGCCGCCTCGGCGGCGATGAGTTCGTGGTGCTGCTCCCGCATATCGAAGACGGCGTCGACGCGGCGGAAGTCGGCGAGAAGGTGCTGCAGGCATGCAACGAAGCCATCGGCCTCGAAGCCTCGGCCCTGGCGATCAGCTTCAGCATCGGCATCAGCCTTTATCCGGATGACGCGTACGATGCGGAATCCATGCTGCGCAACGCCGACACCGCCATGTACGAGGCGAAGATGCAGGGCCGCAACGGCTACCGCTTCTTCAACGCGAGCATGAACGAGCGCAACACCGCCCGGGTACGCATCGAAGTGGAACTGCGCAAGGCGCTGGCCCGCAACGAACTCAGCCTGCACTACCAGCCGAAGGTCGATGTCGATCTCGGCACGATCGTCGGCGCGGAGGCACTGCTGCGCTGGCAGGTCGACGGCGAGGATGTGTACACGCCCGAGCAGTTCATCCCGGTGGCGGAAGATTGTGGCCTGATCGTGCCGATCGGTGAATGGGCGCTGCGCGAAGCGTGCCGGCAGACCAAGGCGTGGACGGATACGTACAGGCCTTTATCAGTCTCCGTGAACGTCTCGGCGCTGCAGTTCCAGCACACCCGCTTCTTCGAGTCGATGCAGGCGATCCTCGTGGAAACCGGGCTGCATCCGACGCTGCTTGAGCTGGAAGTCACCGAACGCACGGTAATGGAAGGCGGCGACCACATCGCCGACCTGCTGCACCGGATCAAGTCCGAAGGCGTCTCACTCAGCCTCGATGATTTCGGCACCGGCTACTGCAGCCTCTCGTACCTCAAGCACTTCCCGGTCGATACGCTGAAGATCGACCGCGCCTTCATCCGCGATGTCGCCTGGGACAACGACAGCGCCGCCATCGTCAGCGCGATCATCACGATGGGCAAGGGCATGAACAAGATGGTGCTCGCCGAAGGCGTCGAGAGCACCGAGCAAGCCAACTTCCTCGGCAACGCCGGCTGCACCCAGATGCAAGGCTTCCTCTTCGGCCGCGCCGTCCCCGCCCGCGACTTCGAAGACCGCATAGCCCAGGTAGACCGCGGCTTGCCGACAGCCTGACGCGAAAACCCGCCCCACGCCGTAGGAGCCCACCCTGTGGGCGACGCCCTTCGCCTCAGTTCCCATGCTTACGCGCCAGCCCCAAGGCACAGCCTCAACCCATGTCGCCCACAGGGTGGGCTCCTACGAAACCAGCGGCGCCTCATACATGTAGTAATGGCACCGCTCCATCCCCAACCCACCATACGTCGCCTGCGCCCGCGCATTCTCCGTCTCGACGTACAGCCGCAACCCCACCGCGCCGGCACCCTCGGCCATTGCCTTCACATGGTGGTACATGGCTTTGAACACCCCATGCCGCCGAGCTTCCTGCGCCACGTAGACGCTCTGCACCCACCAGAAGTCACCGCAACGCCAGTCACTCCATTCGTAGGTGACCAGCAGGCAACCCACGGGGGCGCCATCGAGTTCCGCCACGAGATAGAACCCACGCCGTGGCTCATCGAACACCGCTCGCACGCCGCGGCCGATGGTCTCCGGATCGAGCCGCTTTTCCTCGGTCTCCCAGGCCATGGCGATGTTCCAGCGGGCGATATGGTCCGCGTCTTCGACGGCGGCGCGGCGTACTTCAAGCGTCATGATTGTTGTCCGGTGATGGCCGCCGCTTGCGCGACGCGCCCAGTTTGCGTGTCAGGGTGTTGCGGCCGACGCCCAGGGCGATGGCTGCCTGCTGGCGGTGGCCTTCGTTGGCGACCAGCGCGGCCTGCAAGAGGGTCTTGTCCATGGCCTCGCGAGCGCGGGCGTGGATGTCCGGCTCGCCCTGGGCCAGGGCGTCCTGTGCCCAGGCGCGCAGTGCGTCGGTCCACTCACCCGTGCGCGTGCCACGCGGAGGTAGTGCGCCTAGGTCGGCGCTCTGGATTTCCACGCCCGGCGAGATCACGGCGAGGCGGCGGCAGAGGTTTTCCAGTTCGCGCACGTTGCCGGGGTAGTCGCGCTGTTCGATGAGCTTCATGGCGCCGCGCGAGAAGCGCTTCACCGGCAGGTTCAGTTCCGCGGCTGCTTTCGCGAGGAAGTGCTTCGCGAGCAATGGAACATCGCCCCGACGCTCGCGCAACGATGGCAGCGGAATGCGGACGACATCGAGGCGATGCTTGAGGTCGGCACGGAACAGGCCTTGCGCGACGCGCGACTCGAGGTCCTGGTGGGTGGCGGCGATGATGCGGACATTACCGCGCATCAGCTCGCGACCACCCACGCGGTAGAACTCACCGCCCGCCAACACGCGCAGAAGTCGCGTCTGCAGGCCGAGCGGCATGTCGCCGATTTCATCGAGGAACAGCGTGCCGCCATCGGCCTGTTCGAAACGACCAGCCACGCGACGCGTCGCGCCGGTGAACGCGCCGGCTTCGTGGCCGAAGAGTTCGCTTTCCAGCAGTTCGGAGGGAATCGCGGCCGTGTTCAAGGCGACGTACGGCTTGCCCGCCCGGGCGCTTTCTTCGTGCAGGGCCCGCGCGACCAGCTCCTTGCCGGTGCCGGTTTCACCGGTAATCAGCACGTTGAGGTCGCTGGCCGCCACGCGGCCGATCAGGCGGAAGACTTCGCGCATCGCTGCGCTTTCGCCGATCAATGCATGCTCGTCGGTGCGCTGCACCGGGATGCTGACTTCCTCGTTCGCCGCGGCGAGCGCACGCTCGACCGTGCCCACGGCCTGGTCCAGGTCGAACGGCTTGGCGAGGTAATCCGCCGCGCCGGCGCGATAGGCCGCGGCCGTCGTGGCCACATCGGTGAAGGCACTCATAACGATCACCGGGCCGATGTTCCGGCGCGTGAGGTCTTCAAGCAGCCGAAGACCGTTCTCCCCGGGCATGCGCACATCGGTGACGAGCAAGGCCGGGCGGCTTTCTTCCAGCGCGGCCCGTACCGCATCGCCGGCGCTGAATTCGCGCACCGTGTGGCCGGCATCGCGCAATGCTTCGGCAAGGACAAAGCGCACGCCACGGTCATCGTCGGCGATCCAGATCTCACTCATGCGGGCGTTCCATGGGGAGGTAGAGGGAGAACACGGTGTCGCCGGGGCGGCTCGCGTAACGCAGGTCGCCGCCGTGCTCCAGCGCGATCTCGCGCGACAGCGCCAGGCCGAGGCCGGTGCCGTCGGGGCGGCCGCTGACCAGCGGCTGGAATAGCACGTCACGAAGCTCGTCCGGTACGCCCGGGCCATCGTCCGTCACGTCCACACGCAGGGCCGCACGCACGGTGCGATCGCCAAGGCGCGCACCATGCTCGATGCGGGTGCGCAGCGTGAGCGTGCGCGCGCCGGCCTCGATGGCGTTGCGGGTGAGGTTGAGCAGGACCTGCAGGAGGCGATCGTTGTCGCCGAGCACGTCCGGGAGGCTCGGGTCGTAGTCGTGGCGCACGGCCGGCGCATTCGCCTCCGCCGTCACCAGCCCCTCCAGGCGTTCCAGCAATTCGTGGATGTTCACCGGGCCGATGCGCGCGGCACCGCCATGGCGAAGCAGACCATCGGCAAGGGCAGCGAGCCGGTCCGCCTCGGCGATAACCATGGCCGCCAGCGACCGGAGGTCATCATCCGCCACCCGGCGCTCCAGCAGCTGCGCCGCACCACGCAGGCCAGCGAGCGGGTTCTTCACTTCATGGGCAAAGCCGCGGAGGGTCGCGGATAGCGGCGTCTCGGTGACGCTGAGGTCCGGCGCCAGCGGGTGGACTTCAATCAGGACCCGCCCATCACCGATCGGCTGGAGTGCCAGGTCGGCCGTGATGTCCCGGCCGCGGGCGGTGCCGAAGGTGATGGCGCGAAGGTTGAAGCCGCGTGCTTCAGAGGTGGTGCGGGCAAGCTGAGCAGCCAGATTGGGCTCGCGGATGAGCTGGCCCACGGGCTGCCCTACCGCCGTGCGGGGGCCTACATCAAGCATCTCGCCCAGGGCCGGGTTGATCCACGCGACACGCAGGTCCGCGCCCACGACCGCCAGGCCGGTGCCGAGGAGGGTTAGGAGTTCAGCCTGATCGGGTGCATGCATTGCACCAATTTAGGGAGGGTTTTGTTGCGGTGCAACTGGAGGGATTCCTAGGCGCAAGAGCTGCGAGACGACCTATTCCCGTCATCCGTGGGATGCCATGCGTGTACTCACATCGCCCTCGTAAAATCCACGCGTATCCGACGATTCGTAAAGCCGGAGCACGCCCGGGACCCGTGGATGCCATGCGACCCGGCGCTTACCAGCCGAAGCGACCCGAAATCATTGTACTTCCGTCAAAAACGACGGAAGATGGGACTTTAGACCCTTATGGCACCCCGTTATGCTGCTTGAGTACGGTTTCAAGAACTACTTTTCCTTCCGGGAAGGCGCCGAGATCTCGTTCAAGCTCGACAACAATTGCCCCGAGCATATCTCGAGGGGCGAAGCCTATACGCCCGTACTTTGCGTAAAGGGAGCAAACGCTGCTGGTAAGACGCATGTACTACGCGCGCTAGGATTTCTCGAGCTGTTCGTCACCAGATCGTTTGCTCGAGCCGACGGGGAGCATCTCCCGCTTAAGTCACATTTCGACAGCAACGAGCCGACCGCGTTCTACGTGGAGTTCATGGTGGGCGATCATACGTATCGCTACGAACTCGAAGCCACTGAAACCGAAATCCTTCGGGAGACGATTCATCGGACGAAGTCCAAACGCACGAAGATCCTTGAGCGCATTAAGAACGAAATCGTGCATATGCCCGCGAAGCAACCAGCTCTTAAGTCTATCGTCCTTCGCTCCAATGCCTCAGTCGTCTCGACGCTATCTCAACACAAGATCGACGTGCTTGACGAGGTAGCCGACTTCTTCGAAAGCATTGATTCAAACGTAGGCTTCGGCGGCTTGTATAAAGAACGTCCGATCGATGAAGCTGGACGACTCGCGCATCACTCCGCCGAGCTACGAAAGTTCATCGTTGACTTCCTAAGTCGCTGCGACACCGGGGTGAGTGACATACGCATCCTCGAGGTCGATGAAGAGGATGGCTCAAAAGGTTACAAGACCCTCTTTGTTCATCAGTCGAACGGCAAGGACCATCTCGTTTCCTACATTCTCGAATCAACGGGAACGGTCAAGCTGTATAAGACACTCCCTACGTATTTCCGCGCCTTGAAGCACGGCGGCGTCATGGTAAATGACGAATTCGACATGCAGCTACACCCTGACATCTTGCCCCTGATCATCGACCTGTTCCTTGATCCAACCGTGAATACGGGCGGTGGTCAGCTGATCTTTAGCACGCATGACTCAGGCATACTCGACAAACTAGGTCGCTACAGGACGTATCTCGTAGGCAAAGAAGAAAATGAGAGCTTCACTTACAGACTGACCAGCATTCCTGGTGACATTCTTCGGAATGATCGTCCGATTCGTCCTGCCTATGAAGCTGGAAAGGTTGGCGGCGTTCCCCGCCTATGAAATACGACAACAAGCGTGGCGCCAGCTTCCTGCTTAAGCTCGATGAGTGCCGTCTGAAAGCGAAGTCCAGCGACCTCACCAAACGCTGCAAGTTTAACTTTTCCTACTTCACTGTTGCCAACGGAAGCCAGGACTTCTGTGATTGGGAGCCGGAGCAACTGCACAAACTGCTCAATGCTCTCAAGGACTACAGTGTTGAATCCCTACATCACTGGCAGAAGCAGAAGATGGGGAAAGGAAGCGTACTCAGTGTGTACGGTGACTTTCCGAAGAACTCGGCATTCAAGCATCCCCAGTCTGTCCCGACCGATGTCATTTGGGGCCGCTTTCGTCTGCAGAGTGCCGTGAGACTGTGTGGCTTCATGGTACCTCGTGAATTCCATGGTGAATCGCACGTGTCGAGTGGCGAAGCGTTTGATAGCAACACGTTCTACGTCGTTTTTCTGGACAGGGAGCACAGCTTCTACCAGATCGAACCAAAGTAATTTCAGGGGCGCAGACTCGCCCAAGGACTGCTAGTTGACCCTCCTCCCACTGACGTCGAGATGCCAGAGCGACGCCAGGCCCTCCTGAGGTCTAGATCGCCGACGGATGACGACTGTTGTCCCACACCCATTTAGCATGGGCACGCGCGACCCCCTCAGTACCAGTCCGCATCATCGCCGCCACCGCCTCCAGCGACAAAGCCAACTGCTTCGTCTCGATACCCTCCGCTTCATGGACCAGGTCAGCCAAGGTGGCGACGACTCCGCGGGCATACTGCAGCCAGGCTGTCGCTTCATTCAAAAGCTCATGCACCGTCGGCTCATCGGCCGAAACCTCGCTCGGTCTCGCGCCCACAGTGCTGAAATCAAAATCCCTCATACCTTCCCTCCAACGCCACACCAACACGACCAAACGTGGCACAACAGTCAACCACCGACCTGCCATGCCACGGACCATACGATCGCGGGTTCACCGGCTGCCTGTGTCCAGGCGCCGGGTGGCTTGATTGATGACGTGTTTGCGGCGTCGAGCGCCCATGAGGTGCGCCAGGCGTAGCGCCTGCCTCATTCGATCAAGAATTGCCTCAAAAGATGGGCGTCGCCGCGGTTCTTCAACCGTGCCTGCGGCTTATGCAGGCGGCCCGTGGACCGGTGGGGTGTCGCCGGGGGGATTCGGCGGGCGAGCGAAAGCCGTATGATCAAGGGTAGCCATAATCAACTCTTCTTCAGTTGGTTTGGTTAGCGAGGTAGGTGTGTTAGCGCACACCTGCCTCGCGACTCTCACCGCCATGGCGGTGGTTGCCTCGGTAGTTCGTGACCGGCGAGGCAACGAGATCACCCTAACAAAACGCTTCTGCGTTGTCTGTAAGACAAATCGTGCTCCGCGTAAGCGATCCGTTCGCCCCACACACAAAGCGTGAGACGAACGGACACATTGCGCAACGTCGAACGGCACATATGCCGTCGATACATCACTCGCTCAAGGTATGTACGCCGGATTACGCGTAACAGCCGACACCGTAGCAGTCCCCACCGGAATACCCTGCGCGAACGCAGTCACACCGAACGCACCATTGAGCGCATCAGCAGCCTGCGCACTCAACGCCAGCGATGCCCCATTGATCGTCACCGACCCGGCAACGCCGGTGCCCTTGATCACCGGATTACTTGTCAGCGTGATGTCGAACAACGGCAAGCGACCGACGAGATCGCCATTGGCCGTGACCAGCCCGGTCAGCACCGGCGTCGGTCCCGTCGTGTCGATAACGAAGTCCGTAAGGCTAACTGTTGTCGCGCCAGCTTTCAGGTTAAGACCGCCTGTATGCACGATCTCGCCTTTGGCCGTGCCCAGGTCGATTTGCCCCGCGGGGATGGGGAACTTGGCGGTAGCGCCGCCCAACTCACCCGGGAACTGTCGACTTGGTTTCACGCCCAGCGAGGTCAGGGCATTCAACAGCACGGGGGATAACGTCACCGTCGTGCTTCCCGCATAGGTGCTCACCGTCGGTGCGGCGAAGGTCGGCGCGGCGAATCCCAGCGCGAGGGCGGCCGTGAGGAGGGGCAGACGAGCAAGCTTAGGAATCATGATCATCTCCGGATTTGGGTTATGCCAGGCGTGACCGCTCATGACTGCTCCCCCTCAGCCTTGTCGTGACCTGCCCGACCCAGCCTTCTTCCTACGGACGGGAAGCACGAATGGATGCACTCGGTGCCTTCCCCACGATCAACCGAGATGGCGTCGCCCGGCCCGCTGATACTGTGAATTCGCCAGGCCCACGCCGCTGACACGGCTTCCACGCGCCCTGCACCGAACGCACCCCACCCTCCGCGTTCCCTACAGGACGCTGCCATGACCGACGCCGCTGCACCGACCCTCACCGAAGAGGGACGGCCGTTCCCTCTGGGCCCGTCTTTCGATGGCTCCGGCACCAACTTCGCCCTGTTTTCCGCCCACGCCACGCGGGTGGAGCTGTGCCTGTTCGACGAGGAAGGCAACGAGACGCGCGTTGACCTGCCTGGCTACACGGATGAGATCTGGCACGGGTACGTGCCGGACGTTCGGCCGGGCCAGCAATATGGCTACCGCGTCCACGGCCCGTACGAGCCGGCGAACGGCCACCGCTTCAATCACAACAAGCTGCTGGTCGACCCGTATGCGCGTGAACTGGCCGGCGACCTGATCTGGTGTGACGAACTCTTCGGCTATTCGGTCGGCCACGCAGATGCGGATCTCAGCTTCGACGAACGCGATAGCGCGCCCTTCGTACCCAAGGCCGTCGTGGTCGAGGAAGACTACGACTGGGGCGACGATGCGCGCCTGATGCACCCGTGGGAGGACACGGTCATCATGGAAACGCACGTGCGCGGTTACACGATGCGGCATCCCGGGGTGCCCGAGGACCTGCGCGGAACGCTGGCCGGCCTGGCGCAGCGACCGATCACCGATTACATCCGCTCGCTGGGCGTCTCGGCCGTCGAGCTTCTCCCGATCCACGCGTACGCCGACGACCAGCACCTGCTCGATGCGGGCCGGCGCAACTACTGGGGCTACAACACGCTGGCCTTCTTCGCGATGAAGCGCCGTTACCTCGCCAGCGGCCACCGCAACGAGTTCCGCGATGCGGTGCGCGGTCTTCATGAAGCAGGCATCGAGGTCATCCTGGACGTTGTCTACAACCACACCGCCGAAGGCAGCGAGCTCGGCCCCACGCTCTCGTATCGCGGTATCGACAACGCGTCGTACTACCGCCTGGCGGAAGACCGCCGGTGTTACATCAACGACACGGGCACCGGTAACACGCTGAACGTCTCGCACCCGCGCGTCATCCAGATGATCACGGATTCGCTGCGCTACTGGGTGCAGGACATGCACGTCGACGGTTTCCGCTTCGACCTGGCGACCATCCTGGGGCGCGAACCCAGCGGCTTCGACCAGCGCGGCGGAATTCTGGACGCTGTGGGGCAGGACCCGCTGCTGGCGACGGTGAAGCTCATCGCCGAGCCGTGGGATTGCGGCCCCGGCGGCTACCAGGTCGGGCACTTCCCACCGGGTTGGGCTGAGTGGAATGACCGCTTCCGCGATGACATGCGCAGCTTCTGGAAAGGCGACGAGGGCAAGCTTGGCGACTTCGCCAGCCGCTTCACGGGCTCCGCCGATTTCTTCAACAAGCGCGGCCGGCGCCCGTGGTCGACGGTCAACTTCATCACGGCGCACGATGGCTTCACCCTCGGCGACCTGGTCAGCTACAACGAGAAGCACAACGAGGCCAATGGCGAAGACAACCGCGATGGCTCGGACAACAACCACTCGTGGAACGGCGGCGCCGAAGGCCCCACCGACGACCAGGGCATCCTGACGCTACGCGAACAGCAGATGCGCAATCTGCTGGCGTCGCTTATCTTCGCCCGTGGTACGCCCATGCTGCTCGCCGGCGACGAGCGCGGGCAGACGCAGCACGGCAATAACAACGTCTACGGCCAGGATAGCGAGATCGCCTGGATCGACTGGGAGCGCGACCCCACCGAGGGCCGGCTGACCCGGTTCGTGCAGGAAGCAATCGCGCTGCGCCGGAAGTATCCGCTGCTCACCCGCTCGCGCTTCGAGACCGGGCGGGTCCAGCCCGAAGACACGCGGCTCGTGGCGACGTGGCTATCGCCTTCGGCAGAGACCATGCAGGACGATCAGTGGGCGGGTGATGCCCGTGCGGTCGCGTTGCGGATGGACGGTGTCACGGCGGTTTCGGACGATGGCACGAGCGTGTCGGGAAGCTTGCTGATGATCGTCAACGCCTGGGCGGAGCCGATTGAGTTCACTCTGCCCGATGCGGGGGATGAGGGGTGGCGGCTCGCCTTGTCGTCCACGCTGGACGCGTCAGGCGGAGCACAGGCGGAAGGCACATTCGTCGCTGTCGGTCGCTCGTTCACGGTCCTCGAATCGACCCCGCAATCCGGACACTAACCGCAGGAACCCAGAGGCAACGATGGCCCTTGTACGTATTTTCATCATGTATCCCGCCGCGCAGAGCAAGACCTGGCATGTCTCCGTGGATGGGGCCGAGGGGAGTTCCCATACGGATGGTCTCCTCGCCATCCAGGCGGCCGTGGAGCGGGCAAGGGCGCTGGAGGACATGGGCCACGACGTCGTCGTGAAACAGGAAGGCGCGGATGGTAGCTGGCAGGTCATTCGGGAATGAAAGCCACCGGATTCCTGAGCGAGATCGGCTTCCCCGCGCCACGCCTCTGTTAAGGTGAGCAAATGCCCCGTCAACTGCTTGCTGTCGTCATCGAACCCAGCCTGCCGCTAGCGCAGGCTGTGAGCGACGTGCTGCGCCAGCGGGGTTATGAAACGCTCACATCGCCGACCCACGCCGGTGGCGCCCGGCAGGTCGAACAGCGGGAGCGTGTCGACCTCCGCGTGGCCGGGGTGCCCGCCCCCGGGGAGGAGCACGCGGGCGCCTACCTCGAAGAGGCGCGGGGCAAGAACGGCTCCATGAGCATCGTCATCATGCTCTCCGACCCCAATGAGCCATTGGACGATGCACCTGCCGATGCCCTTCGGCTCATCAAGCCCTTCAGCCGCCAGGAATTGACCGACGCGATTGATCGCGCCACGGGTAGCCACGTTCCGGAGTGAGTCGTCGTCAAGCCGTTGTCGACGGTCCGTCGTTTTCTTCACGGAAGTTAAAGCGGGCGCATGCGGTCCGCACGGCTGGCCGACTGCATCTGCACACTTCACGCGCGATGGTTGGGCTGTCGTCCACACTCAATGAATCCATGTCGACTCCCGCCCGCCTCGCGTCGTGCCGTATTTTCATCATCCACGAGGATCCCGTTCTTGGGTCGACGCTGGCGTCTGCCTGCGAGCATCGGGGCGCAAGGATCGTGGGCATTCACCGCAGCGCCGAACAGGCGCTTCAGGCGCTCGCCTTTCACGCACTTGCCCACCACGGCGACCTCATCGCGATCCTCGACAGTCGGGTGGACGACGCGGCGAGGGTTGCGCACGCGCTGGCAGACCGGGGCGTGCCTTATCTTGTAATCGTTGACTCCGGCGACGGGGCGGGCGCGGATTTGGGTGGCGCAACCACTCTCACGGCACCGGTTCCGCGCGGAGCGCTCATGGAGGCGGTGACGGCCCTCTGCACCGGGGGCGATCGTGGGTGACGACAAGACGAATCGAGGCCCAGCGGACCGACAGCGTATCAACATCAACGAGAGCCGCGAGATCCGCTACTGGACGCGCGCGCTCGGCGTAACCGAGGAGAGGCTCCGGGAGATTGTCGGGCGGGTTGGGGTGATGTCGAGGGATGTCCGCGCAGCTATCAAGCAATGGTGAGGTCGTGTGGCCAGGACTGGCGTGCGCGAGGCGTGGGGCTAGCTCGATCAGGGATGCTTGAGTTGACTTGCCAGCGACAACGCATTGGGAACCGCTGCACCGTGCGCGGTGTTGTCGAAGATGCACCATGCATCTCTTCCTGAGGTTCGCGCGCATTCCATCCGCTCCGCTGTGGTCGCTATGAATGGCTCGTCGTAGGACGACTCGTAGATTCGCGGCGAGCCGTGCAGGCGGAGGTATAGGATTCGCGCGGTATCCGGGGCGGCCCTACCTGATACAGGTGCCGGATCGGCCGACACCCAGCCGATGTTGGCTTCGGCCAGCACCTCAGCCCCGCGTTCGGTGAACCACGAGGCGTGCCGTGGTTCGCAGACAGCAGGAACTGCCGTGAGGGTTCTCAACAGTGAGAAGAACCGGCCCGCGATTTTTGTATCCATCGCCAGGCTGGGAGGGAGTTGGATCAGCAGGCAGCCAAGCTTTTCTCCGAGGCCCGCGACCTCACCGTAAAACCGGCGTAGGGGCTCATCGCAGTGCTCCAGACGAAGGTCGTGGGTAATCGAACGCGGAACCTTCACGCTGAAAGCGAAGCCAGCTGGAACACTCGCTGCCCACCGCCGATATGTTCTCTCCTGATGCGGCCGATAGAACGAGCTGTTGATTTCGACACAGGAGAAGCGCTGTGCGTAACGCTCGAGATGGCTTCCGCCAGTCGGGAATTCGGCGGCCACTGCCGATGGCAAGGACCAGCCTGCACACCCAACCCGCGCGATCGCCACGGCTCAGACTCCTCGTCAGCCTACGACGTACTCAATAGGCTTGAATCGAAAGTTATTCGACAAGCCCGCCGAACATGCAGTAAGGCCGATCACCAGATCCATCTGCGCGACGAACGAAGTGGCGTCTCCAGCCTTGCTCAACGGTGGTTCGACTGATAGCGCGCCAGTTATCCCGTCTACCTGTACGTTCATGAACACATTAAACGCGGTCGGAATACAGTCCGGCGCGATGCCGTACGGCTCGAGAGCCTCGGCCAGATTTCCGAAACACCCACGGTGCGGCTCCGTGTGCCCGTAGAGCTTCGAGAACATCTCTCTTGAACACGGGGCCAGCAGGAAATCGTGACGCTTAACGTCGTCCTGCCCGATCACCAGCATGGGACTGCTTCGGTTCGAGTACAGGGTGTCCCCCGTGCTCAGGAGGAACTTGCTCGCGTAGTCGAGCGAGCGTCCGCTCGATAACCACTCGGCCGTGTCATCGGCATTAAATGCCACGAGGTCGCTTACTTGCTGCCCTTCCGGGTCGATAACCGTCAGGCGCTGGCCACGCCGGAGGACAAAGGCCGTGCCGCTCTGCGGCGGGATCGTAACTCGGTTCAAGCCGTCTTCCTCATGGGGGACATGGATCTCGGTGCGAATGGGCATCGCCACTCACCGGTGTTATTGCGCCCACTGTATTGGCGGGCTTCAGAGGTTGAACCGTGAACAGCCAGCATCGGGTTAGACGACCCATTGCGCTCAATGTCCTGGTCGATGATGGCTGATTTCAGCCGATCGTAGCGACCTTCCTGGCGCAGGAACTCGAACTGGGCATGCAGGTTGAATACGAGCGCCGCGTGGGACAGCCGGCGGCCCGGGCGGGACGCACCGGGGTGCAAGCCGACCACGTAGAAGCCCTTGCCGCCGATGCTCATGCTGAAAGCCGGGTCGTCGGGATCGTCGCTTACGGCGGGATCCCAGTCATGCTCGCCACGATCAATATCATGGATTCCCTGGAGGCGCCTGAAGAGCAGCTTCTCGAAGGCTTCCTCTGCCATGGGTGCTCCATCGACGAAATGGACCACAAGGCTGTGGAAGGTATCTTCGGCCTTTTGCGCGTTCGCGAAGGCCGCGATGTCACGGGCGAGCCTCGCGTCATCCGCAGGGCAGGCCATGGCGCCAGCAAAGACGTGGGAGACTTGGCCGCGGCGATGGGCCGTAAGACCCATAAAGCATGGAAAGGAATCGCCCTCGAGCAGGCGGTCGAATTCGGCGAGTGCCGTCTTTTGGGCGTTAGCAGTCATGCGCCCAGCCTGTCTGCGAATCCGTGAATCGCAGACAGAAAGGTGTTGAAGACGGTGACTACATAGGTGAGGCCCTTCACGGCGGCCTTTCACGTCCCCGGCGGGACGGAAGCGGCGTTGTGCATACGGCGTACAGGGCGTGTCGCCGGGGCCGCGCCGCCCTAATGCGTATTCACACTAACCGCACCTCAGCCTGCGGTTCGGCCTATCTCGCCGCTGGCCCTGCCCGTCTTTCGACGACTCAGGTGGGCCCGCAACGGAATGTCGTAGAACTTCATCACCAGGTACGCGAACCCGACCATGGCAATAACACCCCCGATCACCACCAGCGCCAGCTCCGTGGGACCCGGATGGGTCTTGTCGTAGTAGTTACCGAATGCATAGATGACGGCGTAGTGCGTCATGTAAAGCGGATACGAGATCTCACCGGCCAGCTTGCAGAACTTCTTCGATCGTTCGCCCAGTGTGGCGCCCGCCCCCAGCATCACCAGCAGGGGAAAGTAGATGATCATCACGGCCGCTTCCCGGATCCATCCGCCCTTGGCGTACGGCATCACAAGCGCGAACACCAGGAGCAGCGCGAGGAGGAAGAAACCAAAGCGGTTTTTGATGACCAGGCCGCATCGATAAACCAACAGGCCTGCCAGGAACGAGAAGTTGACCCGGGCAGCGCCGACCCAGAAGGTCTCGCCATTGAATCCGGCCCACAGGTTGCCGTACCTGTAGCCCACGGCGCAGAGAATCAGCGCCGCGCCTGCGGTTGCTATGCCCAACGCCCGCCGGCCCAGCCGGCACAGGAACACCGCGTAGACGATATTCGCGACGTATTCCCAGAACAACGACCATGCAGGCGAGTTCAGGCTGAACAGGCAGAAGCCGCGCTCTTGCATGGCCGGGTAGGGAATCAGGAAGAGCGACGCCAGGAAGATAAGGCTGACCTGCCCTGCACTGTACGGGAGAGCTCCCGGCCGAAACGGATCCACATACAGTGTGATCAGACCGAGCACCGACCCAAACACCACCATCGGATGCAGGCGAATCAGCCGGACCCTGGCGAAGTTCCATTTCCCCATGGAACCGACACGATCGTCATACGCATAGCCGATGACGAATCCGGAAAGACAGAAGAAGAAATCCACCGCCAGCCAGCCATGCCCGATAAACAGGTCGCTGTAATTGCCGATCACCATCTCCATGAAATGGAAGACCACCACGGCGATAGCGGCGACGCCGCGCAGCCCATCGAGGGCGGGAAAGTGTTTCCGGGCCGGCGTGGGCGCCTGGATGTCCGATAGAGCCGAAATGGGCATGCCTTGCTGCTTGCTTAAAACCGAGGTCAACGGGGCACTCTAGAGCAAGCCGCCTATAACCGATAGCGACCTTGTCACGCCGGCGGGTGCTGGTCATCATTAGCCGGTATCAGGGATATTCCCATATCGATCAAAGGCATCCCCATGCGCGTCCATTTCGTCGTCCACGAAGCTTTCGAGGCACCCGGTGCGTTCGAGACCTGGGCAAAAGCCCGGGGCCATGCGATCACCCATTCGCGCGTTTATCTCGGCGAGCCCCTACCCGCCTCGGCAGAGGACATAGACCTGCTCATCGTCATGGGCGGCCCGCAAAGCCCGGCCACTACGAAGGACGAATGCCCGCACTTCGACGCGGCCGCAGAATGCGAGCTCATCAGCGATTGCGTGAAAGCCGATCGCGCAGTCATCGGCGTCTGCCTGGGGTCGCAGCTCATCGGCAATGCACTTGGCGCGCCGTTCGAGCACAGCCCCGAAAAGGAAATCGGCAAGTTTCCCATCGCCCTGACGGCGGCCGGCGTGGGCCACCCCATGTTCCAGCACTTCGGCGCGACGCTGGACGTCGGTCACTGGCATAACGACATGCCCGGCCTTACCAAGGACGCGGTGGTCATTGCCTACAGCGCGGGCTGCCCGCGCCAGATCATCGAATACGCGCCGCTCGTGTACGGTTTCCAGTGCCATATGGAATTGACGGCACAGGAAATCGAATTGCTGATCGCGGCCTCGGAGGCCGAATTCCCGGCGCTGACGAGCCATCGCTTCGTGCAGCAGCCGGATGCCCTCCGGGCAAACGACTACCGCGCGATGAACGAAAAGCTGTTCGGCTTTCTGGATCTGCTTGCTGCCGCTTGCCGTCGCGAAGCGGCCATGCCCACAGCCTGAGGCATCAATGGTTCGCTATCGGCGAAGGTGCGGCAACTGCGGTGGCCGTCGCGGTCGATGACGATTTCCACTCGATGTGCGTGCTGATGAAGGAAAATGCCGCCGTGCCTACGGGCCCGATGACGGCAACCAGAAGCACCATGCCCCAGACCTTGCGCTTCCAGGACACGAGGTCTTTTACGTCCCGCTTCAATTCCTCAAAGGGCTTCTTGAAGCTCACGAATTCGGGGCCCAGCGCATCCGCCTTGACGTCGACGCGCCTGACATATGCTTCTACATCCTTGACGGATGCGTCGACCTGGGTGATCGACCCTTCGATGCGCTTGATGTGTCCTTCAAAGCGGACCTCCATGGCCTTCATGGAGCTTTCGATCCGTCCTTCCATGTAGATCGTCTTGCGTCAACTACTAAGCATGTAGTTGACAACACCTCACCCACCGGCCTATATCTACTACACATCTAGTAGATAACCGCACGGGGAACTATGCATGAAGATCTCACTCGCCGGCTTTGCGCTGCGCGGCTCGGTCGCTATCGCCGGTATCCTCGCGGCCCCCGCCGCCGCTCGGGCCGCTACCTGCCCTACTCCCGATGAATCCGCAGGCGGTCCCAGCAACGCCCACACCCGCCATATCGAGACCCACCTGCAACCCGCGGTCATCAAGCAGGGCGATAAGCCATTCACCCTGGCCGAACGCATGCAGCAGTACGGCGTACCTGGCTTAAGCGTCGCCGTTATCCACAACGGCAAAATCGATTGGGCCCGAGGCTGGGGCGTTCGCGATACCGTGGGTTGCGCGCCGGTAACACCGGATACGGCCTTCCAGTCGGCGTCGATCAGCAAGGTGCCAACGGCAGTGCTCGCGCTGCGCCTCGTTGAACAAGGCAAGATCGGGCTGGATGCGAACATCAACGATGCGCTCAAGTCCTGGCAACTGCCAAAGGATTCCAAGCTTGCGCCGAATGGAGTCACTCTCCGTCAGCTACTAAGCCACACCGCCGGCCTCGGCATGCACGGCTTCAGCGGCTATGCACCGGGCGACAAACTTCCTACTCCCGTGCAACTCCTGGACGGCGTCCCGCCAGCCAACACCGGCCCTGTGCGCAGCATTCTCCCGGCGGGTGCCCAGTTCGAATACTCGGGCGGCGGATATGTCATTACGCAGGTTGCACTTTCCGATGTCACCGGCGTGCCTTTCGATGAACTGGAGCAACGCGAGGTCCTGCGCCCGCTAGGCATGACTCGCAGTTCGTATACCCAGCCCCCATCCGAGGCGATCCGCACCAACATCGCATTCGGCCATGAGAATGGCAGCCCGATACCGGGTAACTACGAGGTACTCCCCGAGGAGGCTCCCGCAGGCTTGTGGACCACGGCCAGCGACCTGGCCAGGCTGCTTATGGATATCCAGGCCTCCGCCGCCGGGAAGAAGGGCCACCTGCTTTCACCCGCCATGGCCCGGCAGATGCTGACGCCGGTGAAGGACAACTGGGGCCTCGGCGTTTTCCTCTTCGAGAACGGCGCTCCGCGGTTCGGCCACGATGGCGTCAACCGAGGGTTCCAGTCGGTCATGGTGGCTTACACCCACAAGGGCGAGGGCATCGTCGCGCGGCCCAACGGTGGCGGCGGCC
>NZ_JBQCFT010000325.1:0-3113 GCF_051958795.1 Luteibacter sp. | reverse complement strand
TACGTCATTTTACAAGACTGTGGCATAAAACCACTCGCCCATCTCTCCGTATTTTCACAACCCGGGCTGTTGCAGCGGGTGGTCAACCACGGCGCGCGGGTTTAGCCCCGGCGCGCCGATTGTACCTGAACCGGCTCAGCTAATCGCCTCGATCCCCGCCATATACGGCCGCAGCACCTCAGGCACCTCGATGCTGCCATCCGCCTGCTGGTAGTTCTCCATCACGGCGACGAGGGTGCGGCCCACGGCCAGGCCCGAGCCGTTGAGCGTGTGCACCAGCTCCGGCTTGCCCGTTGCCGGGTTGCGCCAGCGGGCCTGCATGCGGCGGGCCTGGAAGTCGGTGCAGTTGGAGCAGCTGCTGATTTCGCGGTAGGTGTTCTGGCTGGGCAGCCAGACTTCGAGGTCGTAGGTCTTGGCGGCGGCGAAGCCCATGTCGCCGGTGCAGAGCATGACCTTGCGGTACGGCAGGCCGAGCTTCTGCAGGACGGTTTCGGCGTGGCCGACCATTTCCTCGAGGGCGTCCATCGAAGCTTCGGGCGCGACGACCTGCACCATCTCGACCTTCTCGAACTGGTGCTGGCGGATCATGCCGCGGGTGTCGCGGCCGTAGCTGCCGGCTTCGGCGCGGAAGCACATGGAGTGCGCGGTGAGACGCATCGGCAGCTGGTCGGCTTCGACGATGCTGTCGCGGACGAGGTTGGTCAGCGCCACTTCCGAGGTCGGGATGAGGTAACGCTTCTTGTCATCCACCTGCACGCCAAACAGGTCTTCCTCGAACTTCGGAAGCTGGCTGGTGCCGTACATGGCATCGGCGTTCACGATCAGCGGGATGTTGTGTTCCAGGTAGCCGTGCTGCGTGGTGTGCAGGTCCAGCATGAACTGGGCGAGCGCACGGTGCAGGTGGGCGAGCTGGCCGCGGAGCACGGTGAAGCGCGCGCCGCTGAGCTTGGCGCCGGCGTCGGCATCGAGCCAGCCGTGGCGGGCGCCCAGGTCGACATGGTCCTTCACCGCGAAATCGAACGCCCGGGCGTGGCCCCAGCGAAGGATCTCGACGTTCTCGGACTCGTCCTTGCCGATCGCCACGGCGGCGTCCGGCAGGTTCGGGATGCCCTCGGCGATCTCGGCCAGCTTGGCCTGCACATCGGCCAGGGCCTGCTCGTTGGCCTTCAGCTTGTCGCCGATGCCGGCCACTTCGGCCATGAGCGGCGCCACGTCCTCACCCTTGGCTTTCGCCTGGCCGATGGCCTTGGAACGGGTGTTTCGCAGGTTCTGCAGCTCCTGGGTCTCCGTGGAGAGGGCCTTGCGCTCGGATTCCAGCCGCTCGATCGTGGCGACATCGAGGGGGAAATTGCGGGCGGCGCGGAGGCGTTCTGCCGTTTCAGCGAGGCGGCCGCGCAGGAGTGCGGGATCCAGCATGGTGGTTCTGTCCGTGGTAGGCGGTCTTTGATTATCGCATGGCCTCCCCGGCTTTGGCCCCTCCGCTTTTCAGGCCGTGGCTCTCGAAATACCGCTCCAGGGCCTCCACGGAGCCATCCGGCTCAGCCAGCGCCACCCAGGTGTCGGGGCGCAGGAGGTAGGCGGCGTTCTCGGCCAGGCCGGCTTTCTCGAACTCGGGCTCCCAGCCGAAGTCGCGCAGTGCCACGCCCCGGTGCAGGCACCAGGCCATGAGTTCGGGCCGGGGCTCGCCGTATACGTGGACCTGCCAGCCGATCCGCTCCAGCGGCCCGTAGTTGTCCTTGTCGCCCATCCGCACCCACGGCAGCCGGTCGCCGCCCTTCACCTTCCCCGCTTCGCCATCGCTCAGGGCGCTGTCGTGGTAGGCCAGCTCGGTCTGCGAGATCAGCTTGAACATCGCCCGCCGCGCCGCCGCCATCTCGAAGGCCACGTGTGCCGCGTAGGGCATGACGTTCACCCTCAGGAAGTTGGCCAGGCTGCCGCCGGAGGTCATCAGGGAGAAGCCGCGGTCGGTGGTCTGGACCAGTTGGTGGGCGAAGCCCTGGCGTTCCTTCACGTAGGTATCGAGCAAGGGATCGGGTGCGTCGCCGCGCAGTACGGCGGCAAGTTTCCACGCCAGGTTGATCGCATCCAGGATGCCCGTGTTCATGCCCTGCCCGCCTGCCGGGCTGTGCACATGGCCGGCATCGCCGAGGAGGAAGACGCGATCGCGGCGGAAGGTTTCCGCGACGCGGTGATGCACGCGGTAGCTGGAGAACCAGGTGACCTCTTCGACCTTGACGCCGACGCGGCCGATCGCGTCCTGGCGTACATCATCGAAGGTGAGTTTTTCAGCGGTTTCGGCGCGCTCGTCGCTGACGGTACCGATCAGGCGTGCGCGGCCGTTACTGTCGTAGGGCAGCATCAGGACGAAGTCGTTGTTCTCGAGCGAGACGCTGCCTTCGTCCGGGTTCTTTAGCCCTTCGAGCTTCACGTCGGCGACGTAGAACACCGAGCGGTACGTACCACCTTCGAAGCCGATGCCAAGTTGCTCGCGCACGGTGGAACGCGCACCGTCGCAGCCGGCGATGTAGCGCGCGGTGGTGGTTTCTTCGCTGCCATCGGCGCGACGGATGCGTGCGGTGACGCTATCCGCGCCCTGCTCCAGCGAGACGAGTTCGGTCTGCCGCTCGATCGTGACGCCCATGCTTTCGAGGCGCTGGCCGAGGACGCGTTCATGGTGATCCTGCGGATACATCAGTGGCGACGGATACGGCGAGATGCCCGCACCGGCATCCTGCAACGGCAGGCGCGCGGCGTGCTTGCCGCGGGTCCACATGTTGATCGCGACCATGCGATGGCCAGCGGCCATGATGGTTTCGGTGAGGTCAAGCTGGCGGTAGAGCTCCAGCGTGCGCGCCTGCACGACCATGGCCCGCGAGGTATCCCCGGGGCCATCTTTCTTGTCGATGATGCGGACCTTGATGCCCTGGGCGGTTAGCCAGAGGGCGAGCACCAGGCCCGTGGGGCCTGCGCCGGTGATGAGTACGCCGTCCATCGTGGGCCTCGTAGCTCAGGGGTGTAGGCCCTTCAATGCGCGCACGGAGCGGGTGCTGTCAACTAGGCCGTGCGCCCAGCTGTTGTGGGAGCGCGCTTGCGCGCGATGGGGGCTGGCGGCG
>NZ_JBQCFT010000324.1:0-10384 GCF_051958795.1 Luteibacter sp. | reverse complement strand
GCCAGGATCAGATGTACCGCCTCGTCCCGCTGCGCCTGCGTAATGTCCTTGCGTCCCATGGTTCACCTCGTTCTGGCCGTGAATCCCCGTGGGGTGTCCAGAAAGATTAGACCACCTCAGGGCCCCAAGGCCTCTTTCCGGAGACGTCCGAGCGCAAGGCGGCGTCAGCCGCTCAACACATGCATTCGCGCCAGCGAATGAACCGATTGCATAGCGCGAGGCCGAAGGCGAGCCCGACCGAACAGATCAGGCGATGCCGTCGCAAGTTTTCAGAAAAGCCTCACAATTAATGAGGGCGATTACCCTATTCCCGTGTAGGTTTTTTCTGATATTAGATAAAAGATAATCAAACCACTCCCATAAACACATTTATTGCGCCACAATGCCGGGCAATGGCCATTACCTAATGGTCCGTCAATACCAACCCCCGGGAGGATGCCATGGCCGTCGATATCAAGAACCTCAACCACACCCAGCTCACCGAGCTGATCGCCAAGGCCCAGTCCCGCCAGGGCGAGCTGCAGAAGGAAAAGGTCACGAGGCTTCGCGAGAAAATCAACGCGATGATCAAGGAAGAAGGGCTCACATTTGACGATGTCTTCGGCGTCCGCGCGCCCAAGTCGCGGCGTGTTGGCACCACGGTCGCCGCCAAATATCGCAATCCGACCGATCCGGAACAGACCTGGTCGGGTCGTGGCAAGCGCCCGCGCTGGTTTAATGAGGCACTCAAGGCTGGCAAGAAAGAAAGCGATCTGCTGGCCTGATAATAATCCGCAGCAACGAAAAAGGCCCCCGGTTAATTCGGGGGCTTTTTTTGTTTCATGTGCGAGCGCGCTTGCGCGCGATGGGGTCTGCCGCGAGCACCCATCGCGCGCAAGCGCGCTCCCACAAGTGGGTGGCGCAGTTAGAGGGAGCGGCGGGGGGCGACGATCAGGTCGCCGAACAGCAGGCCGGCCACGAGGGAGACCAGCAGGGTGACGCCGAGCAGGCCCGTGTCCATGCCCAGCGACGTATCGTGGTCGAGCAGGAACGACACGCTGCGGAAGCTCACCGACCCGGGCACCAGCAGGATGATGCCGGGCTCGCGCACCACCGCGCCGGGCTGCTGCGCGAAGCGGGCATACACGTTGCTTAGCGAGCCCAGCAGCACGCCGCCGATAAACACGCCGAACGGGGCGCCGGGCAGCGAACCGGAGATCTGGCCGCCCCAGCGCGTGGCGAGGTAGCCCAGGATGACCGCGCCCATGACGACCAGCCAGTCGCGCCGGGCCGCGCGGAAAAGGATCGCGAACGAGAACGCGCCGAGGACGAGCGAAGGCCAGTCCGCCCAGCCCGGCAGCGGCGGGAGGGCGTAATCGTGCGGCACGATGCCGAGCGCCTCGCAGATCTGCGTCGCTGCGACGGTGCCGAAGGTGAGTTTCAGCAGGGTGGCCACCGCGCCGCCCATGCGGGCGACGCCCGCAACGAGGTGCTGGCTGGAGATCTCGCGGACGGCCGTGGTGAGTGCCATGCCGGGCAGCAGCACGATGAGGCTGCCCAGGATGACCGACTTCAGCGCCAGCGGGACGATGTAAGCGGCGACCACGGTAGCGATCGCCGTGGCAACCATGGCGCTGATCGCCTCGCTGGCCGCGGCGAGGCGCGGGCGGCTCCCCGAGGCGACGGTGATGCAGCCGATGACCACCCCGATGATGCCGGCCGTGACCAGGTCGGGCCACGCGCTGTGCAGCAGCAGCGCCACGACGCTGGCGGCGCAAAGCCCATAACTGGCGATCACGCCCAGCTCCGCGCGGAAGGTCTCCGGCGCGCCAAGCTTGCGGAGCAGGTGGAACCCTTCGCGCAATTCCATCTGGCCGTCGATCACCGCGTCCGCGATGCGGTCGGCCTCGACAAGGCGGGCCAGGTTCACGTCGCCGGGAGGCAGGCGCATGACCTGGGTCACCTGCGCCACGCCGTCCTCACCCTGCCCCAGGTCGGCGAACGAGACGATGATCGCCGTGGGGCTGGACCACACCTCGGCCGAGAGGCCGATACGCTGCGCGGACCGCGCGATCGCCGTTTCCAGGCGGGGCGCGGTGGTGCCGTACTGGTGCAGGCGCCGCGCCAGTTCGGTGAGGAAGGCGATGCGGGTGTTGATCGCCGTGGTGGCGAAGCTCACCGGCACCGCCATCGGCGGGATGTCAGCCAACCTCCACCGCCTTGACCCTTAGCGTGGTGCCCTCGATCCCGGTCACCTCGACCGTAGCGCCCAGGGGAAGATCGGGGCCGTTCACCAGCCACATGCCATCGCCCACTTTCGCCTTGCCGCGCCCATTGACGATGGCATCGCACAGCGTGAAGCGCTGGCCGATCAACTGCTCGCCCCGGCGGTTCAGGCGCTCGTTGCCCGAAGGCACGCGGGCGATCCGCGGCCGCACGAACTTCCAGTACGCGAAACAGGAAACGAAGGTGAAGGCCGCGAACAGCACGGCCTGCGTGAGCGGGCCCAATTCGGGGACTGCGAACAGCACGATACCCATGGCCGCGGCGGCGATGCCGATCCACAGCATGAAATAGCCGGGCATGATCACTTCGCCGCCGATCAGCAGCAATGCCACGATCCACCAGATGTAATGCATGGCGACCTCCCCCATGGTGGCTCAGCGCGCCAGCGGTGGCGTGCGCGGCGGCTGCGGGCCGACCTGCGGTGCCTGCACGCGCTGGCTGGTGAGCGAATCTTTCGCTAGTTCAGCAATGCCGGCCAGCGAACCCAGGATGCCCACCGATTCCATCGGCAGCAGCAAGGTCTTCTGGTTCGGGCTCTTGGCCATCTCCACCAGCGCCTCGACGTACTTGGTGGCGACGAAGTAATTCAGTGCGTTGACATCGCCGCTGGCGATGGCGCCGGAGACCATCGTGGTGGCCTTCGCTTCCGCCTCGGCCAGGCGCTCGCGCGCTTCGGCCTCGCGGAAAGCCGCTTCCTTCTTGCCCTCGGCCTCGAGGATCGCCGACTGCTTTTCGCCATCGGCCTTGAGGATCGCGGCCTGGCGGAAGCCCTCGGCATCGAGGATGTTGGCGCGCTTCTCGCGCTCGGCCTTCATCTGCCGGGCCATCGCGTCCACGAGGTCGCGCGGCGGCGAGATGTCCTTGATCTCGATGCGGGTGACCTTCACGCCCCAGGGGTGCGTGGCCTCGTCGATGACGGTGAGCAGCTTGGCGTTGATGGCATCGCGCTGGCTCAGGCTTTCGTCCAGGTCCATGGAGCCGAGCACGGTGCGGATGTTGGTCATGATGAGCGCGAGCGCGGCCATCTCGAGATTCGCGACCTCGTACGCCGCCTTGGCCGCGTCGAGCACCTGGTAGAACACCACGCCATCCACGCGGACGACGGCGTTGTCCTTGGTGATCACGTCCTGCGAGGGAACATCGAGCACCTGCTCCATCATGTTCATCTTGCGCCCGATGTTGTAGACGAACGGGATGAGGAAATGCAGGCCGGGCGTCAGCGTGCCCGTGTACTTGCCGAACATTTCCACGGTCCATTCGTAGCCCTGGGGCACGATGCGGATCAACTTGGCCAGGACGATGACCGCGACGACGATCACGACCAGCGCGACGATGCTTCCCATGGTGCCCTACTCCCTTCGGCGTGAATTCAACCGGAGTATAGGCGAAGCGAATCAGTGCGGGCCGGCTGGGAGCACCAGGGTCACGCGCAGGCCACCGCCTTCGCGATTCGCCAGCGCAATGCGGCCGCCATGGGCTTCCGAAATTTCGCGGGCCAGGGCAAGGCCCAGCCCCGTACCGGAGCGCTTGGTCGAATAGAACGGCAACAGCGCCTGGGCGAGGACCGTCTCGCTCATGCCGGGGCCGCGGTCGGACACATCGATAAGGCAGTCACGCCCCACGATATGGACACCCACGGTCACGTCCTTCTCATCGCCACCCGCCTCGTGGGCGTTCTTGATCAGGTTGATCAGCACCTGCTCGATCTGGGTGGGATCGAACCAGCCCGGCTGCTTGGGCGGCGGCGCACTGAGTTCGAAGCGCGCGTGCAGGCCAAGGGCCTCGAGGAACGGCTCCCAGGCGATCTCACGTGCCTGCGGTGCGGGGAGCTTGGCGAAGCTGGCGTAGCCGGAGATAAACCCGTGCAGGTGCTTCGCACGATCGCCGATCGAGGCGAACACACCCGGAAGACGTTCGAGGTCACCGCGCCGCGCCAGCTCGGCACCGGAGTGCGAGAGCGAGGAGATCGGCGCCAGTGAATTGTTGAGTTCGTGGCTGATGACGCGGATCACGCGTTTCCACGTGTGCACTTCCTGGCGCGAGAGCTCCCGGGTCATGCGCCGGTACAGTTGCAGGCGATGCGGCCGCCCCTGCAGGCGGAACCCGCGCTGCGAAAGATGGAAGGTCTCCTCGCTACCCTCCATCTCCACGGTGAACAGCGCATCCTCGCCCGCCGCCGCCGCGACGCGCAGGTTCTCCGGCATCGCCGCGAGCACGCTGGCGAAATCGAGCCCCGCGAGCGCCCTGCCCTCGTTGAAGAGATGGCGCGCGGCGATGTTGGCGTAGGTGACCTTGCCCGAAGCGTCGGTCAACACCAGCGCCACTGGCGTGTTCTGCACGACGGTATCCAGCAGGAGCTCACGCTGGGCCAGGTTCTGCCGCTGTTCGCGCAGGATCGTGCCGAGCTGGTTGTGCATGCGGATCAGGTCACCGAGCTCGTCCATGCGGTCGGTGCCGATGGACATGCTGTAGTCGCCGTCGCGGTAACTGGCCACGGCGCTTTCCAGCGCGCGCATGAGCCGGCGAATCGGTTCCACCAGCACATGCGCCATCCACGCGGAGAGGGGCACAAGGAGGAGGAAGCAGATGATGAGCGCCGTGCGTGTATCCACCGGCTCCGACGGCCCCGGCACGACGGCGTGGCCGGGGTTCTTCGCCAGTTCGTCGAGCCAGGCGACCGCCTGCGGAAAGGGCCAGATCGCGACGCCCGCGAAGACGAGCGCTCCCATCACCGCCGAGGCAGCGACGACGATGGCCATCCGACCTTCAAGCGAGAAGCGCTTCATGGCATGGAACGTATCAGACCGCGAGCCCGTAGCGCTCCATGCGCCGGTATAGCGCCTGGCGCGAGAGGCCCAGGCTGCTCGCGGCACGGCTGACGACACCGCCGGCCGTGGCCAGCGCCGCTTCGACCGATTCGCGGCTGGGTTCATCCAGGTTGCGGTTGGTGGAAGCGGTGGGCATGGGCAGGTTGAGGTGCGAAGGCTCGATGCGGCCACCCGCCGCCAGCAGCGCGGCGCGCGCCATGGCGTTCTTCAGTTCACGGACGTTGCCCGGCCACGCATGCGCAAGCAGCGCCTCGCGCGCATCCTCACTCAGCTCGGCCTTCCCATCCAGGAAGAACTCGGCCAGCGGAAGGATATCGTCGCAACGCTCCGAGAGCGGCGGCAGGTTCACGTCGATGACGTTGAGGCGGTAGTAGAGATCCTCGCGGAACGTCCCGGCGGCAATCATCGCCTTCAGGTCCGCGTTGGTCGCGCTGACGACGCGCACCTTGACCTGGCGGGTGCGCCCCGAGCCGAGCCGTTCGAACTGGCCGGTCTCCAGCACGCGCAGGAGCTTCATCTGCCCCGGCAGCGGCAGGTTGCCGTTTTCATCGAGGAACAGCGTGCCACCATCGGCCAACTCGAAACGGCCCTCACGGGCCTTGTTCGCACCGGTGTAGGCGCCGGCATCGGCACCGAACAGCTCGGCTTCGATGAGGTCGCCAGGCAAGGCGCCGCAGTTCACCGCGATGAACGGGCCACGGCGGACCGGCGAATTCGCGTGGACGATGGCGGCAATACGCTCCTTGCCCGCACCGTTCGGGCCGGTGATGAGCACGGGCACGTCGGAACGCGCGACCTGGCAGGCCAGCTCGACCGTGCGGCTCATGGCCTCGGAAGCGAACACCAGGCCATCGAGCTCGTATTTGCTTTCCAGCGCCTCGCGTCGGCGTCGGCGCTCGTTACGCGCCCGGGTGACCTCGCGCGTGGTCTCGGAAAGCTCAAGCAGGTTCTCGACCGTCGCAAGCAGCTTGGTGTCGTCCCAGGGCTTGGCGAGATAGTCGGCCGCGCCGGCCTTCACCAGTTCGACCGCCGCTTCCAGATGGGTCCAGGCCGTAAGCAGGATGACCGGCAGGTCGGTGTGGCGGGCCCGGATGGCCTTGAACAACGCCGCACCCTCTTCACCGGACGTGGTGTCGGCGGTGAAGTTCATATCCTGGATCACGACGTCGACGCGCTCGCGCGCGAGCGTGGCCAGCCCGTCTTCGGGCGTGAGGGCCACCAGCGGCCGGATATCGCGCAGGCTCAGCGCGAGCGACAGCGCCTCGCCCACGGCGGGGTTGTCGTCAATGATCAGTACGCAGCGCATCTTGTCCCTTTGCATGCCGTCATGGATGCATCTCCCCCGGAAAAGGTTGCAACCCCCATTCTAGCCACGGGTAGCCTCCACGGGCGAGACCGCGGCCGCGCGCAGGGCCGGGGCGAGCACGGCGGCCTGGCCCAGCAGCCAGAGGGTCAGCGCCCCGGCGGGCAGGTAGGCCAGCGGGAGTCGCGGGATCTCGTAATGCAGCATCAGCACGAGGTTCATGCCGTAGGCGAGCACCATCCCGAGTCCGATGCCCATGCTGGCCAGGAGGAAGTTCTCGGTCTGGAAGTAGCGCAGCACGTCGCCACGCGTCGCACCGAGCGCGCGACGCACGCCGATCTGCCGACGCCTTTGCGCCACCCAGAAGCTGGCAAGGCCGACGATGCCAAGGGCCGTGACCGCGAGCAGCACCACGCAGGCACCGATCAGCATGGCCATGAGCGAACGGTCGCTCGCAAAGAAGCGCTCGCGGATCTCACGGAAGGTCACCTTCTCCAGGATGACGCGTCGCGGATCCTGCTTCTTCAGCGCCGCTGCGGCCGCTTCGAGCACCTCGCCCGCCTTGCCGGGCGCCGTCCTTATCACGTAGCCGGCGCCGTAAGTCGGCAGCATGCGCCACGGGGTGAGGATGACCTCGTCGACGTTGTCGCGCATGCCGGAGGCACGTGCGAGCTGGGCCACCACGCCCACGATCCGGTAATCCGCGCCATGCATATAGTGGACCTGGCCCCACGCATCCTTGCCAGGGAACAACCGGCGCGCCACGGCGGCGGTGACCACGATCACGTGGGCCGCCTCGGCCTTCTTGGCGACTACGTCATCGACCCACTGGTATTCATCCGGCCGCAGCCAGCGCCCCTCCAGCAGTTTCGCTCCGAAGAGTTCACCGACGCCCTTGCCGTAATACTCCGCGACACTGGCCCGTGGCTGCTTCTCATCGGATGAAAGCCGGACATTGGTGCTCCAGGAGCGCGAGCCGAAGGGAACGGAATTGACCGCTTCCGCGCCCTCCACGCCGGGCACGGCGCGGAGGATGGCCAGGTCCGCCTCGGTGCGCGCGTGGATATCCACGTTCTTCCCGGGCGACGAAAGGTCGATGTTCGCGAGTCGGTCTTCCTCGACACCACTGGGGGTATCGATCCAGCGGAGCCTGTCGTTCACGAGGAACAGCGCATTGCAGACGATCGCGCAGGTCAGGCCGATCTGCAGCACGAGCAGGGTGGCCGTGATCCGGTGGCGGCCAAGCGCCGCGAGGATGGGGGCGATATCCAGGCGCATGTCACTGGCTCTTCAGGTGGAGGCCCGGCGGCACCTGGCAGGCGCGCCACGCGGGAAACAGCCCGGCCAGCATGGCCGCCGCGACCGAGAGGAGGAAGGTCGTCACCAGCATGGTGAGGTCCAGGTGGGCGAGCTGCGCGCTGTGGTCGGGATTGATACGTATGAGCATCAGGCCGATCCAGGCGAAGCCGAGGCCGACGAGCCCGCCGACGAAACCGATGATCCCGGCCTCGACCACGAGCTGCGCGAAGATGTCCCGCCGCGACGCGCCGAGTGCGCGGCGCACGCCAAGTTCACCCGCACGGCGCAGGAACTTCGCGAGCATCAGCCCCACGGTGTTCACGAGGCATACGGCAAAAAAGGATACGGCCAGCCAGAACTGCAGGCGCACGTCGTCGGGTACGACCTTCTTCTCGTCCAGGAACGCAGGCACGCTCGTCAGCGATGCCGGCGTCTGGCGTTCGAAGCGACCCGACGCGTGCTGCTCGCGGACGTAACCATCGAGGAACGACTGGTAGGCGTTGACTGCTGCCGGGGTATCGAGCTGCACCCAGAACTGTAGCCAGACGCATGATGCCGATTCCATCTGCTCCTCCTGCCCACTCCCCTGGCCCCAACACGAGATGCCGCCGTCGCGTGGTAGCTGTGTGTCTCGCGCGGCACCGAGCGGCACGAAGATGTCTTCGGCCGTGGTGTAATCACCGGTGTTCGTGTCGTAGAAATGCGGCACGGGGCGCCACGGGGCGAGGACACCGATGATGCGGAACGTAGCGTCGTTCACATGGATCGACCGTCCAACACTATTCGCACCGGCGAACAACCGCTGGTTGAGCGTGTCGCTGATGACGGCCACACGGGCACGCCGTTCATCGTCCACCGCATTCCAGTCCCCACCGAAGCGGAACGGCACGTCGAACATCGGGAAGAAATCGGCGGTCGTGTAACGCGCGGGCGCCATGAACGGATCGATGGCCGGATCCTCCGGGCGGATGGTACCCAGCCCGCCAACCATCAGCGCCTGGTACGTCGCCCGGCGCGCGTGCAGCATGGCCATGCCGTCGATCCAGGTCACCTCATCCGGCGGCAGCGGATCATTGCCGGACTCGAGGGCTGTTGGATCGATGCGCGGCATGTAGATGCTGCCGCTCTTGCCGGGGAGCGGATCACCACTCAGCACGTGCAACGCCGTCAGCGTCGTCATGCAGGCGCCAATGCCCAGGGCCACGGCGAGGATCATCAGGGCGGTGAGCATGGGGTTCCGTCGCAGGCTACGGACCGCCATTTCCAGGTAATACGCGAACTCAGTTCCCACGCGTGGCCTCGACAGGTGGTACGCACGATGCACGTCGCGCAGGGGCATACACGGCGGCCTGGCCCAGCAGCCAGAGGGCGATAGCCCCGAGCGGCAGGTAATGCGGCGGCAACCGCGGCAGTTCGTAGAACACCATCAGCACGATGTTGATGCCATAGGCGAGCACCATGCCGAGGACGATGCCCATGGTGGCGAGAAGGAAGTTCTCGGTCTGGAAGTAACGCAGGACATCGCTGCGCGTCGCACCCAGCGCGCGGCGCACGCCGATCTGCCGGCGCCGCTGCGCCACCCAGAAGCTGCCCAGGCCCACGATCCCCAGGGCGGTCACGATAAGCAGCGCGATGCACACCCCGACGAGCAGGCCCGCCATGGCACGGTCGCTGGCGAAGAAAGCGGCGCGCACCTCGCTGTAATGTCGCTTGCGCTGGATCACCCGGTTCGGGTCGAGCTCGCGAAGCTTCGCAGCTGCCGCCTTCAGGACCGCATCGGACTGGCCGGGCGCCGTGCGCATCACGTAGGTCGCACCGAGGCCTTCGCTCATGTGAACGGGCAGGATCATGCTGCCATAGGTGAGTGAACGGTCCGCGATACTGGGCCGCGCCACGTCGCGTACCACGCCAACAACCCGCATCGGTTCGCCGCCGTAGTAAAGCGTCTTGCCCAGCGCGTTGCCGTGGAACAACCGGTCTTCCATGAACCGCGTGATGATGACCACGTGCGGGATCACCACGTCCTTTCGTCCGCTGGTGATGTCATCGAGCCACGCGTACTCGTCGGACGCGAAGTTGCGCCCCTTGAGCAACTGCAAGCCAAACGCATCGATAAGGTTGTCGCCGTAGAACGCCGTGACATGCATGGCGGGCGCGACCACGTCCGGGTCCAGCTTGATGCCGTCGTTCCAGGACTCGCCACCGAAGGGGATCTCATTGGCCAGGGCCGCGTGCTCCACCCCGGGGATCTGCCGCAGGGCGTTCAGGGCTTCATCCACACGCGCATGCATGGCCGGCGTCGAGCCGATGTTGACCGGCCGCACCTCAACCACGTTGGCCTCGTCGATGCCGCTGGGCATGGCCATCCAGTCGAGCCGCTGGCGCACCAGGAACACGGCATTGCAGACGATGGCGCACGTCAGCGCGATTTCCAGCACCAGCAGGATCGCGGTGACCTTGTGGCGCTTGAGCGTCGAAAGAATGGGTCGGATATCCAGCATCACGAACTCTTCAGCTGCAGGGCGGGAGTGACCTGGCACGCACGCCATGCAGGCAGCAGGCCAGCGACCAGCGTGGCGGTGATGGCGATGGCGAACGTCGCCGCCAGCATGGGCAGGTCGAGGTGCGCCAGCGAGGCATAGTCGTCCGGTTGCTGGCGGACCAGCCACAGGCCACCTACCGCCATGAC
>NZ_JBQCFT010000323.1:0-30676 GCF_051958795.1 Luteibacter sp. | reverse complement strand
AGCTTACGTCGGGACCGCATCCGGGTCGACCATGCGATACCCGATACCGTGGCGGGTGTGGATCAACGGCTTCTCGAACGGCTTGTCGATAGCGGCGCGCAGGCCATGGATGTGCACGCGCAGGGAATCCGAATCCGGCAGTTCCTCGCCCCACACGCGCTGTTCGAGATCCTGCCGCGTCACGACGGACGGGCTGGCCTCCATCAGCGCCTGGAGCAGCTTCAGGCCGATCGGGTTGAGCTGGATGGATTTGCCTTCGCGGGTGACCGTGAGGGTATCCAGGTTGTAGGTGAGGCCGCCGACCTTGAGCACGCGGCTCTGCGGGCCCTTGCCGCGGCGGGCCAGCACCTCGAGGCGGGCCGCCAGCTCCTGCAGGGCGAACGGCTTGGTCATGTAATCGTCCGCGCCGGACTCGAAGCCGGTGAGCTTGTGCTCCAGCGAGTCGCGGGCGGTGAGCATGAGCACCGGGGTCTGCTTGTGGGCTTCGTGGCGCAGTTTCTTCGCGACATCGAGCCCGTCCATCCCCGGCAGGGTCAGGTCGAGCACGATCACGTCGAAATCGTGAACCACGGCCAGGTGCAGGCCGGTGACGCCGTCGCCGGCAAAATCGACGACATGGCCCCTGTCCTCGAGGTAGTCCCCGATGTTGGTGGCGATGTCGGTGTTGTCTTCGATGACCAGGACGCGCATTGCGGCACTCCGTTGTGCTGTCGCAAAAGTATTGCGACAACAAGCTTAACGGGGAATCCGTGAACCGGACAGCATTAAAAGAAAGGCCCGGGCGGAAACCCGCCCGGGCCGAAAGAACTCCTGCCCCGATACCGTCACTCCGACTCGCGGAATCACAGTGGGACCTTTATAGGGGGTCGCCGTTTAAATCGCTGTTAACCCCTTGGGAGACCTGGCCTTGCGGACCTTGGGCGCGACCGGGCGGGCGGCGTGGCGGGCCTCGCAGTGGGCGATGATGGCCCCGGCCACGTCCACCCCGGTGCTGCCTTCGATGCCTTCCAGGCCCGGCGAGGCATTCACTTCCAGCAGCAGCGGGCCGCGGGACGAGCGGAGCAGGTCCACGCCGGCCACCTCCAGGCCGAGGGCCGAGGCGGCCTCGATGGCGACCCGGCGCTCCTCATCGGAGAGCTCGACCGCCGCGGCACTGCCACCCCGGTGCAGGTTGGCCCGGAATTCGCCCGGGGCCGACGAGCGCTGCATCGAGGCCACCACCTCATTGCCGACCACGAAGCAGCGCAGGTCGCTGCCGTTGGCCTCGCGGATGAATTCCTGGACGAGGAAGTTGGCATAGAGACCACGGAAGGCCTCGATGACGCTTTGCGACGCGGAGCGCTTCTCGGCCAGCACCACGCCGGCACCCTGGGTACCTTCGTTGAGCTTGATGATGTGCGGGGGGTCACCCAGCATGGCCAGGAGATCGCTGGTGTCATCCGGGTTATCGCCGAAGGCCGTCAGGGGCATGTCGATACCGCGGGTCGCCAGGATCTGCAGGCAGCGCAGCTTGTCACGGGCGCGCAGCACGGCGTCCGAGGGATTCGGGGTCATGACCCCCATCAGCTCCAGCTGGCGAAGCACGGCCGTGCCGTAGAAGGTGCTCGAGGCGCCGATGCGCGGGATCACGCAGTCGATCGGCCCCAGCGGCTTGCCCTTGAAGTGGATGGCGAACGACTGCGGCGCGATGCTCATGTAGCAGCGCAGCGGATCGAGCACTTTCACCGTGTGCTTGCGCTTGCGCGCCGCCTCGACGAGGCGCTGCGTGGAATACAGCCGCGCGTTGCGCGACAGGATGGCGATCTTCATGTGGGTTCCCGGACGGCGCGGCGCGGCGTCTGCGAATAGGAAAGCGAAGGGTCGACACGGAAGCGCCCAAGCAGCGCCGTCCGGCCGAGCAAAAGGGGAAACAGCATGTGCCGCCGGTTGGTCAGGTTCACCTCGGCCAGGAAGCGCTGGCCGGCGAGCTCGATTTCGGCTTCGATGAACCAGCGCTCGGTGGTGTGGCCACCGGAATCGGTCACGGCGCGACGGCCAAGGGCACGGGCCTCGCACGGGGCGGAGAGGCCGCCCTTGCGGGTCGTGCGCACCTGGAAGCGCAGCCACGTGCCGTCCGCGCGTTCGTCCACTTCCAGCCACTCGACGTGCAGCGACGACGTGCGCGCGCCCGTGTCGAGTTTTGCCTTGAGAACGGAAACCCCTAGCGACGGAAGGGCGAGCCGTTCGCGCCAGCCAAGGGTGATGACATCAGTCATGGGTCTGGAGCGCGTCGAGGGTGGGGGAACGACAAGGCCGTGGGGAACCGGCGGGTTACGCCGCGAAGCATGCCGAACGCCCGGCGCGGTTTGCAACTACCGCGGTGTGACAATTCGTTCAAGCTCCCTCACGCGGATGAAGCGGCCGTGAAACGGCCGGGTTCATCCCAGGTAGCTGCGGCTCCGCGACGACAGCAGGTACAGCCCGCAACCCACCCCGACCAGGGCGACCGCGGCGACGTAATGGGCCGGGCCAAGGCCGCCCGCTGACTTCGCCAGGAAGCCCACGAGCAGCGGCGTGGCCGCTCCACAGATCGCGTAGGCGACGTTGTAGGACAACGAAATCCCGGAGAAGCGGATCGCTGGCGGAAACGCCGCGACCAATACGGCGGGGATAACGCCCGCCACGCCAGCAAACAGCCCGGCCAACGGGTACAGCACCATCATGTTCGCCCCGCCCGCATGCAGGTCCAGGTACAGCAGGTACGTGGCGACCGGCAAGCCTATCGAACCCACCAGCAGGGCCATGCCGCGGCCGACGCGGTCGACCAGCAGGCCGCCAAAGAAACAGCCGAAGCAGAGTGCCAGCGCGGCGAGGCTGCCGCCGCTGAACGCACGCGCCTGGTCGATCCCGAAGGCGGTCTGCATCAACGTGGGCGTCATGAGGATATCGACGACGATGGCAGCGGTGAGCACCCAGGTCACCAGCATGGACAGGATGGTGCCCGCGCGGTGGTCGCGCAGCACGACCCAGGCCGGCAGTTCCGCGCTTAGCTCCTTCCGTTCGCGCATGCGGGCGAACACCGGGGTCTCGCTGAGCCAGCGGCGCAGGTACACGGCGAAGAAGCCGAAGATGCCGCCGAGGATGAACGCGATGCGCCAGCCATACGACAGCATGTCCTCCGGCGACAGCCGGGCGCTCAGCCCCGCAGCGACCAGCGAACCGATCAGGATGCCCGCGGTAAGCCCGGAGGTGAGGCTCGCGCAGGCAAGGCCCACGCGGTTCGGCGGGACATGCTCGGCGACGAAGACCCATGCACCGGGGATCTCGCCACCGATCGCAAGGCCCTGCACCACGCGGAACAGGGTGAGCAGGATCGGCGCGAGCAGGCCGATGCTCGCGTAGGTCGGCAACAGGCCGATCAGCAAGGTGGGCACCGCCATAAGGAACACGCTGAGCGTGAACATGCGCTTGCGCCCTACCCTGTCCCCGAAGTGCGCCATGACGATGCCGCCGAGCGGCCGCGCCAGGTACGCCACGGCGAACAGGCCGAAGCCCTGCAGCTGCGCGACGAAGTCCGAGGCACCGGCAGGGAAGAACAGATGGCCAATGGTCTTCGCGAAGTACACGAAGATCACGAAGTCATAAAACTCCAGCGCGCCGCCAAGGGCCGCAAGCACCAGCGTCTTCGCATCGCCGCGGCCGAGCGCGCGATGGTCGGCCAGCGAGGTATCGGGGATCGCACTCATGGGTCGGTCAGGCATCCAGCAGGTCGGCGACGGAATTCAGGATCTCCGCCGGGCGGAACGGATACATCTCCACTTCCGCGCGCGTGGCGATGCCGCTGAGCACGAGCACCGTGTGCAGGCCGGCCTCGATGCCCGCGACCACGTCGGTATCCATGCGGTCGCCGATCATGCCGGTGCTGTGGGAGTGCGCACCGAGCTTGTTCATCGCCGAACGGAACATCATCGGGTTGGGCTTGCCGACGACGTACGGCTCGCGGCCGGTGCATTTGGTGATCAGTGCCGCGACCGCACCCGTGGCCGGCAACGGTCCCTCGGAACTGGGGCTGGTCGCATCCGGGTTGGTGCAGATGAAGCGCGCGCCATTGCCGATCAGGCGGATCGCCTTGGTGATCGCCGCGAACGAATAGGTCCGCGTCTCACCCAGCACCACGTAGTCCGGTGCCGTGTCGGTCATGATGAAGCCGGCTTCATGCATGGCGGTGGTCAGGCCCGCCTCGCCCATGACAAAGGCCGAGCCGCCGGGCGACTGGTCCTTCAGGAACGCCGCCGTGGCCAGGGCGGATGTCCAGAGCTGCTCCTCGGGCACATCGAGCCCGGAGCGGCGCAGGCGCGCGCTCAGGTCACGCGGGGTGAAGATCGAGTTGTTCGTGAGCACGAGGAAGGGCGTGCCGCGCTCGCGCCACTGGCGGATCAGCTCGGGGGCACCCGGCAGGGCCTTGTTTTCATGGACGAGCACGCCGTCCATGTCGGTCAGCCAGTAGGCGATGTCGTTGCGGTCGACCACGGGAACTCCAGGGGAAAGGGCATTCGATCCCGAAGCATACCGCCATCGCCGCCGCGCGGACTTGAAGCAAGGCGTCCTTGCACACGAAAGGACCGCAAGGTGTGGTAAAGGTGACCCTCGCGGAGCCAGGGGGTAACCGCGAGGATGGCCCGCCTCCAGGGCGGGCACCCGACCGAGCAGGCATTTCGTGGCAGATTTCGCGTCCCGCCAATCCATCCGCCTGATCCGCATGGCGGGTTTCATCGTGGGTATCGCGCTCGGCGTCGTGCTGGCCACGGTGCTCGTGCACGACCACAACCGGCGCACCGCCGCTTCGCGCAGCCAGGGCATGGCATTGGCCCATGGCGCCCAGCGGCTGCTGATGGAGCGCATGCATGGCCTGCAACTCGCCATGCAGGGGCTGGCGCGGGATACCCAGGATATCGACGGCACCGCGCCTGCGCAGGCCTCGCAGCTGATCGCCAAGAACATCGCGGGCCTCAGCTCGCGCAAGGCCGAGCTCAGCGACCTGATGCTCGTGGATGCCCAGGGCAAGGCGATCACCGGCGGCACGCCTGATCCGCGGATCACCGAGTGGGCGGCCCACGGGGCCGACGCCCCGGCGACTCTGACCATGGGACCGCTGCGGCGCGATCGCCAGGGCCACTGGACCATGCCCATCGCCGTGCCGGTGTCCTCCGGCGGGTGGGTCTTCGCGCGGCTGCGCCAGGTCCAGTTCCAGGATGTGGTGGACCATATCGACGCGGGACGCCACGGCGTGACGGCCATCACCGACCGGTACGGGATGATCGTGGCGCGCTCGGGTGCCGAACCGGATGTCGTCGGCCAGCCGACGAGCGTGCTGTGGGAGCCCGCGCGGCCTGGCACGGATATCGGCATCAGCAAGCTGGATGACACCGAGCGGCTGGTCGCTTCCGCGACGTGGAAGGAGTACCCGATCGGGGTGGGCGTCGGCATCGCCGTCCGCGACGACATGGGGCCCTGGTACAGCTTCCTCGGCGTCAGCATCGCCGTGTGGGTGCTGTACTGGCTGGGTTTCGCCTTCCTCAATCGCCGCGTGACCGATGCCGCCGTCGTGCAGCGCCGTTACGTGGCCGAGCTGACCGAGACCACCGAGCGCTGGCGGCAGGCGCAGAAGCTTGGCCACACCGGCACGTGGCGCGCCGACGCCCGGCGCAACCGCCTCACCTGGGATACGCAGGTGGAAGCCATGCTCGGGTTGTCGGCCCGCGGCGAAGGCGTCGACGATGCCATGTTCTACAGCCACATCCACCCGGACGACGTGGAGCGGGCACGCGAGGCGTTCGTCAGTGCGTGGAAGAGCGGCAAGACGCTGAACCTCGACTTCCGCTGGCTCCGACCCGATGGCACCCAGCGCTGGATCTCCGGCACCGGCGCCATCACCAGCGCCGACGGTGACAAGGCCATGACCGGCACGGTGGTCGATGCCACCGACCGCATCGAAACCCAGCGCCAGCTCGCCGAAGCCGAACAACGTTTCCGCCTGATGTTCGAACGTACGCCCCTGCCCGCCTGGGTGTTCGACATCGACAGCCTGGAATTCCTCGAGGTGAATGCGGCCGCGGTGCGCAACTACGGCTACTCGCGCTACGAATTCCTGCGCATGGCGGTGATCGATATCCGGCCCGAATCCGAGATCGCCCCGTTGCAGCACGCGCTGGCCACCCAGGACACGGCGACCATGGCCAGCCGCACGTGGGTGCACCGACGCAAGGATGGCAGCCTGCTCGATACGCGCATCCACACCACGCCGGTCGAATTCATGGGACACCACGCGCGCCTGGTGCTGGCCGAAGACGTCACGGAGCGCAGCCGCGCCGAGCGTGACCTTGCATGGCGCGCGACGCACGACATGCTCACTGGCCTGGCCAATACCGAGGCACTCACCGATTTCCTCGACCGACGGTTTGGCACGCGGCGCTGGTATGAAGTGATCTACGTACACCTGCGCGGCCTGGACCTCATCTCAGACACCTACGGCCTCGAAGCCGGCCGCACCGTCCTGCAGCAGGTCGGCCGCCGGTTCGCCACGCTGGGGTTGGACTTCGGCATGGCGGCGCACCGGCCGAGCGAGCGGTTCCTGCTGGCCGTCATGCACCCGGACAAGCGCGAGCGCGCGGTGGAAGCGTTGACGGCCGCGGTCACCGAGCCGGTGTTGCTCGACGGCACGTGGCATGCGCTGGATCCGGAGATCGGCGTGGCGACGCACCCTGCCGATGGCGCGAGTGCCGAACAGATCATCGCCGCCGCGGCCATGGCAGCACATTTCCATGGCGAAAGCTCGGGTGCCCCACGGCCTTTCGATGCGTCCATGGCGGAGCGTTCCATCGAGCGCCTGCGCATGGCGTCACGGATCCGCCAGGCCATCGACCAGAACGAGTTCGTGCTGCACTTCCAGCCCATCCTCGACGCGAGGACTGGCCATGTGCAGAAGCTGGAGGCGTTGCTCCGCTGGCCCGTCGCCGATGGCACGTTCATCCGACCGGAGGATTTCATTCCGCTCAGCGAGGAAACGGGGCTCATCGTCGATATCGGCCGCCGGGTCTTCGAAGAGGCCGCGCAATGCCATGTGGCATTGGCGCGAGCAGGCCATCCCGAGCTCGCCATCGCGGTGAACGTCTCCGCGGTCCAGTTCCAGCGCACGGATGTCGCAGCCGACGTCGGGGCAGCCATCAGTCGATACGAGCTTCCGCGTGGCGCGCTCGCGATCGAACTTACCGAAAGCAGCCTCATGTCGAATCGCCGCTCGGCCATGGCTGCCATGCGCCGGCTCAGCGCGCAGGGCACCCATGTGTCGCTCGACGACTTCGGCACCGGCTTCTCGAGCATGGCCTACCTCCGCGACCTGCCGATTGACTCGCTGAAGATCGACAGGGTGTTCGTGAGCGATGTCGCGACCCATGAACGATCGGCGTCCATCTGCCGGGCGATCATCACGCTTGCCCACACGTTGGGCATGACCGTCGTGGCGGAAGGCGTGGAGACGCAGGATCAGCTCGACTGGCTCGTGACCGCGGGCTGCGACAGCGTCCAGGGCTTCCACCGCGCGGCGCCCATGGCGTTTGATGCGCTGGTGGATTTCCTGAAGGGCCAGCCCGCGGCTCGCACGGCCATGCAGGACTGATCAGGCGCGCAGGGTGCCGCTCGCCCGCATTCCAGGCATGACCCTGTTGCGGCCGCCGCGCTTCGCTTCGTAGAGCGCGGCGTCCGCGTCGCCTCGCAGCTGCTTCAGTCCATAGCCCGAGAAGAGCGTCGAAGAGACGCCGGCGCTGGTCGAGCACGACACCACCTGCCCATCGACCGTGATGCTGCTTTGCTCGAGCGTGTCGCGGATATCCTCGGCGATCGCCAGGCCCTGCTCCGGCGTGCAATCCGGTAGCAGGACGCCGAATTCCTCACCACCCAGGCGACCCAAAAGATCCCGGCTACGAAGACGCGAACGGCACACGTCGACGACGTGCTGCAGGACCCGGTCGCCGGCCGCATGTCCGTAACGGTCATTTACGCTCTTGAAATGATCAAGGTCCAGGAGGATGACGCAGCCTGCCGCCTTTCGTTCGGCCATATCCAGCAGCGCCAGCTCCACCGCCTGCATGAAATACTGGTGGTTGGCGATACCGGTCAGGCCATCGTGGTGGGCCAGCCATTCGAAGCGACGCCTCGATCGGCTTACGCGGAACAACCAGAAGACGACGGAAAGCACCACGGCGGCGAGCAACACGACGTAGAGGCGCCCGATCTCCAACGACTTCTTCGTAAGGAGTTGCTCCGCACGCAGCACGTCGTTCTTGCGCGCGAGGTTCTCCGCCTCGACCTTCTCCACCAGGGTTCGTTGCCGTACCGCCTGGTAGGCGAGTGATCGCGCGCGCTCATCATCCAGGTTGCCGTGGTCCTGTTCGGAGAACTTCTTGAAGTAATCCAGGGCCGCGTCGACGTCACCGCGTTTCTTCGCGACCTTGTAGAGCACCTCGTAAGCATCGCGCAGCCAGACATCGATGTCGGCCGTGTCGTACATACCGACCACCTCGAGGGCCTTCAGGCGGGCCTCCTCGTCGCGGCCGAGCGCGTAATAGGCCTGAACGCGCTGTGTCGTAAGCGATGTCAGTGCCGTATGGAAGTTCGTGGCGGCTACGGACGGCGCAATGCGGTCCAGTATCACGAGCCCCTCCGCCGGCCTGTGCTCCTCGATAAGGGTCTCGCTTTTCGTGAGCCAAAGCATGTTGGTGAACACGGGATCCTTCACGGCTTCGCACGCGGCGATGCCATTCGTGAACAGGGGATCATCCGAGCGGAGTTTGTGCGTGCTGTAGCGCGCCGCGACTTCAGCCGCGATGGGCCGGCACATGTTTTCGTCTTTCGGGACCACGTCGGCCATCATCTGCGCATAACGGATCGCGATCTCCGGCTGCCCGGAGAAGTTCATCGATTGCGACAGGTTGTTGAGCAGGTCGTAACGCGCATCCGGGTCTCGCGATGCCTCCAGCATGGCTACGGCTCGCCCGGCGAGTGAGAACACTTTCTCGTACTGCTTGGTAAACGCATAGGCCGACAGCAACTTACCCATCGATTTCGCCGCAAGCCGCGGGTTACCCGAATGGTCGACGATATCCTGGTACGTAGCGGTCGCTTCGACATAGCGACCGTTGTAGCTCGCTTCCCAGGCATCGAGGTAGCGCAACTCCCAGCGCTGCGAGTCCGTCAACACGGGGTTCTGCTCGTGGATCTTCGCCAGCGTGGCGGCAAAGCGCGGATGGTCCGCGAGCTGGATCGACTTGGCGGATGCGATGAATGCAGCGAGGTTGCCTTCCGTCGACGACGTGCGGGCGGCGACGAGCGCCAGCGCCACTGCAAGCACGCGGGCGAGCATGGCTCGCTCACGCGGGAACATCCATAGAAGGTTCACGCGTTGACGAGTCCGATATCCTGGAAATCAGTCATCACGCGATTGCGGCCCATGCTCTTTGCACGATAAAGCGCCGCATCAGCCTCGCGACGAATCCGCTGCAAGCCATACCCGGAAACCTTCGTGCATGCGACGCCGATGCTGGCGGAATACTGAACCACATGGCCATCGACGGTGACCGGTGTCCTTTCCATCGCCGCCCGTATGCAGTTGGCGATCACCACGCCCTGCTCGGCCTGGCACTCGGGCAGGAGGATGCCAAATTCCTCGCCGCCAAGGCGCCCGAAGAGGTCCGCGGGGCGAAGCTGCTGCCGGCATGTCGCCGTGGCCCGCTTGAGTACTTCGTCACCCACGGCATGGCCGTATGTGTCATTCACGAGCTTGAAGTGATCCAGGTCCAGAAGGACCAGGCACGCCGGGGCCTTGCGCCGTTCGAGCTCGTGCAGCCCCCGTTCGAGCTCCGTCATGAAGTGCTGGTGATTCGCCACCCCGGTCAAGCCATCGTGGCACGACATCCGTTTGAATCGCAGTTGCGATCGCTTCGTCCTGATGAGCCAGAACACGACCGACGCAAGGAGCACCGCCAGCAGGGCGATGTGGAGGCGCCCAGCCTCCACCGCCTTCTCGGTGAGCGACTTCTCGAGCGTGAGGACACCGTTCTGATGAGCCAGCTTCTCGGCCTCGAGGCTCTGCAGGAGCGTTCGCTGCTGCACCGCCTCATACGCCAGGGTACGAGCCATGAGGTCGTCGAGGTTCCCACGCTCCTGCTCCGCGTATTTCTGGTAATAGGCCAGTGCAACGGCGTTGCGCTTCGCGCGCTTTTCGACCTCGTACAGGACGTGGTAAGCGTCGGAGAGGAAATTGTCCATTTCGCCCGCACGGAACAGCGCGATGGTCGCCAGCGCAGCGGTACGGGCGTCCGCATCGCGGTTCAGCGCGAGGTAGGCATTCCCGCGCTGGCTGTACAAGGCAGCCGTACCCTGGAAATAGCCGACCTTCTCGATGGAAGGCGCGATGCGATCCAGGATAGCCAACGCGGCCTCGGGCTTTCCTACCTCGATGAGGCGAGCCGTCTTCGTCAGCAGGTTCATGTTGGTCCACACCGGAGAGCCCGCGCGGGTGCATTCGTCGATCGCGCGCGTGAGTTCCGGGCTATCGGGCGCGATCCCCTGCGTGTAGCGTGCGGCCATCTCTACCGACATGGATACGCATGCCGATTCGCCGGGAAGGAGGTCGGCCCGCATCATCTGCGCATACTTGATACCGAGGTCGGGGTGTCCGGCATCGTTCATCGTCTGCGAAAGATTGGAAAGCAGCGAATGGCGCGCTACGGGGTCCTTCAGGCCCGGGAGCGCCGCGATCGCACGTCGTGCCAATACAAACGCTTCTTCATACCGGTGGTTGATGCTGTAATTCTGTATCAGCATGCCTATCGCCCTGGCGCTCAGGCCGGGATGGCCAGAGTGCTCGAGGACGTCACGAGCCAGCTTTTCGGCCTCCTCGTAATGTCCCTGGAACTGGGCTTCCACCGCCTCAAGCGTACGAATGCGCCATTGCTGCCCAGGCGTCACATGGAGATCGCTGGACTTGAGTTCTGCAAGGATCGCCGCGAAGCGCGCATGGTCCGTCATCCGGACAGCATCGGCCTGCTCCAGAAGTGAGGAGACATCCGCGGTGGAGGCCGATGCGGCCATGCCGGCCGCTGGCCACGCCAGCATGGCGACGGCCAGCCAGGCCATTGCGTGATGCCAGCGCCGTGGCTTCACGCAGGCAACGTCAGTGGACGCCGGCGGGATGGGAGAAACTCTGCGGCTCATCGTCGGCCTCACTCTCTTCCTCATCATCGACCGGCGTGGGAACGTGCAGCGGTGCCGGCTCATCGGTATAACCGCCATTGCCATGGTTCGGCTTGCCCATCACCCGGATGCCAAATTCCTGGCCGAGCAGTGTGCTGTCCCGTTGCGCGGCGGCGCTTGCGAGCACTTCCGTCGCGCCCGCGGCTTTCAGGCGCCTCGCGAGTTCATCGGGCGGCAGGCGGCGCAGCGACGCGTCGCGGCCCACGGCTTCGAGCAGGTCAATAGAGTCCGACATACGTATACCCCTGAAACGCGGAAGGCCCCCTGCCCCCTTTGCGTTCCGTGCATTATGTCACGGTTACGTGACGGACTCTGTTGCAGTGTCCAGCGCCCTGAGGCGCGCCCAGACGTCGGGGACCGGCACCATCTTACGGGCCGGTGGCAACACGACCGTCTCCGCCACCGTCATGTCGACCCGCGGGAGGTCGCGCAACGCCACCCGCTCCATGCGCGGCGGATCGATCGGCAGTGTGGCGCACCGGTAGATCGTTATTTCGTGGTCGAGGGGATAATCACGACCCAGCCGGTCAACGAGGACCTGTCGGTAGGCCGCCCCTGTGTTATCGAGGCGCGCCATCGTGGTGTCTCCCACCAGTGCAACCTGCCATAGGACGACGTAGCCAGCCGTGTCGAGCTGCCGGTCGTACAGGAGAAACTGGCTGGCCTCGAAATGCTGACAGCCATAGCGCCCAGGGTCGATGCCAAGGTCGGCGTACAGGCAATCCTCGGACGATACGCCCGCCTCCATATGGGCCTCGAAGCCCTCGGCGCGCGCTGTTTCGATCGCCTTGTGGGGCGTCCAGGCGAAGATGCCCGGGTGGCCATAGAACACCGCGCACACCCGCTTGCCCATCCGGACTTCCGCCATGATCAGGTCCAGCCATTCCTGGTAAGTCACCATCCTCGACTTCCCTTCGGCATAGTTGCCTTGCAGGCTACGCACGTCGGGATTCATACGCGTGAGCCATTCCTCGACCAGGTGATCCGACATGGCGGCAAACACGACATCGGCCTGTTCGATGTAGCTTCTGGAAATCGGAGTCAGGTGGGAACCCAGCGTCATGCCCATGCCTACCAGGGCGAGACTGCCGGTTTTCGAAGCGCGTGTGGTTGGCATATGCATCCGCGGATCGTAGGGCAAATCCGGCCAGAGCCACATAGGCCATTTGCGTAGGTATCTGGCCGCGGTGCGATAGACGCAGCCTCTTGTCATCATAAGATCAATCAATTTCTGCAATGTTCATCCACAGGCCTATGATCGAGTTATTGCGTTAGTCACGGGACGCCGGCGGGCCTGCGTCTCCGAAGCCAACCCCCAGTGGAGAAACGCGATGTCGAGTGAATCGAAGTGCCCGTTCAACCATGCCGCGGGCGGCGGCCAGACCAATGACGACTGGTGGCCCGACCGGCTACGGGTCGACCTGCTCAACCAGCATTCGTCGCGGTCCAATCCCCTGGGCGACGACTTCAATTACGCCGAGGCCTTCAAGTCGCTGGACTATGCCGCGCTGAAGAAGGACCTCGAGGCGCTGATGACCGACTCGCAGCCATGGTGGCCGGCGGACTTCGGCCACTACGGCGGCCTGTTCATCCGCATGGCCTGGCACAGCGCCGGCACCTATCGCATCGGCGATGGCCGTGGCGGCGGTGGCCGTGGCCAGCAACGCTTCGCGCCACTCAACAGCTGGCCCGATAACGTCAGCCTGGACAAGGCGCGCCGCCTGCTGTGGCCGATCAAGCAGAAGTACGGCAACAAGATCTCCTGGGCGGACCTGTTGATCCTGACCGGCAACGTCGCGCTCGAGAGCATGGGCTTCAAGACCTTCGGCTTTGCCGGCGGCCGCGAGGACACCTGGGAACCCGACCACGACGTGTACTGGGGCGCGGAGACCGAGTGGCTGGGCGGCGATAACCGCTACGGCAAGGTCACCCCGAAGGACGATGGCGTGCTCGTCGCCGACCCGCACCTCCACGGCAAGGAGGAGGACCGGACCGAAGGTGGGCGCAACCTCGAGAACCCGCTGGGTGCCGTGCAGATGGGCCTCATCTACGTGAACCCGGAAGGCCCGGAGGGCAACCCGGACCCGGTGGCTGCCGCGCATGACATCCGCGAAACCTTCGGCCGCATGGCCATGAACGATGAAGAGACCGTCGCGCTCATCGCGGGCGGCCATTCGTTCGGCAAGACCCACGGCGCCGGCGATGCCAAGAACGTGCTGGCCGAGCCGGAAGCCGGCTATCTGGAGCAGCAGGGTCTGGGCTGGCGCAATGAACTGGGGAGCGGCGTGGGCGCCGATGCGATCACCAGCGGCCTGGAGGTCACCTGGACGCAGACGCCGACGAAGTGGAGCAACCTGTTCTTCGAGAACCTGTTCGGGTTCGAGTGGGAGCTCACCAAGAGCCCGGCCGGCGCCAACCAGTGGGTTGCGAAGGGCGCGGAAGCGTCGATCCCGCTGGCCTTCGACCAGAGCAAGAAGCAGCTCCCGACCATGCTGACGACCGATCTGTCGCTGCGCATGGACCCGGCCTACGAGAAGATCTCGCGGCGCTTCCTCGAGAACCCCGACCAGTTCGCCGACGCCTTTGCCCGCGCCTGGTTCAAGCTGACCCATCGCGACATGGGCCCGCTATCGCGTTACCTCGGCCCGGAAGTGCCGAAGGAAGAACTCATCTGGCAGGATCCCCTGCCCAAGGCCGACCACGCCCCCGCGAGCGAGGCCGAACTGAAGGCGCTCAAGGAAAAGGTGCTGGCCTCCGGCCTTTCCGTGGCCGAACTGGTATCGACCGCCTGGGCCTCCGCGTCCACGTTCCGCGGCGGTGACAAGCGTGGCGGCGCCAACGGTGCGCGCGTACGCCTGTCCCCGCAGAAGGAGTGGCGGGTGAACAACCCGGCCCAGCTGGCCCGGGTGCTCGAGAAGCTGGAAGGCATCCGCAAGGAAGCGAGCGCGAAGATTTCGCTCGCGGACCTGATCGTCCTTGCCGGCGGCGCCGCCATCGAAAAAGCCGCGAAAGATGCGGGCCACGACGTGACCGTACCGTTCTCGCCCGGTCGCACCGATGCATCGCAGGAGCAGACCGACATCGCCTCATTCGAGTCGATGGAGCCGATCGCCGATGGGTTCCGCAACTTCGTGAAGGGCCACTACCGGGTCCCGGCCGAAGCCCTGCTGATCGACAAGGCCCAGCTGCTGACGCTCACGGCGCCCGAGATGACGGCACTGGTCGGCGGCATGCGCGTGCTCGGCGCGAACTTCGATGGCGGCAGCACGGGCGTCCTGACCGACCGCCCCGGCCAGCTGACGAATGACTTCTTCCGCCACCTGCTCGACATGAAATACGAGTGGAAGCCAACCTCGCCTGCCCGCCATGAGTTCACCGGTAGCGAGCGCAATGGCGGAAAGGCGCGCTGGACCGCCAGCCGCGTCGACCTGGTATTCGGCTCCAACTCGGTGCTGCGCGCCCTGGCCGAGGTCTATGCCCAGGACGACTCGGGCAAGAAGTTCGCCAGGGATTTCGTCGCCGCATGGGCGAAGGTGATGGACCTCGACCGCTATGACCTGAAACGCCGCTAAGCCGTTGTGACACCCAGGGGCCACCCGGCGCGAGCCGGGTGGCCTTTCACATCCGGACGGCCCCTGGATGCGTTAGCCTAGACGCAGATTCGGCAACCTTTTTCAGAACTGAGGTACGGATCGCAATCGCGCAGGATTTTCCGAGCGGGTTCATGGCACGCTTGGCAAATACCGACACTCATGGGGAGTAGACGTGAACGGAAGCACGGCTCACAGGGTCACCTGGGTACAACTATTCGCACTCGCTGCCGCTTATGCGGCGGTGTACGAGTTCGCGCGGTACCTGACCATTTCGCACTGGATGCTCACCGCAGGCCTCCGGCTCGCGTGCCTTTTCCTCCTGCCTATCCGGTACTGGCCAGCCCTGATCCTGGGCGAGGCGCTGCCGTCGTTCGAAAATGCCCTGCTTAACGTGTCGGCATTTGGCGGCGCATGGGCCCTCGCGGCCGCTGTCCCCATGGTGCTCCTGTGGATACCCGTCGTACGTCCGCTGCGGCAGCGCTGGCCGCTACGCACCTCGGATGGAGCGCTCCGGGCAGGCGTGCTGCTCGCGGCGACCCTGGGATGCGCGGTCGTCACCGCTATTTCCACCACGATGGAACTGGAAGCCGCCCTGCTCTCGAACCCGGGTGCCTGGCCGAGCATCTCGATCAATGACTATTTCTGGGCGTATCTCCTCGGTGCGTACCTGGGCGCCCTGACCCTGACGCCCACGGTGCTGGCGATCCACGAACGCGTGACCGCCGTTCCCCGCTTCAGCGTGTCGCTGGTATGGAAAAGCCCGTTATCGCGTGACCTGCTCGCCTGGATCCTTCCCATCTGCGCCGGACTGGCGTGGGTGGCCATGGCTGCCTCCCAGGATGGTCTCCGCCAGGCCGCTCGCCTGGCCCTGATCCTGCCCATCTTCGCCGCAGCCATACGCCACGGCTGGCATGGCACCGCGCTCGCGGGCATGGCCGCCAGTGTTGCCCTGGCCGTGACGGGGGCAACGCTGCTCGAGCCGGAAATGATCCGCTGCCAGGCGGTGCTGGCGTTGTGTATCTCCGGAACGCTGCTGATGGGCTCCAGACTGCCCGTCCGCGCCACGCTGGCATCACCGCTCACACGCGTGAGGCGGTGATGCCAGGGTGCGCACCCGTCATCGTTGAAGCATTCCGTGCAGTGTCAAAAGTGTTGCGTTGAGTGTCGCGCCGATCAGTTGAACTTGACGCTGCACTCGGCGGGGTTCTTGCAGTTCACGGGGACGACCTGTACCCGGGCGTGATCGCCTGAAGTGACAGGGGCGGATACGGCGGCAGCGCTGCCAGCAGCGAACGACAGGGCGATAGCGGCAACGACAACGGCCGAACGGACGAGGGTACGCATGGTGGATCTCCTGCTGTGGTGGTTGGAGACCCTAGCGTAGCGCCCGACTTACACAGAAAGCGCAGCATCCCGGCGGCTTGGGATGAGCGTATTCGGCACACCGGGCACATCGTGTTGGCAACGTTCACGAGAACGTTTACAGCCGTTCTCACGTACCCCCGCGCCTTGAGGATATACTTATATTGACTGTATATCCCTGGAGAGTACGATGCGCGTATCGAAGTGGGGCAACAGCCTGGGCATTCGCCTGCCGGCGGCCGTCGTGGAGGCATTGGGTTTGAAAGAGGGAGATGACGTCGTGCTTTATGCAAAAGGAACCCGCGAATTCGCCGTCGAGCGCGGCCCGCGCGATGAAGAAGTACTGCAGCGCCTGCGTGCCATGGGCAACAAGCTGCCTGCCGATTTTCGTTTCGATCGCGATGACGCCAACGAGCGCTGATGGAAGGGCTCAACTTCCTCGACAGTAACGTCGTCCTGTACCTGCTCTCGCCCGATGCAAAGAAACAGGCCATCGCGCTGGAGCTGCTGTCGCGCAGGCCGGCCATCAGCGTGCAGGTGCTTAACGAGGTCACCAACGTCTGTCGAAAGAAGGCGGCGATGTCGTGGGACGACATCGCTATCTTCCTCGCCGACGTACGACATTTCTGTTCCGTCGTGCCGCTGACGACGGAAATCCACGACAGCGCGCGCCGCCTTGCGCGACGACACCAGTTGTCGTTCTACGATGCCAACATCGTCGCCGCCGCCATCGATACCGGCGCGGCCGTCGTCTGGTCGGAAGACATGCATGACGGCCTGGTGATCGAACACACCGTCACCGTGGTGAATCCGTTTCGCAAGCCTGCGACTTATCCGCCTGCGGGCGTGTAACCCTTCGCCGCCATGGTCGCGGCGACAGCCGCTTCGACGTTGGCAATCACGGTTTCAAGCGGCTGGTTGGCATCGATCTCCACGATCGGCGCACCGCTATAGCGCAGCAACGGAGTCACCGCGATCTTGCGCGCAAGGGCGTCGCGGCGGTGATCCGGTTTGCGCGCACAGGCCACATCCAGATCGACGTTCAGCCGCAACACGAGATCCGGCTTGTGGCTCGCCATCCACTCGAACACCGAGTGCTCGTAGCGCGCCAGGCGCACGACGAGGCCAGAGCCCTTCGTTGTATCGGGGAAACCCGGGCCATCGTAGGCACCGGGAATTTCCACCTGGGGGAAGCGATCGGTGACGACGATCAGGCCCTGGTGGCGCAACGCGAGCATGCGCTTGAAGCGAAGCTTGCGACGCAACGTGAAGCCGGTAATCACCAGTGCGGGGAACAGCGTCGGCTGCTTGTCTTCCTTGATACGATCGTTCACGCCATCGACCTTGCGCTTGATCGCGCGATCGAGCATCGGCCCGATGAGCGGCCAGCGCGCCATGGCGCGGGCGATGTTGCCCGACTGCTTGCCAAGGTGCACACGGCCCGCGGGGCCATAGCGGGTGATCCAGCTGGCCACGTGATCGCATACCGTCGATTTGCCCGAGCCATCGGTACCGATGATGGCGATCAGGGGAGCCATGGTGTCAGGCTGGGCGGGCATGCGGTGTCGTTTCCTGGAGGGTGAGCGTCGAAAAGGATAGCAGTGCACGGCCGGCAAGGGGCCCGGGAAAGGGCAACGTAGACGTGCATGACGGGGCGGGAATACCATAAAAGGCATTGTCTGCAACGCCCTGCCCGGTGGGCCCTCCGTGTCCGAACACCCTGATTCCCCTCAACGCCTGCGGGTCGTTGCCCTAACCGGCTGCGACGGATCGGGCAAATCCACACTGGCTGATTCACTCGTGGCGCGCCTGCGTGAGCAGGGCCCGGTCGAACAGCTGTACCTCGGCCCGTCGTCGGGGCGCATCGGTGAATGGATCCGCGAACTGCCGGTCATCGGCGGCCCCCTGGGCCGTTACCTGACCCGGAAGTCCGACCGGGTCCACGACCGGCCGAAGCAGGCGCCCGGCGGCGTGACGGCGCTCGCGATCTACCTGCTCTCGCGCTGGCGGGCCCATAAATACCGGCGCATGCTGCGCGTCTGCCGTAGCGGGACCCTGGTGGTCACCGACCGCTATCCGCAGGCCGAGATCCCCGGTTTTCTTTTCGATGGTGCCGAACTGGCGAAGACCCAGGGTGGCTCATGGTGGGTGCGCTGGCTGCGCGCACGCGAGCAGAAGCTGTACGCGTGGATGGCCACGGGCGTGCCCATGCTGGTGATCCGCCTCAACGTGGATGAAGCCACGGCGCACGCCCGCAAGCCCGACCACAAGCTGTCGTCGCTGCGCGCCAAGATCGCGAACCTCCCCCTCCTCAACTTCAACTGCGAGCACATCGTGGATCTCGATGGTCGTGACAACCCCGGCTTCGTCCTCGACGAATCGCTGCGTGCCGTGCGTGCGGCGCAAGGGAGCCTGCAGCCATGACCCACGAACGCGATGACGCCCCGCTCCCGCCCATTCCCGGCCTGATCGCCGTGGTCGGTTGCGATGGCACCGGCAAGTCCACGCTTACCCACGACCTGCTGCGCATCCTGGGCAAGCACGTGCCGACCGAGCGCCGTTACCTCGGCCTCATCTCCGGCGAGAGCGGGGCGAAGATCAAGGAACTCCCGCTGATCGGCCCGCGCCTCGAGAAGCGCCTGGCCGCCAAGGCCGCGCACGCACAGGACATGAAGAACAAGCCGCCCGGCGTCTGGGGCGCGCTCATCATGTACGCCCTTTCCGTATGGCGCGAGGGACAACTGCGCAAGGTTTGCCGGCTCGCCGAAAGCGGCACGCTGGTCATCACCGACCGCTTCCCGCAGGCGGAAGTGAGCGGCTTCCGGTATGACGGCCCGGGCCTCGGCATGGAGCGCAGTGAACACTGGCTCGTGCGGAAGCTGGCCGCGCGCGAGCAGCGTTTGTACAAGCGCATGGCACGTTACCGGCCGATACTGGTGATCAAGCTGGATATCGACGTGGCGACGGCCTACGCGCGCAAGCCCGACCACAGCCGCTCGGAGCTAAGCGACAAGATCGCGGTGATGGCGCGCCTGCAATACAACGGTGCGCCGCTGTTCGATCTGGATACTCGCGCGCCGTACCCCGATGTACTGGCACGGGCCCTGCGCGCCGTCGCGGCCGTGGTGCCCGCCCTGCCATCCAACCTGCCAGCCGAGGCATCGTGAACACCACTCTTTCGAACGCTCCGCAGGCGCCGCTGTGGCGCCGGCTGCTCATCCGCTCCGGCAAGCGCTTCCTGCGCTGGAGCGGCCGCTTCCAGGCGAAGCACTCGCTGGTCGCCACCACCCCGGTGCTGCCGAACGACACGTTCGACTGGGTGCCCCGGCTCGAGGCCGCCTGGCCCGATATCCGCCAGGAGCTCGACCACCTGCTCAAGCATCCGGAGGACATCCCGGCGTTCCACCAGATCTCCCCCGACCAGAAGCGGATCTCGAAGGGCGATAACTGGAAGACCTTCGGCTTCTACGTTTACGGCAAGCGCGTGGACGAGAACTGCGCGGTCTGCCCCCGCACGGCGGCCGCCCTGGATGCCCTGCCGGGCATGCGCAGCGCCATGTTCTCGATCCTGCAGCCCCGCTACCGCATCGCAGCGCACAAGGGTCCGACCAAGGCCGTCATCCGCGCCCACCTGGGCCTGCGGGTGCCCCAGGACTGGGAAAACGTGTGGATCCGGGTCGACGACCAGATCCTTCACTGGCGTGAAGGCAAGGTCGTACTTTTCGACGACAGTTTTGAACACGAAGTTCACAATGACACCGACGAGCTCCGCGCGGTGCTGTTCATCGACATCGACCGCCCCTCCGACCGGCTGGGCACCGCCTTTAACCGATTGATTTTCTGGCTAATCAGCATCAGCCCCTATGTTCGGCAGCCGATCCGGAACATGGCGAAGTGGAACAAGGACCACGCCCGGAACTAGGCGGCAATCGCGTCCGAATTCACACAATACTTACAAGAAAGGCGTATAGGGACTTACGAAAATCTGAGTAAATTCTTAACATAGCCGCCAATTAGGGTACCATTAGGTTCAGTAATGGCCTTGCAACCATCCGGTGCTGTCCCCAACTGACGCGAAGCCTGCGTCAAATAGCGGTAGAAATAATGAGCGCTGACGGAAATCTTCCTACTCGCATAGTGGCGGCTACGCCCACCATCAACTCGGTGCCCCTGCGCCCGGGCGACTTCGCCAGTTTGGCGGAGGTGCTGGACTATGCGGCGACCGGCACGACCGGCGCGAACTTCTATGCGGGTGGCAAGCTGGTCACGGCGCTCCCTTATGCTACGTTGCGAACGCAGGCGATCGAGCTTGCGCAGCGCCTGGCCTCGCTCGAGCTGCCGCGTGGCGCTCGCGTGGCCATCGTTGCGGAAACCAACGCCGACTTCCTTCGCTTCTTCTTCGCGTGCCAGTACGCCGGCCTGGTGCCCGTGGCCGTGCCGTCGGCCGTGAACCTTGGCGGCCATGACGCCTTCGTGCTGAAGCTTCGCGGCATGCTGCAGGCATCCGACGCGGCACTCGCCGTGGCGTCCGAGACGTTTCAGGGCTTCCTGGGTGAAGCCGTACGCGATACGAACGTGGTCATGTGGGGCGAGCCGTCGGCGTTCGACGCGCTGCCCGTGGCCGGTGCGACGCTCGAGCCGATCGGCCCGGATGAAGTGGCGTACCTCCAGTTCACTTCGGGTAGCACCGGCACGCCCAAGGCGGCGGTGATCACCGAGCGCGCGTTGCTCGCCAACCTGCGCGGCTCGATCAACCATGGCCTGGTGCTGCGCGAGGACGACCGCTTCGTCTCGTGGCTGCCCTTCTATCACGACATGGGCCTGGTCGGCTGCCTGCTGACCGTCATGGGCGGCCAGCGCTCCATCGATTACCTGGACACGCGCGAATTCGCGATGCGTCCGCGTCGTTGGCTGGAACTCATGAGCGAGTCGAAGGCGACGATCGCCTACAGCCCCCCCTTCGGCTACGACATGTGCGCGCGCCGCGTGCGTCCCGGCGACATCGCTTCGTACGACCTCTCGCACTGGCGCATCGCCGGTATCGGCGCCGAGCCGATCCACCCGGACGTGGCGCTGAAGTTCGCCGAGCTGCTCGCACCGGCAGGGTTCGATGCGAAGGCATTCGTGCCGTCGTATGGCATGGCCGAAGCCGCGCTGGCCGTGAGCTTTGCGCCGCTGCGCGGTGGCATGGTCGTCGACTGGATCGACCCGACCGACCTTTCCGACCACCTGCGCGCGACGCCGGTGGCCGAGGGCCAGGGCACGCCGTTCGTCCGCTGTGGGCCGGTGCTGCCGGAGCACGAGCTCGAGATCCGCGACGATGCCGGCCACTCGCTGGCCGATCGTCACGTCGGCAAGATCCTCGTCCGTGGCCCGAGCGTCATGTCGGGCTACTACCAGCAGCCCGAACTGAGCGGCGACGTGCTTGGTGCCGATGGCTGGCTCGACACGGGCGACATCGGCTACCTGGTCGATGGCGAAGTCGTGATCACGGGCCGCCACAAGGACATGATCATCGTCAACGGTCGCAACATCTGGCCGCAGGAGATCGAGCGCATCGTCGAGCGCCAGCCCGAGCTTCGCTCGCAGGATGCCTCCGCATTCAGCGTGCCAGGCCCGACCGGCGCCGAGATCGCTGTCGTGGTCGTTCAGTGCAACACCGATGACACCGCTGTCCGCGTCGCGCTGGTCCAGCGCATCCGCCGCGAACTGCTGGAAGAACTGGGCGTCGATTGCCTTATCGAGCTGGTGCCGCGCCACACGTTGCCGCGCACTTCGTCCGGCAAGCTTTCGCGCTCGGCCACCCGCAAGGGTTACCTGGAACGGCAGGCACAGGAGCAGGTCCTTCGGGTCGCAGGTTCGCGATGAACGAAGCGCTCGACGACGGCACGCCGGTCATCGCATTGACCGGTGCCACGGGTTTCATTGGCGCCGCGTTGAGTGAGCACCTGGTCAAGGCGGGCTACCGCGTCCGCGCGCTGTACCGCCCCCGCCGCGGCCGGACCATGCCTTGCGCCGATGGCCTCAAATGGATCGCTGGCGATCTCGACGACCAGGACGCGCTCGCTGAACTCATGCGCGGCGCGGTGGCCATGGTCCATTGCGCGGGCAGCGTCCGCGGTGCGAGCCAGGCTGATTTCGACCGGGTCAACGAGCAGGGCGTGATCCATGTCGTCGATGCCGCGGTGCGCGAGCCGGCGTGCCAGCGCTTCCTGCTGATTTCATCGCTTGCCGCGCGCGAGCCCGCGCTCTCCGACTATGCCGGCAGCAAGCGCCGTGGCGAACGCGCGCTGGCCGAGCGTGCCGGCCGGCTCAACTGGGCGGCGATCCGCCCACCCGCCGTCTACGGCCCGGGCGACCGCGAGATGCTCCCGCTGTTCCAGGGGATGGAGCGCGGCATCGCCGCGATCCCGGGTGCCGGCGATGGCCGGTTCTCGATGATCCACGTGGCCGACCTGGCGTCGGCCGTGGTGGCCTGGCTGGGTGCCCGCACGGAAAGCGGTGCCATCTACGAGCTGGATGACGGCCACGCCCGTGGCTACGACTGGGATACCGTCCTCGGGACGGCGGCACAGGTGCTGCGCCAGGGCGCGCCCATCCGCCGCCTGAAGATCCCCGTCGCCGTCCTGCGCACCGTGGCCCAGGTGAACCGCCTGGGTGCGCGCCTCTTTGGCTATGCGCCGATGCTGACCCCCGGCAAGGTGCGTGAGATCACGCACGCCGACTGGGTCTCCGACAGCACGGCCTTCGTACAAGCCACCGGCTGGCGGCCCGTCGTAAACTTCCGCGATGGGCTGGCCCAGACCCTTGGCAAATCTCCTGCCGCTTTGACCGGATTGCCCGAATGACCCACCAGAACATCGTTGCGCAGGTGATCGAACTGATCACCCAGCTGCCCGATATGCGTTCCCCCGCGCACATCACCGAAAAGACCGGCCTCACCGGCGACCTGGGCCTCGACTCGCTGAAGGTCATGGACCTGGTCGTGCTGGTGGAGGATCACTTCGACATCTCCGTGCCGGTCAACGAGCTGGCCGATATCAAGACGGTGGGCGAGTTCGCCACGCTGATCGGCAAGATCGTGGACAAGCACGCATGAAAGAGAACGCCCGCCTCCTGGCGGTGCAGGCCGTCCGCCAGGAGCTGGCGACGCTCGGCATCGATCCGTTCGGTATCCAGATCGACGAGATCCTCTCGCCGACGGAAGGCCTGATCCAGGGCCGCCAGACGATCCTCGCCGGCACCAACAACTACCTGGGCCTGACCTTCGACCCGGATTGCATCGCCGCCGCGCGCGATGCCCTCCAGAGCTCCGGTACGGGCACCACGGGCTCGCGCATGGCGAACGGCAGCTATGCCGCGCACCGTGAGCTGGAGCTCGACCTGGCGCGTTTCTACGGCAAGCGCGACGCCATCGTTTTCTCCACCGGCTACCAGGCCAACCTGGGCATGATCTCGGCCCTGGCCGGCCCGGGCGATACGGTACTGATCGACGCCGACAGCCACGCGAGCATCTACGACGGCTGCAACCTGAGCGGCGCGAACACCATCCGCTTCCGCCACAACGATCCGGAAGACCTGGCCAAGCGCATGCGTCGCCTGGGCGACGAGGCCGCCACCGCGGTCGTCGTCATCGAGGGCGTGTACAGCATGCTCGGCGACCGCGCCCCGCTGCGCGAGTTCGTCGACGTGAAGGACCAGTTCGGCGCCACGCTGCTCGTGGACGAGGCCCATTCCATGGGCGTGCTGGGCGAGAAGGGCCAGGGCCTCTGCGAAGAGACCGGCACCCTCGACGGCATCGATTACGTCGTCGGCACCTTCAGCAAGAGCCTCGGCAACACCGGCGGCTTCTGCGTGGGCGACGCCGAAGAGATGGACGTGCTGCGTTACGCGAGTCGCCCCTACGTATTCACCGCCTCGCTGCCGCCGGCCACGATCGCGGCGACGCGCATGGCGTTGCGCAAGCTCGAGGCGGCCCAAGACCTGCGCCAGCGGATCCGTGAGAACTCGGCGCGCCTCCACGCGGGTCTCAGCGCGCTGGGCTTCCGCCTGGGTGCCCCGGCGAACGCCGTGGTCGCCGTGCTCGCGGGGGAGAAGATCGAGGCCCTGCGCTTCTGGCACCACCTGCTCAAGCACGGCGTGTACGTGAACGTCATGGTGCCGCCGGCCACGCCGGGCAATGAATCGCTGCTCCGTTGCAGCGTCAGTGCCGCGCACACACCGGAACAGATCGACGCGATCTGCGCCGCGTTCGCCAGCTGGCCCGGCCGTAACGCCGGTCACCAATGAAGCACTGGTTTTCCGATGGCGCATTCCGCGCCATCGTGCGCAACGCCACCTACCTCGGCTCCAGCAACGTCGTCGGCGCATTGCTGGGGTTGCTGGCGCTCGCCTGCGCCGGCCGCGCCATGCACCCGGCGCTGTTCGGCGTGCTGGTGGTGGTCCAGGCCTACGGCAAGACGGTCAGCGATATCGCCAAGTTCCAGACCTGGCAGTTCATCGTCCAGTTCGGCACGCCGGCGCTCGCGCACAACGATCTGAGCCGCTTCCGTGACGTCGTCGGGTTCTCGTTCGGCCTCGATCTCGCCAGCGGCGCCGTCGCGCTCGTCGGCGGCATGGTCCTGCTGCCCTTCCTCAGCCACGCGGTCGGCATCCCGCCGGGCGATTTCTGGTGGGCGCTGGCGTACTGCACCCTGATCCCCACGACGACCGCGGCGACGCCCACCGGCATCCTGCGCTCGATCGACCGTTTCGACCTGATCGCCGTGCAGCAGGCGATCACGCCGTTCCTGCGCGCCGTTGGCAGCGTCATCGCGTACTTCGGCGATCTCGGCTTCCCCGGCTTCATCGCGACCTGGTACGTCTCCAGCCTGGCCGGCGATGCCGCGCTGTGGTGGTTCGCCGTGCGCGAGCTGCGCCGGCAGAATATCCAGGATGCGCTCCGGCCCAAGCTGTTCAGCGCGGCACGCCGGATCAAGGGCGCCTGGGATTTCGTCTGGACCACCAATTTCGCGCACTCGATCTGGTCGGCGCGCAACGCCGGCAGCAACGTGCTCGTCGGCATCGTGCTCGGTCCTGCCGCTGCTGGCCTGTTCAAGGTCGCACTGACCTTTTTCGACGCCGCAGGCACCCCTGCGTCGCTCATGCAGAAGAGCTTCTACCCCGAGATCCGCCGCCTCGACCCCGCCAGCGACCGCCCGTGGAAGCTGGGCCTGCGCTCCGGCATGCTCGCCGGCGGCCTGGGCGTGCTCGTGGCCGTGCTGGTCATCGGCGTCGGCAAGCCGCTGATCGGCGCCGTGTTCGGCAAGCAGTACATCGAGGCGTACGACCTGTTGCAGGTCATGTGCGCCGCGCTGGTCGTCTCCATGGCCGCGTTCCCGCTCGAGTCCCTGCTCTACATCGCCAACCGCCAGCGCGCCGCGCTGGTGGCCCAGGCGCTCGCCGCGGTGGCCTACGTGGGCCTGCTCATCGGCCTCAGCCATGCGTACGGCATCATGGGCGCCGCGGTCGCCTACTTCGGCGGCCAGTGCCTGGACGCGCTGTTCTCACTGGTGCCGACGCTGGGCGCGTACCGCAACCGGCATAAGCTCACGTTCTACGCGCCTGAGGAAGCAAGTTGATGAACGGCATCGGTGGTTTGCGCTGGCAACGATTCCCGAAGGAAACCCTTCGGCGATTGTTCGATGCCGTCGATACCGACGATGTCGTGGATGCGCACGTCGACCTGCCCAACCCCATCGTGCTGGCCTGCCCGGATGAATGGATCGAGCGGTGCTACGCGCTGTGCCTGCAGTTCTGGGAAGACGGCGTCACCCGCGCGGAGCTGATGCACCTGGTGGACAAGCTGCTCCGCAACGAGGGGCTCAGCGCCGACGACCGTATCCAGTACAAGAACATCCGCGCACGCTACAAGCACCTGCGTTTCGCGCAGCGCCTGTACGGCAAGCGGCACCGGTCGGGCTTCGTCTTCGACCTGACCACGCGGATCATGGGCCACCTGCAGGATGCGTTCCGTGGCGGCAAGCGCAGCCGGGTGGTGCGCCGCGGCCTCGAGCTGAAATGCCTGCTTTCGCGCCCGGTGTGGCGGATGGTCCGCCGCGGCCTCATCAACATGGAACTGGATAACGAGGCCGGATTCCTCGCGCACCAGCGCGCGGAGATCCGCCGCCTGAAGAAGGCCATGGCACGTACCAGCTTCGCCGGCCATCAGTTCCACACCGTGCGCAAGATCATCAGCATGCAGGTGTCGTACTACGACACCCTGCGCTCGATCGAGCCGACCGAGCACGCGTTCCGCATGTCGCGCTTCCTGGCGGCGATCAACGGCCTGATGGGTGCGCGCCACGACGAGATGGTCGCCGACCAGCTCTCAGGCCGGCGCGACTACCGCACGCCGACGCCGCTAGCGGCACAGACCCGCACGCGGCTCGAGACGCTCGTCGCCCACTACCCGCTTTAGCGGGCAGCGGTCGCGTCGCTCGGCGTTTCCTCGGGCTGCCAGCCACCGCCAAGGGCAATCACCAGGTTCACGCTGGCGTCGAGCTGGCGGCGGCGCAGCTCGAGGTTGCCGCGCACGGCGTTGAGCGCGGTATTCGCCGCATCCACGACAGCCGGATAATCGGCCACGCCCTCGCGGTACTGGTTCTGCATCACGCGGTCCGCCTCGGTCGCCGCCTTCGCGGCATCCGCGTGCAGCTGCGCCGTCCCGGCCAGCGTGCTGGTCACCACCAGGCCGTCTTCCACCTCGCGGTAGGCATCCAGCACGGTCTGCCGGTAATTGGCCACGGCCTCGTTGTAAGCGGCACCGGCGTTCTCTTCGCCGCCTTCGAGGCGGTCACCGGCGAACAGGGGCGCATGTGCGTCCACGGTCCCCGTGGGCCCGCGGCGGACGCCGATGCCCGCGGCCAGGCTGATCGAAGGCAGCGTCTGCGCCTTGGCCACACCTACCCGCGCGTTGGCGGCGGCCATGCGCCGCTCGCTCGCAACGACATCCGGGCGGCGCGTCAGCAGCGTGGCCGGCACGCCGGCTGGGATCTCCGGCACCGCGACATCGAACGTGGCGACCGGGGCGATCGCGAAGTCGGCGGGCGCCTTGCCCAGCATCACCGCGATCGCATGCTCGAGCTGCGCGCGGCCGCTCTTTGCATCGGCAAGCTGCAGCTGCGCGGCACTGGAGCGGACGAGCGCATCGGCCACGTTGGCACTGGATGCCTGGCCTTGCGCGTACTGGTTCTGCACCATCGTGTGCCAGCGGGTGCCGACATCGGCCGCGCGCTCGATGAGCGCGATCAGCGCGTCATCCTCGCGCAGCGCGAAATAGCTCTGTACCACGCGTGCCTGCATCGAGAGCGTGGCGCCAGCCAGGTCGGCCTGGCTGGCCTGCGCGGACGCGCGGTGCGCCTCGACGTCACGGCGGATGCGGCCCCACAGGTCGATGTCCCAGCTCACGCCCAGGCCGAAGTCATTCTCGTTGCGCTGGCCGGACTTGAACGAGCCCACGCCGATCGCCGGATAGGCCGGGCCACCCGCGACCTTCACCAGTGCCCCGGCTTCGCGCACGCGCGCCTCGGCGGCGGCGAGCGACTGGTTGTTCACCTGCACCTGCGAGACCAGCGCATCGAGCGTGGCGTCGTTGTAGATCGACCACCATTTGCCCGCAGGCATCGGAGCCGTTGCGCCGGGCGCCTGCGCCTCCTTGTACGCCGCGGGCGCGGGCGCCGCCGGGCGGACATAATCTGGACCCACGGTGCATGCGGCGAGGCCAACCACGAAGCCTGCCGCGGCGAGCGCGCGCACGAAGGCGTTCACGGACGGCGCGCTCATGCGAGCGGGCCCTTGCCGGTCGTGTATCCCGCCCCGCGCCGGGTCCCGAAGCTGTGCAGCCATTGGCTTGTCCACCTGCTGAATCGATCAAGGTAAAGGTACACAACCGGGGTCGTGTACAGGGTCAACACCTGGCTGAGGATGAGGCCGCCGCCCATCGCGATACCGAGCGGCTGCTGCATCTCCGAACCATTGCCACGCGAGAGCGCCAGCGGCACCGCCGCGACCATCACCGCCAGCGACGTCATGAGGATCGGACGGAAACGCAGCCGGCAGGCCTCGTGGATCGCTTCCAGCGGCGTCAGGCGCCCTTCCCGGCCGGCGGCCAGGGCAAAGTCCACCATCATGATCGCGTTCTTCATGACGATGCCCACGAGCGAGAAGATGCCGACCAGTGCGATCACATCCAGGTCGGTGCGGAAGAGGATCAGCGCGAACACCGCGCCAACGGCTGCGGACGGCAGCGTGCTCAGGATCGTGATGGGATGCACGCAGCTTTCGTACAGGATGCCGAGCACGATGAACAAGGTCAGGAACGCGCCAAGGATCAGGGCCGGCTCGCTATCGGCCACCTGCCGTGCCGCGCCCGCGGCGCCCTGGTAGCTGCCCCGCACCGAGGTCGGCACGGCGAGCTTGCGCATGGCGCCTTCGATCAGCTGCGTGGCTTGTGCCAGCGAGACGCCGGGCACGCGGTCAAACGAAATGGTGGCGGCAACCGACTGCCCGTAGTGCGCGATATCCAGCGGGGCATCGAACTCCCGCACATGGCCCAGCGCCAGCAACGGCACGCTGTTTCCGCCCGGTGCGGGAACCGTAAGGCGATCGAGGCCCTGCGCGGATCGCGCGAACTCCGGCGCCACGCCCATCACCACCGGCACCTGGCTGGTCGGCGTGAACACGGTGGTGACCCGGCGGTCGGCGAAGGCATCGCGGAGGACACTATCGATCCGCGAGTAGCCCACGCCAAACTGCGCGGCGACGCCACGGTCCACATCGAGCGATGTCGCGATGCCCACGTTGCCGGCATTGCCGTGCACGTTGGTGAGCTGCGGCAGGGCCAGCATTGCCTGCACCACCCGTGGCGTCCATTCGCGCAGCAGTTCGGGCGAATCCGCCTGCAGGGTAAATTCGTTCGACGATCGGCTGCGGCGGCCGCCGACACGGATGTTCTGCACGGAGGTGACGGTATAGATGCCGCCCTCCTTCCCCGCGAGCTTCCGGTTCAGGCGCGCGGCGACTTCATCAGCCGTGGCCGCGCGCTCCGAGAGCGGCTTCAGCGTGACGAACAGCGAGCCATCGTTCTGCTCAAGGTATCCGGCCACCGACGCGACGCCGGGATCCGTGCGCACGATGTCGATGAACTCGGCCAGGCGCGCCTTCGCCACGGGGAAAGCGGTACTGCCGCCCGCGTCGAAATCGCCTGTGAGCTCGCCGGTATCCTGCCGTGGGAAGAAGCCCTTCGGTACCACCATGTACAGGACGACGCTGAGGCACAGCACGACCAGCAAGGAGAGCATGGTCAGCGGCGCGTGGCGCAGTGCCCATACCAGGCTCCGATCGTAGCCCTGCTGCAGGCGCGCCAGTGACCGCTCGCTCCACTGGTAAATGCGGCCATGCGCGCGTGCGGTGCCGGCGGGGCGCAGCCATTGCGCGCACCACATCGGCACCACGGTCAACGACACCACCAGCGAAATGGCGATCACGGTGGCCAGGGTCACCGAGAACTCGCGGACGAACAGGCCCACATAGCCGCCCATGAGCAGCATCGGGATGAACACGGCGATCAACACCGCGCTCATCGACACCACCGTGAGTCCCACCTCGCCGGCACCCACGCGCGCCGCTTCACGGGGCGGCAGCCCGGCCTCGAGGTGGCGGGAGATGTTCTCGACGACCACCACGGCATCGTCCACCGCGAAGCCCACGGCGATGGTCAGTGCCATCAGGGAAAGAATATCGAGGCTATAGCCCAGCGCCTTCATGACGATCATGGCACCGAGCATCGCGATGGGCGCGACCGCGCTCGCGATGATCGCTGCGCGCCAGTCGCGCAGGAACAGCAGCATCACCACGACGACGAGCACCACGGCCAGGGCCAGCGTGTGCTCGGCGCCGCGCAGCGATGCGCGCACGGTGGTCGCGCGGTCGACGATCACGCTGACATGCATGTCGCCGGGCAATGAGGCGCGAAGCACCGGCAACCGCTGCATCACGCCATCGATGACCGAGATGGTGTTGGAGCCAGGCTTGTGCCGCACGAGCGCGAGTACCGCCGGTTCGCCATTGGCCAGCGCGGTGGTGTGAGGATCGCGCACGTCCGCCGTCGCGCGGCCCACGTCGCCGAGGCGCACCACGGCGCCATCTCGCTGCGCGACCACCAGCGACTGGAAGGCCTGCACCGAATCGAGCTGGCCGTTGGTCGCGACCTGCAGCGCACGGTCGCCGGCTTCCACCACGCCTGTCGGCTGGTTGGATACCGCGGATGCGAGGGCACGCCGCACGTCTTCAAAACCGACACCGCGCTGGCCCATCGCCTGTGGGTCCAGCGCAATGCGGAACGCCGGCACGGAGCCACCGACGAGCTCGACATCGCCGACGCCATCCACCTG
>NZ_JBQCFT010000322.1:0-2488 GCF_051958795.1 Luteibacter sp. | reverse complement strand
GCTTTTTGCTATCCCCCCCCCCCGGGGGGCCCGCTCGGCGGGGTCGGGGGGCGCCCCCCCCGCCCCCGCCGGCCCACCCCCGGCCCCAACAACGGCGGCGGGCCTGTAGCGTCGGCGCCTTGGGCGGGCTTATGCTCGGTGGAGCCTCTCTCCCCTGTGTAAAGGCCCCGTTTCCCATGAAGAAGATCATCAACGATCCGCGCCATGTCGTCCGTGAAATGCTCGAGGGCGCGGTAGCCCGCTCGCCCGGGCAGGCACTGCTTTCGAACCAGAACGTCGTCGTGCGCAAACGGCACGATGGGCATGCCAGCGTCGCGATTCTTTCCGGTGGTGGCAGTGGGCATGAACCGGCGCATGCGGGTTATGTCGGCGAAGGCCTGCTTGCGGCGGCGATCGCGGGTGATGTCTTTACCTCGCCGAGCGTCGACGCGGTGCTTGCCGCCATCCGTGCCGTCGGTGGAAGCGCGGGTGCGGTGCTGGTCGTGAAGAATTACACTGGCGACCGGCTCAATTTCGGTCTCGCCGCCGAGATGGCGCGCAGCGAGGGCATCCCGGTTGAGATCGTTACGGTCGCCGACGACGTCGCCCTGCGCGATACCGTGGCGCCCGACCGCCGCCGTGGTATCGCGGGCACCGTGCTGGTGCACAAGGTGGTGGGCGCGGCCGCCGCCGCGGGCAAGTCGGTCGTGGACGTGGCGGAACTTGGCCGCCGTGCCGCGGCGGGCCTTGGCTCGATGGGCGTGGCCCTCGGCTCGTGCACCGTACCGGCCGCCGGTCATCCCGGCTTCGAGCTGGGCGACGACGAAGTTGAATATGGCCTGGGCATCCATGGCGAACCCGGCGTCCGCAAGGGGCCGATCGCCCCGGCGGACGGCCTCGCCAGCACCATCCTTTCCAGCATCATCGAGGACCTGGGCCTGGCCAGCGGCCAGCGCGTGGCCCTGCTGGTCAACGGGCTGGGCGCTACCCCTCCCATGGAACTGGACATCCTGTTGCGCGGGGCGCTGAACCACCTGCGCGGCCGTGGCATCGAGGTCGTCCGCGCCTGGTGCGGCAACTTCCTCACCGCGCTCGACATGCCGGGAGCGTCGCTTTCCCTGCTCAAGGTGGATGAGGAACTGCTCGCCCTGCTGGATGCCCCGGCCCACGCGCCGGCCTGGCCCGGTGGCGGCTTGCTGAACGATGCGCCGATCAGGGACGTGCCCGCCGCACCCGGCGAGGCGACCGTGACCGGCTCGCCCACCCCCGCGGGCGACGCCGTGCGCCGCGCTGCCCATGCCGCGGCGGAGGCCCTGATCAAGGCCGAGCATGAGCTCACCGACCTCGATGCCAGGGCCGGCGATGGCGACCTCGGCGCCAGCCTGCGCCGCGGCGCCGAAGCGGTGCTGACCCTGCCCGACCACGCCTGGCATACCCCGGAGAGCGCCCTGCGCCACATGGCCGATGCCATGCGCCAGGCCATCGGCGGCAGCTCGGGGCCGTTCTACGCCACGGGCCTGATGCGTGCCGCCCGCGAGCTCAACGGCGTGGCCGAGCCGACACCCCGGCAATGGCACGCGGCGCTGGTCGCGGCCGCCGACGCCATCGCCAACCTGGGCGGCGCGAAACCCGGCGATCGCACGATGCTGGATGCGCTCTACCCCGCCGCCGATGCGTACAAGGCCGCGCTGGATGCCAACATGGCGCCCTTCGAGGCGCTGGAAGCGCTGCATCTGGCGGCCACGCGCGGCGCCGAGGAAACCGCCACGCTGAAGGCCCGCGCAGGCCGCGCTGCGTACCTGGGCGACCGCGCCTTGGGCATCGCCGACGGCGGTGCCGTGGCCGTCGCCATCTGGATGGGCGCCCTGCGCTAAAACCGTTCGTTTCCGAAACAATCCTTGCGTTCTGGAAAGACCCGAACGCCCGCGCCCCGGACGATATGCGTGCCGGCCATCCCGGCCTGCACTCATCTTTAAAGGGCACATCATGAAAGCGAATGCGTTTCTTGCGGGCGCGCTGTTTGGCGCGGTCATCTCGGTCGGCTGCGCCGTCGTAGCCCAGGAGGCGCCGTTTGTCGACATCGGCCAGCGCCACGGCAACCTGCGTGCGGCGCAGGAGAATATCGTCTCCGCCTGGCAGGCGATCAGCCGGGGCCAGCAGGCCAATGACGATCAGCTCGGCGGCCATGCCCAGCGTGCGAAGGACCTGCTGAGCCAGGCCAATGTGGAAGTCCGCCTGGCGGCGGATGTGGCGAACCAGCACGGCCGTAACTGGTGATGTGATGGCGTCGGGCGCGCCACGTAGTCCACCCCTTGTGGGAGCGCGCGGGCGCCCGGGGGGGCGGGGGGGGCGCGACCGCCCCCGCCCCCGCCCGCCCCCAAGCGGCCAACCCGCCGCCCCCCCGCGTTGGGGGGCGGCGGGGGGCGCGCGCCGTTTACCCCCCCAACCGCCCGGGCCCCACCGCGCGCCCCCACAAGGGGTGGACTACGTGGCGCGCCCGACGCCATCA
>NZ_JBQCFT010000321.1:0-7640 GCF_051958795.1 Luteibacter sp. | reverse complement strand
CGAGGTGTTGTCCAGACCCAATCCATTCCCGGCGATCGCAGCAACCATCGACTTATCCCCTGGCTTTCAAAACGACGGCCCGGCCCATTGCCGGGGGTCCTGAAGCACTAATCCGGGGATTGAGGAAAATGTTTAGGGGGGACCGCCCTTACTCAAACACCACATCCCCATCCACCCTACCCTCATCAATCCGCCCAAACCGCACGATGAGGATCCCAGTGGCAATCGTTGCGATCGCAGCGCAACTCAAGGTCGCCGATAGCCCGACCGAATCCACTGCGCGGCCGCCGACGAACGCACCGAACGCAAAGCCCATCTGGAGGATGGAAACAAACATGGAACTGGCGCTTTCGAGCTCTTTGGCCGCGGCGCGGGCCATGAAACCCGGCGTCGCAATAGGCAGCGCACCAAAGGCACATCCCCATGCCAGCACGGCGATGGATGCCACGGTTTGAGACTGTCCGCCCAGCGTGAGCGCAAGCACCGAAAGGCCCAGTGCCGCGGCAGCCCCGGCGTAGGTGAGGCGCGGTCCGCGCTGGGATAATGCCCCGCCGACGAAGTTGCCAACGAAGCCCGCGACACCATACCCAAGCAACAGCGAAGAGAGCACCGCAGGCTGCATCTTCGTCACGTGCTCAAGGAATGCCCCCATGTACGTATACGCGGCGAACTGACCCGCGAAGGCGAGGAAGCACGCCAGCAAGCCCAGACGTGCACTGGGAATACGGAAGATGGCGGCGAGGTGCCGCATGGTGACCACTTCCGATGGCGGTAGCCGCGGCAGAAGCGTGACCTGCGCGACGAGCACAAGCAGGCCAAACGCGGCAACGCTTTCGAACGCGGTACGCCATCCAAAGGCACTCCCGATCAACGCGCCCGCCGGCACGCCGACCACGGAACCCAGGGAAATACCGGCGAAGATGATCGAACTCGCCCGCCCCACCGATGCCGACGGAGCAATCTTCCCCGCGACGATGCTGCTGATCGCCCAGAAGGCACCGACATCGATGCCCAGCAAGACGCGACCAAACAAGACGACGCCGAGGTTGGGCGCATAACCGACGACCAGATTCGAGATCACCAGCAGCGCACTGAGCAGGCAGAGGATGATGCGCCGATCCATGCGACGCGCACCGAGCATTACGGCCGGGGCCGCGATGGCCGCCGCGAAGGCAGGCACGGTCATCATCAGGCCGGTGGCTCCATCGGATGAGCCGAAGTCAGCCGACATCCTCGTAATGAGCCCCACCGGGATAAATTCGCTGGTAACCAGGGCGAACGTTCCAAGGGCAACCGCCCCTACCGCCATCCACTCGCGCGTGGTGGCGTGCGGCCCGGTGGCGGGCCGTCCAGCTTCAGAAGACATGGTATTTCCAGCAAGAGGCCCCAGCTGGGGTAGCTGCGGACCTGTTATGTAGTAATAGCTACATAATCTATGCCCGGCTCAGGCGCCGGTCAAGAAAAATCTGTATTATTCGCTACACAACCTATTGGAGGCGGTTATGGCTGGCGGCAGACCGCGCGGCTTCGACATCACCCAGGCGCTCAACCAGGCTATCGACGTGTTCATGGCCAAGGGTTACGACGGCGCCACCCTGGCGGACCTGACCAGCGCGATGGGTATCAATCCGCCGAGCTTCTACGCGGCGTTCGGCAGCAAGGAGGGCCTATTCCGCCAGGTCGTGGCCAGCTATGGCGAAGAACGCGATATCTTGCTGGAAAGCGCCCTGTCCGCTCCTACCGCCACGGAAGCCGTGGAGCGCTTCCTGCGCGAAAGCGTAGCCGACCAGACCCGCTCCGACCGTGCCCATGGCTGCCTGTATATTCAGGGCGCCCTTGTGTGCGGCACCCAGGGCGAGCAGGTGCGTGAACCACTCACCAAGGCCAGGCTCGCGGGATACAAGCCGCTCGCGGCACGCTTCAAGGTGGCCCAGTCCACCGGCGAAATCGCGCCCGAGGTCGATCCGGATTCGCTTGCGCGCTATGTCTGCGCGCTGGTGCACGGCCTGGCCGTACAGGCGGCCAGCGGCGCCACGCGTAAGCAACTGTGCTGCGTGATCGAGATGACGATGAACACATGGGCGGCCACGATCGCTGGCACCCCGGGCAAGAAAGCGCGCAGCAGCAGCTAGTCGCGTTACGGCGGCAGCGGCTTCGCCGTGGCTACGGGACGGAATCCGTATCGCGGCAGATCTGCCTGCGCAGCGGGGCTCATGGCATACAACGCAAAGCGATACGCGGAAGCCAGTCGCACCGGATCGTTATCCCGCAGCACCACGCTCATTCCGTAGTCGACCGGAATGGCGAGGTCGGACGGCACCTCGACCTTGGTCAGTGCCGGATTAGGCGTCGCGTTATGCGAGCTGCAGTAGCCGAAGAAGACGTCCACCTGGTGGTGCTCCAGGAAGTAAGTCACGGCATCGCCGCCTCCCGGCACCTTGGTCGGCACGGCACCGCCCACAAGCTTCTGCGCGCGCGACTCGAGTGCCGCCTTCGCGCCAGGACGAACTGTCTCGGCCTTCGCGAAGAAGGCCCACGCGTAGTCGCCACCGGGGTCCGCGCCGGGCGTGGACGTACCGATGCGAACACCGGGCGCCATCAGGCGATCGAGCAGATTGGCGCTCGTGTAGCCCGCACCGGGAAGCGTGGTGACGCAAAGGGAGTTGCGGGTGAACACGACGGGAGGGGTAGCTTTCCCCTCCCCTGCTAGCTTTGTCGGATGCGCCATGTTGGCGGAGACATAGACATCCACAGGCTCACCCTTCTCAATGCGCTCCCGTAACACGCCGGCCGGGCCGTTGACGATGCGTACCGGCTCGCCCGTCGCCTGCGTGTATGACTTCGCAATATCGGCGAGAACGCCAGTGAGGCTGCCTGCGGCGTAAACCGTCAGCGTCCGAGGCGCCTCGGCGGCGCCGGTGACGAGCGGCGCAAATAGCATAGCGGCGGCAACCGCGGCGACCATCGTTTTCATAGGAGATCCACCTGTAAGGAAGCGCGGACGGTTCGCGGTGCGCCCAGGGTACCGGTCGCGCTGCCGGCCGCGTTGTAGCCGTTCTGGCTGGCCGGGGTGACATTAGCCCAGTAATGGCGATTGGTCGCATTATCCACGGCGAGGCGGAACGTGACCGGCCAACCCTGGAATCGCGTCTGGTAACGGCCGCCAATGTCGGTGACCGTATAGCCCTTGACGAAATACGTGTTCGGGAAATCACCGGCGCGTTTCGTTGCGTGGTTCACGTTGAGCGTAAAGGTCAGCCCCTGCACCCACGGCAGCCGGTATTCCAGCAAGGTGTTGTAGACGACGCGCGAAAGCCCGAGCACCTGTTTCCCTTCCGTGGTGGTCGAACCGGTGTGGTACAGGCGCGGGTCAAGCAGCTGGGCACCGGCAAATACCGTGAGGTCGCGGGTAATGTCGCCGTTCGCGGTGAGCTCGATGCCGCGATTCACCTGCTCGCCGCGGTTCGCATAGACATTGTCCGCGCCGATATAGGCATAGGGCCGCTTGATCCGGTACAAGGCCACGCCAAGGTCAATCGTGGTGACGCGTGCCTTGTAGCCCGCCTCCCACTGCTTGCTGCGGTAGGGCGAAAGGCTTTCATTGACGTTGGCCGTGCCTGCCGGCGCGATATCGCCTTGCTGCAGGCTGTCGGCATACGTCACGTACGCCATCTGCGTCGGCGTCGGCTTGAACATCACGCTTGCCGTGGGGCTCATGCCATGCGCGTCATACGACGACGTGGTGGCGCCCTGCTTGCTGTAGTTCCGCACATGCAGCCAGCTCTGGCTGCCGGCAACCAGGGCGGACCACTGGTCGTCAAAGTGGATCGTGTCGCCAAGCGTGACGGACTGCTGCTTCGTATTCATCGAACGATAGCGGTGCGCGAAATACGGGAAATTCGTCGGTTTCGCGAACGCCGTGAGCTGGGCGAGGCTCGCCCGTCCCACGGTTACCGCACCCGTATTGAGCGGCGTGTAACGGCTCCAGTAGAAACCGTTGTTGGCGATCAACAGGTCGTGGGTCCACGGACCCGTTTCGACCTTGCCGTTCAGGGCGACCATGTTGCTGACGATCATGTCGTAGCTGTACGTGGTGGTCGCCGCAGTGGTCGTGTAAGCGCCTGCCTGGGTGGTGAGCGTGTTCGTCGGCACGGTCGAGCGGCGATCGTTTGATTCCTTCAGGACCCCTGCCCTCAGCGTCCAGTTCTCGCTCAGTGCGCTGCGCAGGCGCGAGCTCAGGATACGTGTGATGTTGTCGTCACCGCCCCAGGTCTGTCCATAGCCGTCGCGCTTCGCATCCGGTGCCGACGGCAGCGTCACACCCCTGCCTAGCGCGAACGTGCCGGGGAATCCCGTCGAGGTGTAGTGGTAATAACTGGCATCGTTCTCGAGCACCGTATGCTCAGCCAGCTTCACGTCGAAGCCCAGCGTACCCATGCGGCGGGCCAGGCGGCTGCCTTTCACGTAGCCCGGACCGTTCTGGTCCAGCAGGTTGATGCGGTAGCCGTAGCGGTCGTCCGCACCGAAATGCCCGCCCAGGTCGGTATGAACCAGGCCGGAGGCACGCGAGTTATAGCGCACGTCGAACTCACGGAGTGGCGCATCCGTGGGGCGCTTGAAGACGTAGCTGAACGTTCCGGCCGGGCTGGCCGGCCCGTACAGCGCGCCCGCCAGGCCATTGAGCACCTCAATCTGCTCGAACTGCTCGATCGGGTAATCGGTGGTGGCGGCGATATTCAGGCCATCAATTCGGGTGTTCTGGACGACACCGGCCTGCATGCCGCGGGTCTGGGGGCGGATGTTTTCGCCCTGCACCGTCGGCAGGAACCGAAAGGCCTCGCGCACGCTTTGCAGCTGCTGGTTGCGCGACAGGTCGTTGTTCACCGACTGCACGGAGTAAGGCGTATTCAGCGGCGCAAGGTCACCCAGGGGCCCCATGCCCACCGACTCGGTGCGATACGAGGCCTGCCCCGCTTCGACCGTATACCCCTCCAGATCGGTCTTCCGTGGCGCCTCCTGCGCACTGACGGCGCCGGCCGTTCCCGCCAGCAGCAGGGGCCATGCGATAGCTTGATACGACTTCATGAACTTACTCCGGCTTAGACGACCCAGGCCCAGCATCCCCGGGCCGGGAGGCTCCCCGCTTGCATGGTCCGGGAGGACGTACGTGCAAGTCTTGCGGAATATAGTTCGGTATATAGCGATTCGTGAACCCTGCCGTCGGGATCCTGCAAGTCATCGACTGATGCACCGGATAAGTTGATACCGGTAAACCATCACACCCCGAACAAGGATCACGTCTTGCGTAAATTCATCTTTGCCCTGGTTGGCTTCGCCCTGGCCGCGCCCGTGGCTTACGCCGCCGAAGACTTCTCGGTGGGGCCCCAGTACGACACGACGCACGTCTATGTGGCGCCTGCGGATGTCGATGCGTTTGTCCGCAGCTTCGCCGCCACATTCGGCGGCCAGTCGACGAAGCAGGCCATCGCCACGGTCACGCCCACCGCCTCGAGCACGTCGACCCAGCTGGTCCGGACCCCGTCCGGCGCCATATCCGTCTTCGGGTTCAGGACGCCAGTCCCCTACCCCTTCGGCGCGGAACGCACCGGCTACCTGGTCACCAACGTGGACGAGGCAGTCGCCGCCGCCAACGCAAGCGGCGCAGCCACGCTCGTTGCTCCGTTCGACGATCCCATTGGTCGCGATGCCGTCGTCACCTGGCCGGGTGGCGTGAATATGCAGTTCTATTCGCACACGACAAAGCCCGATTACCCCACGCTCGATCACATCCCCGAGAACCGTATCTACCTGCCCTCGCAAAGCGCTGACGCCTTCATCAAGGCCTTCGTAGCCTTCGCACATGGCAAGGTCGAGTCTGATGTGAAAGCTCCCGGCACCGACGTGGGCCAGAAGGAAGGTGACTATCGCAGGGTGCGCATTTCATCGCGGTTCGGAAAGGCCACCGTCATCGTGACGAAGGGCCACCTCAACTGGCCCTACGGCACCGAGCTGACCGGCTACGAGGTAAGCGACCTGGTGGCCACACTCCAGCGCGCGCGTGACTCGGGCGCGAAAGTCGTGGTCGACGCGCATACCGAGGGCGAGCGCAAAGCGGCCATGGTGCAGTTCCCCGGCGGCCACGTGGTCGAGATCCATAGCCTGGCGCACTAACCGAGCGGTTAGCGAGAACGAAGCATCGCCAGAAGCACGGTGGCACCCGGACCTGATGACGCCGGGTTCTGCCCCGTCACGAGCAGGCCATCGACCAGCACGTAGATCTTCCAGTCCTCCGTCTTCGAGAAGATGCCGCCGTTCTGCTTCAGCGAATCCTCGACCAGGAATGGCACTACGTGGGTGAGCCGCACGGCTTCTTCCTCGGTATTGGTGAAGCCCGTGACCTTCTTGCCCTTTACCAACCAATTGCCGTCCGGCCCTTTGACATGCCGCAATACGCCGGGCGCATGGCAGACGAACGCGATGTACTTGCCCGCGGCATAGAACGACTCAATAAGCTTGATCGAGTCCGCGTCCTCCGCCAGATCCCACATCGGGCCGTGGCCACCGGGATAGAACACCGCATCAAAGCCATCGTGCGACACCTCGGACAGCTTCACCGTCTTCGAAAGCCGGTCCTGGGCTTCCTTGTCCTTTTTGTAACGTGCGGTGAGTTCAGTCTGGAATTCCGGATCGTCGCTCTTGGGATCGAACGGCGGCAGGCCACCCTTGGGCGATGACAGCACCATCTCGACGCCGGCCTCCTGGAACACGTAATAAGGCGCCGCGAATTCCTCGAGCCAGAAGCCGGTCTTCTTGCCCGTGTTACCGAGTTGGTCGTGGGACGTGATCACCATCAGGATCTTCATGACTGCACCTCGTGGGTTAGCGGGAGGTGGCATGGATCGCGTCGCCACGGTGTCCGCAAATCAATGCGGCAAGCGTGGCGCCAGGTCGGTGTCATTTCTTGCCCTAACCCCGCAGGGATTGGGATTTCTTACCCAGCCACTAACTGCACTGCCGGGCAGAATTAATGAGACTGCGGCCCGAAGCGGCTTGAGGCGACTCCATCCGGATCAGGACAAGGGAACTCAGGCGGCCATCGTTGCGAACTTCGATCTGGGCAAGGATGCCCGGCGTAGATGCATCCACCACGTGCATCTCCCGGTCATCGCCCTTTGCCGCGGCGCTACTCTGCGGGTAAGTCTTCTGAATGACCGGCAGCAGGCATGCGACGAATGCATCCGGGCTGCGCGTCGTGCTGAAGCTTGTAAACGGCGAGGTGCGGGTCACGGGTTCCCCGGCGGAGGCGAGTGCGGGGCAACCCAGGCAAAGCAGTCCGGCAACGATCAATGTGCGCACAGTGACTCTCCCTTGCGAATGAGCGGACGACCGCCACGCGTTCGGCGGCAGACCATTCTGCGCGCAAATGCCTGCGGCCACCAGCCGGGCTGCGGAGCCACGTGACGGGGGGCATAGGCCCTTAGGCCAATCGCGCCTCGTCCCGCCGGGCGCCAGAATAAGCCGCCTTCCGCCTGAGTGCGATCCATGCGCACCGTATTGATGTGCCACGCTGACGACGCCTTCGACCGCCAGGGCCTGGCGGCCTGGCTGGCGTCGTTCTCCGACCTTGCCGGCCTCGTCCT
>NZ_JBQCFT010000320.1:0-21615 GCF_051958795.1 Luteibacter sp. | reverse complement strand
ACAGGCGGCCACCCGCGCCCCCATCCGGTACCAGACACCATGCAGGACAGCAACGACCAGGCCACGCGCGAGCAGGGCGGTTACGCCCCCGACGCCGTAGAAACCGCCGCCCAGCGCTACTGGAGCGACACCCGTGCCTTCGAAGTCACCGAAGACACCGGCAAGCCCAAGTACTACTGCCTCTCGATGCTCCCGTACCCGTCGGGCGCCCTCCACATGGGCCACGTCCGCAACTACACCATCGGCGACGTCATCAGCCGCTTCCAGCGCCAGCAGGGCAAGAACGTCCTCCAGCCCATGGGCTGGGACGCCTTCGGCCTGCCCGCCGAAAACGCCGCGATCAAGAACAAGACCGCGCCGGCCAAGTGGACCTACAAGAACATCGAACACATGCGCGAGCAGCTCAAGCGCATGGGTTTCGCCTACGACTGGACCCGCGAAGTCACCACCTGCCGCCCCGAGTACTACCAGTGGGAGCAGCAGATGTTCACCCGGCTCATGAAAAAGGGGCTGGTGTACCGCAAGAACAGCGTCGTCAACTGGGATCCGGTCGACCAGACCGTGCTCGCCAACGAGCAGGTCATCGACGGCCGTGGCTGGCGCTCCGGTGCCGTCGTCGAGAAGCGCGAGATCCCGCAGTGGTTCCTCAAGATCACCGCCTATGCGCAGGAGCTGCTCGACGGCCTGGACACGCTGCCGGGCTGGCCGGATGCGGTGAAGACCATGCAGCGCAACTGGCTGGGCCGCTCGCAGGGCCTGGAAATCACCTTCGACGTCGAAGGCCAGGCCGAGCCGCTGAAGGTGTTCACCACGCGCCCCGACACCCTGCTGGGCGTGTCCTACGTGGCCGTCGCCGCGGAACACCCGATCGCCACCCAGGCCGCCGTGGGCAACCCCGGTCTCGCCGAGTTCATTGAATCCTGCAAGGCCGGCGGCGTCTCCGAGGCCGAGCTGGAAACGCAGGAAAAGCGCGGCTATTACACCGGCGTGGACGCCATCCACCCGATCACCGGCGAAAAGGTGCCGGTGTGGGTCGCCAACTTCGTGCTGATGGGCTACGGCACCGGCGCCGTCATGGCCGTGCCCGGCCACGACCAGCGTGACTGGGAGTTCGCCCAGAAGTATTCGCTGCCGATCAAGATGGTCGTCGTCGACCAGGGCGTGGTCGATGCGCTGGCGGAAATCGACCGCGATCTCGCGAAGGGCGAGGGCACCGACGCCACCCAGCACGCGCTGGAAGGCGGCAGCACCGATGCCTACGCGACCTCGGCCGCGGTGGAGACGGTGAAGTCGTTTGAAACCGGCATCCAGGAAGCGGGTGCCTACACCGAGCACGGTTACCTCGTGAACTCGGGCGAATTCGATGGCCTGGATTTCGACGCGGCGTTCGACGCCATCGCGGCGAAGCTCGAGGCCGCCGGCCGTGGCGAGCGCCGGGTGAACTGGCGCATCCGCGACTGGGGCGTCAGCCGCCAGCGCTATTGGGGTTGCCCCATCCCGGTCATCTACTGCCCGCAGTGCGATGCGGTGCCGGTGCCGGAAGACCAGCTGCCGGTCATCCTGCCCGAGGACGTCGAGTTCTCCGGCGTGCAGTCGCCGATCAAGGCCGACCCGGAATGGCGCAAGACCACCTGCCCGAACTGCGGCGGCCCGGCCGAGCGCGAGACCGACACGTTCGATACCTTCATGGAATCGAGCTGGTACTACGCCCGCTACACCAGCCCCGGCGCGAACGCGCAGGTGGATGAGCGCGCGAAGTACTGGACGCCGGTCGACCAGTACATCGGCGGCATCGAGCACGCGATCCTGCACCTGCTGTACTTCCGCTTCTATCACAAGCTCATGCGTGACGAAGGCCTGGTGTCCAGCGACGAGCCGGCCACCAACCTGCTCTGCCAGGGCATGGTCATCGCCGAAACCTACTTCCGCAAGGAAGCCGACGGCTCGTTCACCTGGTTCAACCCGGCCGACGTGGACGTGCAGCGCGACGAGCGCGCCCGTATCACCGGCGCCACCCTGCGCTCGGATGGCAAGCCGGTGGAAATCGGCGGCATCGAGAAGATGGCCAAGTCGAAGAACAACGGTGTCGATCCGCAGGCCATGATCCAGAAGTACGGCGCCGACACCGTGCGCCTGTTCTCCATGTTCGCCGCGCCGCCCGATCAGTCGCTGGAGTGGAACGAGGCGGGCGTGGAAGGCATGGCCCGCTTCCTGCGCCGCCTGTGGCGCGATGTGACCACCCACGCCGAAGGTGGCAAGGGGCAGGGTGCGAACCCGGCCGGCGAGGCTGCGCGCAAGACGCTGCGCCGCCAGCTGCACGAGACCATCCAGAAGGTCACCGACGATATCGGCCGCCGCCAGTCGTTCAACACGGCCATCGCCGCGCTGATGGAGCTGCTCAACGCGCTGAACAAGTTCGATGACGCAAGCGAGGAAGGCGTGACGCTCCGCCAGGAAGCGTTTACCGCGGTCGTCCAGCTGATCAATCCGTTCACGCCACACGTTTCGCATGCACTGTGGCAGGCGCTGGGCCATGGCGAAGCCCTGGTGGAAGACGCCGGCTGGCCGGCGGTGGACCCCACGGCCCTCGTCCGCGATTCGCTGACCTACGCGGTGCAGGTGAATGGCAAGCTTCGCGCTACCATCGACCTGCCGGCCAGCGCCTCGAAGGAAGAGGCCGAGGCCCAGGCCCGCGCGCTGCCGGTGGTGGCCGCGCAGCTGGAAGGCCTTACCGTGCGCAAGGTGATCGTCGTGCCCGGCAAGATCGTCAACATCGTCGCAGGATAACCATGAGCCCGAACGTTACCCGTGTCGCCCTGGTCGTCGCCGCCACCGCCCTGCTGGGCGCCTGCGGGTTCCACCTGCGCCAGTCGGCCGCCTTGCCCCAGGGCATGGACAAGGTGCACCTGACCGTCGTCGGCGGCGGGCGTCTCGAGCGTGAACTGACCCGCGCGATCGAGAACTCGAACGCCACCGTGGTCGACAAGCCGGGCCCGGGTGTCGCCGAACTGGCCGTGACCTCGAACACGTTCCGTACCGACTCGCTCACCGTGAGCGGCACGGCGCGCGTCACCGAATACGCCGTGCGCTACCACGTCGACTTCAACGCGAAGGCGCCGGACGGCACCGTGCTGGTCGCGCCGCAGTCGGTCGACATGTCGCGCGAGTTCAGCTACGACGCCACCAACTCGATCGGTACGGCGGCGCAGACGGAAGAACTGCAGCGCAGCCTCATCGGCGACATGGTCCAGTCGATCCTGTTCCGCCTGCAGGCGGCGCGTAACCACCCGCCGGTAGTCGAGCCGGCCCCGGCGCCGTCCGCGCAGTAAGGGGCGGACGCGGTGCCGATGCAGCCCGCCCTCTGGCACAAGCACCTCGCCGGTGACCGCATGGCGCCGGTGTACTTGCTGGTGGGCGAGGAACTGCTGGTCCTGGAGGCGGCCGACGCGTTGCGTGCCATGGCCCGCCGCCTCGGTTACACCGAGCGCGAAGTGCTCGAGGCCGACAGCCGCTTCGACTGGGATGACCTGGCCCGTTCCTCCGCGGGCCTTTCGCTGTTCGCCACCCAGCGCCTCCTCGACCTGCGCCTGGCCGGTGGCCGGGCGGGCAAGGACGGCGGGGCGGCGATTACTGCGTTCGTGAACGACCCGCCGCCCGACACCACCTTGCTGATCTCCGCGACGGAATGGAGTACCAAGCACGAGGCCGCGTGGACGAAAAGCGTGGACCAGGGCGGGATCCAGGTCGTCTTCAACGCGCCGCGCCCGAACGAATGGGGCCAGTGGATTGGCCAGCGGCTTGCCTCGCGCGGGCTGCAGGCCACGCCGGACGCGGTCGCCATGCTGGCCGAGCGGGTGGAAGGCAACCTGCTCGCCGCCGCCCAGGAAATCGACAAGCTGGTGGTGCTGGCCGGCGACCGCCGGCTGGATGCCGCCACGCTCGAGGGCCTGGTGGCCGATAGCGCCCGTTTCGATGCATTCAAGCTCACCGACGCCGCCTTTGCCGGCGACGGCGGGCGTGCCCTGCGCATCCTCGCCGGCCTGCGCGCCGAGGGGGATGAACTCATCGCCCTGATGGGCTGGCTGGTCAACCAGTTGCAGCTCGCGCTGCGCCTCGCGAATGCGCGCGACTTCTCCGCGCAGGCCAAGGCCGAGCGGCTCTGGCCGGCGCGCGAACAGCTGTTCCGCAAGGCGTTGCGCCGTGCGCCGCGCGAGCACTGGATGGCCTGCCTGGCCCGCGCCGCGCGGATCGACCGCATGGCCAAGGGCCGCGAGCAGGGCGATCCCTGGCTCGAGGCCGAGCGGCTCATCGCCGCCATCGCCGAGCCGCGCGCGGCCGCAGCCTTCGCATGAACCATCCGCGTCCCCTCGCCATCCTCGGCGGCACCTTCGACCCGGTGCACAACGGACACCTCCGCGCGGCCTGGGAAGCGGCCGAGGCGCTGGATGCCGAGGTGCGCATGGTGCCGGCGCGCACCCCGCCGCACCGGCCGCCGCCGATCTCCGATGCCGCGGTCCGCGTCGCCCTGCTGCGCGCCGCCCTGCAAGGACAGGACCGGCTGATCCTGGATACCCGCGAGCTCGACCGCGACGGGCCGTCGTACACCGTCGACACCCTGGCGTCGTTGCGCGCCGAGGTCGGGGCCGAACGGCCGCTCGTGCTCCTCGTGGGCGCCGACGCCTTCGCCGGGCTGGCCTCATGGCACCTTTGGCGTGACCTTTTCGACCTCGCGCACGTCGGCGTGCTGACCCGCCCGGGCGGGACGCACCCGCTGCCACCCGAACTGGAGGCGTTCGTGGCCCCGCGCCGCGCGACCCGCGTCCACGGGCCTATCGGCAGCGTCGTCGGTATCGACATCACCCCTCTAGACATCGCCGCCACGGCCATCCGCGAGGCATTCGCCGGCGGTGGCGAACCGCGCTACCTGGTGCCCGATGCCTGCTTCGACGACCCGGCCCTGCTCGAGCCCTACCGGAACCTCGGGCGGTAGGCCTTCACATCTTCCGATTGACGAACAATGCCTGCCTCGACACATAATGTGATGTAGTTCACATTTTCCGGGCAGGGGAAGAAGTGTGAAGCAACTCCTGATTTACGACCGGCCGCGGCAGCTCAACCGCGCGGCCCACCGGGGCCTGCGCCTCGTTACCGCAGGTACCAGCCATGCGTTCGCGCGCGGCGTGAACTCCGTGCCCGTCGTGGCCGCGGAATTCGCGCGTGCGGGGCTGGAGTACCCGATCGTGTTCGCCGGCCAGCCGGGGCAGGAACAGCCCGCGGTGCTGCTCGGGCTGCACGGCGCCGACAATCTTTTCGTGGACGATGCGGGCCAGTGGGCGCAGGACGCCTATGTGCCGGCTTTCATCCGTCGCTACCCGTTCGTCCTGGCCGAAGGCGACAACGGTGAAGACTTCACCGTGTGCGTCGACGAAGGCTATGCGGGTTTCGCCCGCGACCAGGGCGAGCCGCTGTTCAACGATGATGGCAGCGACACGGAGCTGCTTGCCCACGCGCTGCGCTTCCTTTCCGATTTCCAGGCCGGCCTGGGCGAGACGCGCGCGTTCACCGCGCGCCTGCGTGCGCTTGGCCTGCTCGAAACACGCACCTTGCATGTCCAGCCCGCCCAGGGCGCGCCCAGCACGCTCGACGGCTTCCAGGTCGTCTCGGCGGAGCGGCTGGCCGCGTTGAAGGGCAAGCCGCTCGCCACGCTGCACGCCAGCGGCGACCTGGGCCTGGTCCATGCGCACCTGCATTCGCTGCACAACGTCCAACGGTTGTCCGCGCGGCTCGATCGCCGCCGCGCTGCCGTGGCCGTGAACTGAACACGCACCACTTCAAGCAGTACCACGGCCGGGCTGGATAAGCCCGGCGCTACAGGGGAAAAACATGTCGTCGAAGTCGCCGTCCCGCCTCGCCGGGAAGAAGGGCCGTTGCGCGCGTGCGCCGCTTGCCAGCCAGGGCGTGGTCGCCCACCCGCTGCACAAGCTCAGCGTCGCGCTGGCCAGCGCCCTCTCGCTCGGCGCCCCCGGCGCGGCATGGGCGGCCTCGACCGTGACCTCCAGCGGCAAGCTGCCGCAGACGACGGTGATCACGCAGACCGATGCATCGACGATCGACGTGAACACGGTGCGCAGGAACAACAGCACCACCGCGTTCAACAGCTTCCACGATTTCCAGGTGGGCCAGAACGACACGGTGAACCTGCCCCTGCCGGATGGCGCAGCCAACCTGGTGAACCTGGTCGACACCCGTGCCATCGTCGACGGCACCGTGAACAGCATGGTCGGTGCGACCAAGGGCGCGGGGCGGGTCTTCTTCGCCGATGCGAACGGCATGGTCGTGGGTGCCACCGGCAGCATCAATGTCGGCGCGCTGTCCATCGTCACGCCGAGCCAGGCGAGCATGGATGCGCTGCTCTCGGAAGCGGCCACCGGCGGCGGCACGATGACCGGCAAGCTGCTCGATGGCAGCATCGACCATGATGCTGCGTCGGTCAGCATCAACGGCAGGATCACGACCACGTCGGGCGTGCGCATCCAGGCACACGCCCTCGACACCTCGGGCACGATTTTCGTTGCGGGTGGCGCGACGGGCACCGGCTTCGATACCGCGGTGAACACCGGCGGCGATGGCCAGGTCAGCATCGTAAAGGACGACCAGGGCATTCGCCTCGTCGGCGAAACCATCAGCCTGGCCAATGGGAGCCAGGTAAAGGCGACCGGCCGCGACGTCACGCTGGTGGCCTCGGCGGAAGACAGCAAGGCCTCGGGCCAGGCGAGCGCTGAAAGCTCGGTGACCCTCAACGGCGCGATCAGCGGCAGGAACGTCAGCGTCAACGCAACAAGCAACGCGACGGCGGACTATGCGAGCCTGGACGACGCGATCAACACGCTCGGCGGCACGCTGCCCGCGGGCGCGGTGAAGATCGGCCTCCCGCCACTCCCGATCGGTTACGTCGCGGCCAGCAGCACCGCGGCGGTCACCCTGGGTGGCACCGCCAGCATCATCGCCACGGGCGATGTCGTGCTCTCGGCCGCGACCAGCGCGAAATCCGCGACGTCGGCGCTTAACAACGTCGGCCAGCAGTCCGTGCTCGCCGCTGCGATCTACGGTGAGACGCGCGGTGATACCTCCGCGACGATCGCATCAGGTGCCAGCATCCAGGCCGGCGGCAACGTCACGGTCAAGGCGCTGCATTCCGACGAACTCGATATCAGCGCGAAGACCTCGGGCAAGGACACCTCCGTCGCCGTCACCGCGGTGATCGGTAACGTCGTCACCGATACGCGTGCGAGCGTTGCCTCGGGCGCGACCATCAGTGGCAAGGATGTCAGCATCCTCGCGCACAACAGCGGCAGCTACGAAGTCAGCTCCGAAGTGAAGGCCAACGAAGGCAGCAGCGTGGGCGCGAACGCCGCGCTGCTCTTCGTGGATAGCAACGCGAGCGCGACCAACAACGCGAACCTGGGCACCACCCAGGCGCCGCTCGGCTCGCTCACCGTGCTCACCGACTCGGTCACCGCGAAAACCTCCGTGGAAGCGGAGACCGCGGTAGGCGCCGAGCAGGACAGCACCACGCCGAAGCAGGTCGTGTCGTCCGGTGGCGCGGACCTGATGCCCTTCCTCGAGGAAAAGCTGGGCGAGAAGCTGGCCCAGGCCAATGAGGAAACCGCGAAGCAGACCGGCGAGGCGAAGCAGGGCACTGACGCGGACAGTGGCAAGAGCTTCTTCCGCGGCGGCGTGGGCGTGGCCGTGGCGGATGTGAGCAACGGCGCGCATGCCTCCATCGGCAACGGCGCGGGGGTGAAGGCCTCGGGTGATGTGGCCGTGCAGGCGCGCATCCAGGATGCCGCCACCACCATCGCGGCCACGACCGAGACTGAATCGGGCAAGGACAACGCCGCGACGCTCTCGGCGAGCCTTGCGTTTGGCGTCGGCCTGCTGAACGACAGCGCGTCGGCCACGGTGGGCAGCAACGCGGATATCAGCGGCCTGCACATCGGCGTGGGCAGCGATGTCTCGCGCCTGTGGGCCATGCCGGATACGTCGGGTCTCGACGAATTCTCCAACGTCCCGTCGTTCCTGAAGGACCTGTACACCGACCTCAAGGGCAACGGCAAGCCGCTGGCCACGAGCTACGCGAACGCCACCTCGAAGACCCAGGACGTCGGCCTCGCCGGCGCGATGAGTTTCCTCGCCATCGGCAACGACAACACCGCATGGGGGGGCAGCGGCGCGAAGCTCAATGCCACGGCAAGCACCGATGCGGCGTGGACGCACACGGCCAGCCTTGGCAGCGACGCCGAAGGCAATGCGATTGACGACGTGGATTTTGGCTTCCAGCACGCTGTTGGTGTGTCCGCGCAGACGCTGACGCAGACCATCGATATCGCGGGCAACATCGAGCTGCTGAAGGTCAACGGCACGAGCGGAGGCGCCGATGGCGGCTCCGTGGGTGCGGGCGTCAACGTGGCGAACTACTCGGATAACACCCTCGCCGGCATCGGCGACGGCGTGACCGTGACGGCGGCGGGCGTGGGCGTGTCCGCCAACGACACGCAGCAGATGGTGGTGATCACCCCGTCGGCCGGGCGCGGCGCGGGCGCGGCGGGCAATGTGATCTTCGCCATGGCGAACATCGATAACACCACCCATGCGTCCATCGCGAACACCGCCAGCGTCACGGCCAACGTGGTCGACGTGGCGGCACACCAGGGCGCGGGCATCTGGTCGATCGCAGGTGCCATCGCGCAGGGCAGCAGCGTTGGCGTGGGCGTCGGCATCGCCATCAATAACCTCACCGCCGATACCCAGGCTTACATCGGTGACAACAGCGCCGACGCCACGCGCGTCGACCCGTCGATGGCCGCCGCGGCGTCGCTGCCCACGGCCGGAATCCTCGCCAACACGGTCACCGTGCAGGCAGCCACCGATGGCCGCAGCGGTGCGATCGCGATCTCCGGTGCGCAGGCCAAGGGCCAGTCGCAACAGGCGGGTGCGGGTAGTACGGGCGGCGGGACGGGCTCGGGCACCGCCGCGCCGACCGACGGCTCCGGCGGCGCCGCCGACGGCAAGCTCGCGGGCGACGCCAGCCCGGGCTTCCTGCAGACCACGCAGGCCAAATCGGATAGCAGCACCAGCGGCTTTGGTATCTCCACCCTGCTGGGCAAGCTGCCCGTGGTGGGCGACCTGGTCGGCAAGGCGAAGCAGCAGGAAGGCAGCAAGGACTCGGGCAGCGCGGACAAGGCCAGCGAGCCGAGCATGGGCATCGGCGTTTCCGGCAGCGCGACCGTCGGCATCGGCAACCTGGATACGCATGCCGCGATTACGGGCGTGACGATCGACCGCCGCGGCACGACGGGCGGCAGCGATATCAGCGTCACGGCGCTGAACCAGACCGACCTGATCAGTGCCAGCGGCGCGGGGGCGCTGGTGACCGCGAACTCGCAGGGCCAGGGCAGTGCGGGGCTGGCCGGTGCGGTTGCCTACAGCTTCATGGATAACGACACCATGGCCAGCCTTTCCGGCGTCATCGCGCCGCACGCGGGCGATGTCACCGTGCAGGCGCTGTCCGGCGGCTCGATCCTCGACCTCGGCCTGGGGCTTGCGTACAACAAGAACAGCGACGACACGAGCGCCTCCGCGGCCGGCTCGTTCTCGATCGGCACCACGTCGAACGAAACCTCGGCGAGCATCACGAACAGCACGCTTACCGCGGCCTCGTCGGCCTCGTCGCTGGACGTCACCGCTTACGACCACACCAACATCGGCGCGGGTGGCGGTGCGTTCGCCATCGGCGGCAGCAAGGGCGTGGGCGCGTCGGTAACCTGGAGCGATATCGCGAATACCGATGCCGCGACGATCAGTGGCGGCACGTACAGCGGCTTCGGCGATCTCTCGGTGCAGGCGCTCACCGCCTCGCGGATCGCCGCGGCGGCCGCGGCCGTGGCGGCGTCGAAGGGTTCGGACAGCCTTGAGCTCGCCGGCTCCTTCACCATCAACCAGGTGGCGAACAGCGTCACCGCCAGCGTCACCGGCGCTACCGTCAGCAACGGCAAGGGCGATGTCACGGTCAACGCCAGCGGCTCGAAGGACGTGAAGGCCTACGATGACCTGCTCATGGCGAACGGGTACTCGACCGCCAGCTTCGTCGATTTCAGTGCAGCCTCGGTCGACGGTTCCTCGCCGACCGGCTCGGCGATCTTCGCCGTCTCCGGCGCCGTGGGCCTGGCCGGTGGCAGTGCCGCGGGCATGTCCGTGGCGATCAACAGCATTGCCGATACATACGCCGCATCCATCGTGGGTGGCGCGGTCAGCACGACCGGCAACGTGGCCGTCACCGCCAGCGACGATACGCGTATCGTCGCGATCGCCGCGGGTATTGCCGGCGGCAAGGGCGAATTCGCCGGTGCCGGTTCGGTCACTGCCAACTTCATCAACGACAACGTCAGCGCGACGCTCGGTGACACGGGCAAGACGACTGCGACGACGGTGAACGCGGGGACCGTGAAGGTCGACGCGAACAACGCTGCGACGATCGATACGCTCGCAGGCGCCATCGGCATCGCGCCGAGCGGAAGCTCCATGGGCCTGGCCGTCGCCTTCGACGAAATCGGCAGCCAGACCAGTGCGTCCATCGTCGATGCGAAGGTCACCACCACGGGTAGCGGCACGGCGACCGGTTGCAGCGGCGATGCCGCCACGGTCTCGGCGAGCGCCTGCTCGAGCGGCACGATCAACGCGGCCGCGGTCGGCGTGGCCGGCAGCGACCAGCTCGCGCTGACCGCTTCGCTGGCGATCAATGACATCGGTCTCGAAGACACCGGTGCAACCGGGACGCTGGGCAGCGCCCTGCGCCAGACGTTCACCCGGGCGAAGATCGACGCGAGCACGCTGGATACGTCGAGCGTCGGCGTGCACGCGCAGGACAGCGCCACGATCCACACGCTGGCCGGTGCGATCGCCGGCTCATCGGAAGCCGCGGCGGGCGCGGGCTTCGCGCTCGGCAACATCGGCAACAACACCACGGCCTCGCTGACCTCGACGCAGGTGAAGGCGACCGGTGCGGTCAATGTCGACGCGGCGGCCACCGGCACCATCGACTCGCTCGCCATTGGCGGTGCCGTCGCGGGCGATATCGCCGTGGGCGGGTCGCTCACCGCCAACGCCATCGGCAACCACACGACGGCGACCGTCGATGGACTCAGTGGCCTCGGCACCGCGCCGCGCGCCACCATGGCCAGCCTCGATGTCACCGCCAGTGATGCGGCGTCCATCGACGCGTTCGCCGGCAGCCTCGCCGTCGGCTTCTCGGGTGCGGGTATCGGCGCGGCCTCGTCGGCCAACGCGATCGGCAACATCACGCACGCAACGCTTTCGAATTCGGTGCTGGATGTCACCGGCAGCACCACCGTGGACGCGGCCGCGACCGCCGCGATCCGCACCGTAGCTGCAGCGGCCGCGGGCGGTGAAGGCCTCGGCATCTCCGGCGCGCTTACCGTCAACACGATCGGTAACGACATCGCGGCCACGATCCAGGGTGGCAGCCAGGACAGCGCGGGCAACACCACGAAGGTCACGGCAAGCGACGACGCGAAGATCCTTTCGATGGCCGGCTCGCTCGGCGTGTCCGCGGGCGGCGGCCTGGGCGCGGCCATCGCGGTCAACGATATTGGCACGAACACCACGGCGACGATCGACGGCGCCAACTGGCACGCGAAGGACGTGACCGTTGCCGCGACCAGCAGCAACCCGAACAGCGACCATTCGGCCAACATCCAGACCATGGCCGCCGGCGTCGGTGGCGGCTCGGTCGGTGGTGCGGCCTCGGCCGCGGTGAACCTCGTGCACGGCACGGTCGATGCGTCTATCGTGGGCGGCGCGCACGTGACGGCGGAAAACAACGTTGGCGTCATCGCGAGCAGCCGCCAGGGCATCGACGTGTTCGCCGGCAGCGCTGGTATCGGCGTGGACGCGGTGGGCGCCGGCCTCGGTGCCGTCGTCAACTACCTGCACGACACGACCTCCGCACGCATTTCTGGCGCGACGACCCAGGTGAACGCGCTGGGCAAGAACGCCAGCGACAAGCTGACGGTGGCGAGCGGCCAGCTCGCCAACCCGGGTGCGCTCGACACGGGCAACATCCACGACGCCAGCGACTACACCAACCCCAACCTCGCCGAAGGCACGGTGACGGTCAGTGGCCTCGCCGTGAACGCTTCCTCGACCCAGGAGGTCGCCACGCTGGGTGCCAGCGTCGCGGCCGCGTTCGATCCGCTGGGTTCCGCCGCCATCTCGGCCATGGCTAACGCCAACGTGCTCGGTGGCAGCACCACGGCTTCGATTACCGATGCCCAGGTGAACCAGGGCGGCAACTCCGGCGCGGGTGCGACCCAGGCCGTGGATGTCCGCGCAAGCAGCCATGCCTATGACGCCTCGTTCGTGGCGGGCGTGGCGGCGGGCGTGACCGATGCGGCGGCAACCGGTGCGATCGGCGTCAACGCCTTCCAGCGCACCACGCAGGCTACGGTACAGAACGCGAACATCACGACGCGTGGCACGCTGAACGTGGACGCCGAGTCCAGCCAGCGCAACGTTTCTGCTGTCGTTGGCCTCGCCGCCGCCCTTACCGGCGGCGCGGGCACGGCCATCGTGAACCACTTCGACGGGCAGACCAGCGCGCTGGTCGATCGCGGTACGCTCACGGCGGGCACGCTCGATGTCACCGCGAACAGCACGACCCAGGCCAACCTGATCGGCGGCGCCGGCGCATTCGGCGGCGTCGCGGTGGCCGGCTCGTTCCTGCTCTCCGACAGCGAGAACACCACCAGCGCGACGGTCGGTGACAAGGACGCCGATACCATCCTGCACATCGGCAGCGATATCGATGTGGAAGCGCACTCCAACGTGACGCTCGGCAGCACCATGGTCAGCGGCGCGGGTGGCGGTGGCGCCGCGGTGGCCGGCATGGCCAGCGTCACCGTGGTGGGCAATACGACCACGGCGACCATGGAGCGGGCGAAGGTCAACCAGACCGACGCGTCCGGCGTGGCCGGCGTCGAAGTCCATGCGGGCGAGACGCTGGATATCGCTTCGAACGGCGGCAGCGCCGCCATCTCGCTGGGCGGCTCGGGTGTCGGCGCCTCGGCCAACGTGGTGATGGTGCAGAGCGCGGTGGGTGCTTCTGTGCTCGATAGCGCGCTGCGCGCCGTCGGTGCGGTGGATGTCGCGGCGACCAGCACGCGTACGCTGGACGTGACGTCGCTCTCGGGTGCACTGGGTTCCAACGTCGGCATCAGCGGCGCGCTCGGCCTGGCGATCATCGGCAACGGCGTGCTCAACGGCAGCGCCTCGGGCAATGACCCGATGGGCGACCTGAACAAGGGTGGCAACGGCACGCTCGCCTCGATGAACAGCATCGGCGGCAGCGGCGTGGCCGACAGCTCGCAGATGGGCAACCACCTAAGCAGCGGCGATGCCACGGCGGTGAACGCGGCGACGAAGGTGTCGCTGCTCGACGGCAGCGGCAAGCTGCTGCGCAAGGCGGATGGCACCCAGGCCACGGTGGCCAACAGCACGGTGACGGCCGGCTCGGTCGCGGTCACGGCCAACGGCACGACGTCGCTTACCAACGTGGTGGGCAACATCGCCGGTGGCGGCTTCCTCGGCGCCGGCGGCGCCGTGGCCTTCAACGTGGTGGACCAGAACATCGGCGCGACGGTCGACGCGACCTCGTCGATCAGCACGTCGGGCGCGCTGGATATCGAAGCGCACGCGAACAACGGCACGGCGAAGGTGTACGGCAGCAACCTGTCGGCCGAAGCGGGCGACTATTCGGTCGCGGCAAGCGCTTACCAGGGCGCGGCGGGCTTCGTCGGGCTGGGCGCCGGTGTCGCCATTTCCGAACTGAACAACCAGGTCTCGGCCTCGCTCGATGGCAGCGCCTGGAGCGTCGGCTCGCTGACGATCAAGGCCGATGACACGACCGCCGTCGGCGCTCGCGCCGGTGGCCTCGTCGCCGGCGGCGCGGCCGCGGGCGTGGTGGTCAGCCAGGCCGACAAGCACGGCAGCACCCACGCGGGCATGGGCGAAGACGCTTATGCGATCAGCTATGGCGCGACCACGATCGGCGCCGCGTCGAGCGGCAAGGTCGATGCCCGCGCCAACGCCGTCGCCGCGGGTCTGTTCGCGGCGGGCAACGGCAGCGATGCCAACGCGCGTGACCGCGAAACGGTCAGCGCGTCCCTGGGCAAGGGCGCGCAGCTTGGCAGCGCCGGCGCCATCAATCTTTCGGCGACGTCTAACCCGGATGTCGAAGCCAGTGCGTTCGGCGTCGCGGTCTCGGGCGGCGTGGCGCTGGGCGCCTCGGTCGCTACGGCCGAGGATGACGCGAACGTATCGGCCACGCTCGGCGACAACGTCGTGCTGGCGTCGGGCGCAACCACCACGGTCAGCGCGACGCATGCCGCGCTCAGCGACGGTGGTGTATCGGCGAAGGCCACGGGTGGCGCCGGCGGCGTCCTGCTGGGCGCGAACGCCAGCTACGCCAAGGCCGTGTCCAGCGGCTCCGCCATGGCGGGCACGGGCGACAACGTCACGCTGCCCTACGGCAACCTGATCATCCAGGCCGTCGGCCTCTCTGCGCAGACCGCAGGCGCCACCGCCGGCGCGGCGGGCTTCGTGGGCGTGGGCGCGGCGATCAGTGAAGCGGATGCCACCAGCCAGACCTCGGCCTACCTCGGTACGAGCAACCACAGCGACAGCGCGCGCCCCGGTGCCGTGCTGGTCAGCGCGCTGGGCACCGACATCAACGCGGCGTCCGCCACCGCCGGCAGTGGCGGCGTGATCTCCGGTAACGCGGCGAATGCCACGACCAACGACACTGCGACGACGAACGCCAGCATCAGCGACGGATCCACGCTCTACGGCAGCGGTTTCACGCTCGCCGCGCAGCACAACACGAATTACGCTGTCGATGTGAACGCCGTCGGTGCCGGTATCGCCAACGCCAGTGGCGCGTTCGCGCAGACGAACGCGCATAGCGATGTGAGCGCGCTGGTCGGCAAGAACGTGGCGCTGTACGGCTCGGGCTATATCGACATTGCGGCCGCCAACCTGTTCGCCAATACGGGTTCGGCGCCGCAGGTGCAGGGCGGTGGCGGCGGCGTCGCTTCGGGCGCGGCGGCCACCAACAGCACGACGCTGTCGGGTACCTCGACGGCGAAGGTCGGCAACGACAGCACGCTGGTCTCGGGCCTGGGCGCCGGCATGGCCGGCCAGCTCGCCACCCAGTACGACGGCCTGATCTACACCAGCGGCCCCGACCCGTTCGCCAACCCGGGCCGCATCCGCGTGGGCGCGGGCACGCAGGTGAACGATGACGCCACGGTCTCGCTCGACTCGGGCGGCGCCGTCGCCGGTTCGGGCGTGCGCAATACCTTCACCGCCACGCTCGCCAACGACGTGGGCACCGGCGACCGCGACAAGCTGCTGACCAACGGTGCCATCGGCATCGGCAGCTACATGCAGAGCTTCACCAACCAGACGGCGCTTTCGCACACGTATGGCGGCGGCGCGCAGGGCGATGCCCGCGCGAGCACCACGATCAATGCGACCCAGAACGTCGGTATCGGCCAGGACGGCCTGTTGCTCGGCTTCGGCCAGATGAACATCACGGCCGGCATCGATCCGTCGGGCTTCATCGGCAGCGTGTTCACCGCCGACACGATCGGCCAGGCCTACGTCCGCGGCATCATCGCCATCGCGACCGGTTCCGCGACCACGGCGGTGCACAGCACGGCGACCACGACGGTGGGCAGCGGCGCACGCCTGCTCGGCGGCGCGGATATCAGCCTCGGCAGCTACAAGGGCGAGGCCACGGTGAGCGCCGAAGGCGCCGGCCACGGCTATGAGATCGGCTTCATCCCGGTGACCACCACGAGCAGCGATGCACGCAGCGATGGTGGCGAAAACCTGGTGATGTCGGGGAGCGCGACGGCGGGTATCTACTCGGACAACGAGGTGTCCATCACCAGCGGCGGGCTCAGCCACGCCCACGGTGCGCCCTTGCTCTACACCTTCAATGGTGCGTTCCGGCCGTGGGGTGATATCGACCAGCACGCCGCCGGCCTGGGTGCGAACACCGACAGCAGCGGCAGCTCCGGCGTGCCGGTGGTGCAGGGCGCGGGCCAGCTGAAGACGCCGACCGGCCTGCAGCAGATGAACGGCGATGGCGATGGCACCTCGGCGCCGGCCGCGAGTTCGGGTAGCACCGGCGCACCTCCGGGTTCGGCCTCGCAGGTCGACCTCTCGGTCGCCGACCTGCTCAAGGGCACGACCAGCTCGGGCACGGTGCAGGCGTACCTGCTCGGCTCGATGTTCGCCTCCGGCGGCAACCTCACGGTGCATGCGGGCAACATCACTGGCGCCGGCACGCTCACGGCCAACGGCAGCCCCTCGGTCACGATCAGCAACGCCAGCAGCGCCTACCTGGTGCTCGACAAGGTGAACGTCTCCGCCAACGGCGGCGGCGCGATCACCTTCACCGGCGGTGCCAACCAGGCCAGCGACCCGAGCCTGAAGGTGAACGTCGGCTCCTCCGCCACCGCACCCGCGGTGACCATCAGCAACACGTACACCGGCAGCATGCCCTCGTCGCCGAACAACGTGACGCAGGGTCCCGCGATCTTCATTGGCGGCGATATCACCAACCTTGGCGGCGTGGTCGATATCACCAACCTCAGCGGGTCGGTGGGCCAGTTCGCCAAGGTATCGGCGCAGCAGATCAAGGAATACGTGCCGAACGGCGCGGTGGCCGTCTACCTGCCGGACAGCACCTACTACTCGGGCGCGGACCCGGTGGCGTCGTGGGCGGCGTACCAGATCAACCTGGGCGATGCGAACAGCGCGGTGATGTATGCGCTGAACGCCATTTACAATGCGAACGGCCAGTACAACGGCAACAACGGCGCGTTCAACAACGCGATCTACAACCAGGGCAAGGGCGCGCTGGCGTTCAACGACGGCAGCCAGGGCGGCGTGTCGGTGATTGCGTTTGGCACCTGCGCCCCGTATGCGAACGGCACCTGCGGCACCAACCCGCTGGGCGGCACCTACGGCTTCCATGACCAGGACCTGCCGGGCCTCTACACGCTGGCCACCACCAAGTCCTATGCCACCGACCAGACCCCGACCGATACGTCGTCGGCTTCGGGCCTGGTGGCGCAGACCGTCGCGGTCAAGGCCAAGTGGATCGACATCGACAGCACGATCACCGCGGGCCGCCCGACGGACTACGTGATCACGCTGGGTGCCGATGCCAAGGCGTTCATCGACCAGCAGGCGGGCGGCAGCGGCACGGTCGACCTGCCCACCAACCTCTGGTGTGGCGGCGCGGCGGCGACCTGCGTCTCCGGCCTGGTCAAGTACGACCGCGGCAGCAAGAGCATCGTCATCGACAACGTGAATGCCTCCGGCGGCGGCTTCGTCTCGCTGGATGGCGGCATCGTCAGCACCAAGGCCACTGGCAACATCGTGATCAACGATGGCTACGGCCACGTCACGGTGAACAACTCGCTCGGCATCCCCGTGCAGCTGGCCGATGTGAACACCGGCAACAACGCGGTCGGCGAACTGAAGATCACGGATACGTACAAGACCTGGGCGAACGGCAGCACGCAGACCCTGTGGTACGTGGACACGCGTGGCGTGGGCACCAAGGTCTACAACAACTCGAACGGTGCCACCGACGTGGCGCATGCGGTGGAGGGCACGGCCGCGTCCGATGGCTCGGGCTTCTACTACGACCCGCAGGCGGGCCTGCGCTACCAGTGGGAACAGCAGGTCAACGTCGACCGCGATATCGCCAACCTGCAGAGCACCGCGAACTGGGGTTACGTCGACGCGACCGGCACGAAGGTCTCCACGCCGCAGTACCTGCTCGTGTCCAGCGGTATCGTCAGCAACCCGTCGGATACCAACTACTTCGACGAGAAGATCACCGCGACGACCTCGTACGGCCAGATGAACAACGGCTATGCCTCGGTGCTGGACGTGTACTACCACGGCTGCGGCAAGAACATCGGTGATGGCTGCCACTATGGCTTCGCCCGCACGGTGAACCAGGACAAGGACATCAGCCACAACGACCGTGGCGCGGGCGTCTGGCAGTACCAGTACCTCATGGATGCGCAGCTGCTGCTCACCAGCTCGGTGAAGGCAGACAACCGCATCCACATCAACTTCCAGGGCAATGCCTCGGGCCAGGTGCAGGTCAACTCGAACGCCAACGTCCTGCTTGGCGGCAACATCTACAACCCGAGCGGCAGCACCTCGATCGATGCGACGGCGGGCGCCGGCGGTTCGATCCTGGCCGGCACCACGGGTGCGATCACCAGCAACGGCGTCTCGCTGAAGGCGACCGGCGCCATCGGCAGCACCAGCAACCCGTTGCAGCTGGTGATGACCGGCGGTTCCCTCGCGGCCGACGCCGGCGCGGCAGGTATCAACATCAACGCCGCCACCGCATTGAACCTCGACCACGTCACCGCCGGCAACGCCAGCGTCGGCTACGGCGACGTGGCGCTGAACGCCACTGGCAACATCACCGGCGGTACCGGTACCTCGATCACCGGCCGCGACATCACCGTCAACTCCGGTGGCAGCATCGGCACGGCCAGCCAGGCGCTGGTGATCGCCGCGCACGGCGTCACCAACGCGAACCATGGCATCGACCACGGGGTGGTGGATGCGCACGCGCTGTCCGACATCAACCTGCGCCAGGTCGGTGGCGACCTGCGGGTCGGCCTGATCCAGTCGGACGGCGGCTCGGTCAACGTGGCCGTGCCCGACGGGTCGATCATCGATGCGGCGGGCACCACGTCGGGCCAGGCCTTGTCGGCCGACCAGCTCACCAAGGTGCGCGAGGTATTGCACCTCACCGACGCCGACGATGCCGATGGCTCGATCGCCGCAGCGAACCGCAAGCGCATCGAACAGACCGCCGACGGCAACTACAGCCAGTACGAAGGCCTGATGGCCAACGGTACGGTGGTCGATGGCGCGTTCGTCCTGGCGGCGGGCAAGATCGACCTGTATCGCGGCCTCGCCAGTGCGGCGCTGGGCCATGCGGCCAGTGACCAGGAAACGCTCGCCTACGCCGCGGGCCGTTACACGACGCTGGATGCGTACTTCACCGACCTGCTCGGCGCGAACTACAAGGCCGGCGCGAAGTTCACGACGCCCGTGGCCGACTTCGCCTACGTGGCGACGGATGCCCAGGTCGACGCGATGACCGAGTTCGCCTCATGGAAGCTCGGCTGGCTGACCAGCGCGGTGAACACGGCCGCCGTGGCGTCCGACAGCTCCGCCTCTACGCCGCCGTTGTCCTTCGTGGGCAGCGCGACGCCGAACATCCAGGGCCGCGATGTCACCCTGAGTGCGAAGCAGAACATCGGTTAGTCGGGTTCCGTGGTGAGCATCGATGCCCAGGCGCTGATCGACGGCACGGTGACCGACGCGCAGGCAGCGGCACTGGCCACCGCGAACGCGGCAGGCGACGTCACCCTTGTGAAGGATGCCAGTGGCAACCTCACCCGGGTGGACGTGAAGCAGACCGAACCGCTGTTCCTGACGGCGGGCGGCAAGGTGTCGGCAAGCACGCAGGCCGGGCAGGGTGGCTCGATCTACCTGCAGGCGAACGGCGACCTCAACATCGCCAGCATCAATGCGGACCGTGACGTTCGCCTGGCTGCGGTGGGCAACATCGCCTCGGCGACCAGCGACGCGAACGCGGCGGCGATCAACGCTGGCGGCGATCTCACGCTGCTGACGGGCTCCGGCGGCAGTATCGGCCGCGCGGCAAACGCCGCGTCCGGCACCACCGAACGTGCGCTGGTGTACTCGATCGGTGGACAGCTGGTCGACGCCACGGCCAGCGAAGACGTGGTGCTGCGCACGCTCAACGGCGACCTGCGCTTCGTGCACGTCGGCGCCAACGGCGACATCGTGCTCGACGCCGGTTCGCATGAGATCTGGCAGACGCTCGACGGCGTGGCCCTCAATGGCCGCTCCATCGTGCTGCGCGCGGGTGGCGATGTCGGCTTCCTTGGCGACACGGGCAAGTACCTCATCGCGGCGACCGGCGCGGGCGATCTCTCCGGCACCGTGGGCGGTAGCGTCCGTATCGACAGCTCGGTGAGCAGCCCGTTCCACGTGGGCCAGCTCAGCGTCCATGGTGATGTCGATCTCGTGTCCACCGGCGACCTGCAGGCCGTGAACATCTCGTCTGCCACCGGTGCGGCGCACCTTTCGGCCGGCGGCGACGCGAGCATCGGCACGCTGACCGCTGCCAACGTGGTCGATGTGACCGCGGTGGGCGACGCGACGCTCGGTTATCTCTCGGGCAGCACGATCTCGGTGCAGACCGGCGGCGACATCACCGCGAAGCCGGTGGCACCGGGCGGCACCAATCTGCAGACATCCTTCACGGTCGTGCTGCACGCGGGCGGTGGCATCGGCGCACCGCTTGTGGTCACCGCGCCGACCGTCCACGCGCTGGCGGACAAGGGCGACGTGAACCTCACGATGGCCGGCGGCATGCTTGGCGGTGACGTCGTGGCTACCCTGGGCTCCGTGTCCCTGACCGGGCCGGCGCTGATCGGCGGCTACGTCACCGCGGGCAAGGACCTCACCGTGGCCAGTGGCGGGCTGCTCGACTTCGCCACCCTGTCCGCAGGCGGCAACGCCGCGCTCGACGTCGCTGGCGCAACGCACGTGACGACGCTCCAGGCGGGCAATGACCTGTTCGCGACGCTGCGCGGCACGCTCGATGCCGACACGATCGACGTGGGCCACGACGCCACGCTGGCGATGGATGGCGATGCAACCGTCAAGACGCTGAAGGTCGGCAATGACCTCACGGCCACGGCGAAGTCGAATGTGGACGTCACCGCGCTGACCGTGGGCCGCACGCTGGCCGCCACGGTGGGCCAGAGCCTCACGCTCGGGACTACGACCGTGGGCGGCGATGCCGGTATCCAGGTGGGCGGCGACATGCTGGCCGATACCACGACGATCGACGGCAACGCCACGCTCGATGTCACCGGTAAGCTCACCGCCAACCAGGCGACCGTGCACGGCAACGTCGACGGCACGATCGGCGGTGATGCCTCGCTCAAGACCACGCAGATCGACGGCGATGCGAAGCTCGCGGTCACCGGCAACACGACGCTCGGCACGCTGCGGGTCGGCAATGACCTCAACGGCACGCTGCACGGCGCGCTCGATGCTGACACGATCGACGTAGGCCATGACGCCAAGCTGGCGATGGATGGCGATGCCACGGTCGCGGCCCTCAAGGTCGGTAACGACCTTACGGCCACGGCGAAGTCGAACGTGGACGTCACCGCGCTGACCGTCGGCCGCGCGCTGGCCGCCACGGTGGGCCAGAGCCTCACGCTCGGTACCACGACCGTGGGCGGCGATGCCGGTATCCAAGTGGGCAGCGATATGCTCGCCGATACCACGACGATCGACGGCAACGCCACGGTCAATGTCACCGGAAAGCTCACCGCCAACCAGACCACCGTGCACGGCAATCTCGACGGCACGATCGGCGGC
>NZ_JBQCFT010000319.1:0-8448 GCF_051958795.1 Luteibacter sp. | reverse complement strand
CTCAAAGACGTCATTGAACGACACCACGTCAAACGCCTCACCGGCAGGGATTGCAGCTGGGAAGTACCCCGGCAGGATACGATGCCCGCGGGAAACGGCGCGCGCAGCTACACGGGTACTTGGTTCGATACCGGTAACCGTGTATCCATTCTCGACGCCCGCATCCAGGAACCAACCATGGGCACAGACGACATCCAGCAAGCGCCCATTTCCCCGGAATCGGGAAAGAATACCAAACGTCTGGGCAAATCCCTGCTTACGCAGACTCTCCAGACCGGATTCCCGCTCGGCTTCTGCAACGACTCGATCATCCATGGCAAGATCGGATGCCTCGAGGGACGACGCCTCGAATCCACACTGAGGACATCGAAAGTGCCAGCCAGCCAAGCCGGTACACATGATCCCACTACACACAGCACACTGCATGAGAAGCTCCTGGCTGAACCGGTTTGGCGCGCTGAAGTCATCGCGACCGCAAGAACTTACGTCAAGCAGGTCAATTCGTGCAAGCCGTGACGCAACAGAGGGGTTACAGGCCGCGGAACACCCAAAAGCGCGCGCTCAGGAAATTGACGAGCATCCCCACCCCTGATCCGGCAGCTACCGCGACGAGGGGGGTAAGTTTGCCGTGCGGAGAGGTCATGATGACCGCGCTATACGCAGCGTAGTTGATTACGCCACCGAGTGTCATGGCCGCCAGGTATTGCCACCACTCTGCCCAAGTCGAGGATCGCCGGCCGTGCGCAAATGCGAATCGCCGGTTTACCTGCCAGGTCGCGAAGACCGCCGTTAGGAACGACACAAGTCGCCCTGCGAAGTAGCCGATGCCCACCCAAAGGGTGAGATAAAGGACGCTCGCATCCACGACGAACCCCAGGACGCCCGCCGCGGCGAACTGCAGAAACTGGCGCGTCACGCGGCCCCGCGCCCCTGAATCAGGCCGCTAAGCTCCAACGTCATGCGCCGCATAAGATGTACGTCGCCACGCGATTCGACATTCAACCGCAGAAGTGGCTCGGTATTCGACGATCGCAAGTTGAAACGCCAGCGGCCGAATTCCGCGCTTACGCCGTCGACGCGCTCGAGCACCGGGGACCGGTCAGCGTAAAACGCGAGCACGCGCTCCACAATGGCTATAGCATCATCGACGACAAAGTTGATCTCGCCACTGCACGGATAGGCCGACATACGTTCGGCCAATATGCTCGACAGCTGCACTCCAGCCCTCGAAAGCCGTTCGGCAATGAGCAGCCATGGAATCATCCCGGAATCGCAGTAAGCAAACTCACGAAAATAGTGGTGCGCACTCATCTCACCACCATAAATCGCATCCTCACTGCGCATCCGCTCCTTGATGAAGGCATGCCCGGTCTTGCTTTCAATCGGTACCCCCCCAGCGGCACGCACCATGTCAATCGTATTCCACGTCAGGCGCGGATCATGGATGATCTTTGCGCCGGGGTGTCTCTCCAGCAGCTGGGCCGCCAGTAGTCCAACGATGTAATACCCCTCGATGAACTCACCATCGGCGTCAAAGAGGAAGCAACGGTCGAAATCACCATCCCACGCGATGCCCAGGTCGGCTCCATGCGCACGGACGGCATCCGCCGTGGCGGCACGATTCCCGGGGAGCAATGGATTTGGAATCCCGTTCGGGAAAGTACCGTCAGGCTCGTGGTTGATCCGGATAAACTCCAGCGGCAGGTGCTTCTCCAACAAGTCGACCACGGCACCAGCGCCGCCGTTGCCCGCGTTCACCACGACTTTTAGCGGACGGATCGCTGCCGGATCAATGTAGCCGAGCAAATGCTGGATATAGGCTGACTTATCGTGATCCCGCACCAGGGTTCCGCGAACCGCCGCGGATTCGCCGAACGCATCCTCTTCCACCATCCGCTCGATGTCGCGGAGGCCCGTATCGCCGCTGATGGGCCGGGCGCCTTCGCGCACCAGCTTCATGCCGTTGTAATCGATCGGGTTGTGGCTCGCGGTGACCATGATCCCGCCGGCGACACCCCGGTGGAAGGTCTGGAAGTAAACCTCCTCCGTGCCGCACAACCCGATATCGATGGCATCGCGCCCTTCGTCATTCAGTCCGCGCACGATGGACGCGGCGAACGCAGGGCTGTCCTTTCGTATGTCATAGCCGACGACCACCGGGCCCGGGCCGACTGTGCGCGCGAAGGCACGACCCAGCCGGTACGCGATTTCCTCGTTAAGCTCGTCCGGCACGCGGCCGCGGATGTCATACGCCTTGAAGCATTTCATGGACATCCACGCCTCACCGTGACAACCGGCGCAGGTCGGCATCTACCATCATGGCGATCAGCGCCTCCATCGGCGTCTTCGGCGCCCAGCCGAGCCTGGCCTGGGCTTTCGCAGGATTCCCCAGCAGGATGTCAACCTCGGCCGGCCGCATGAACTTCGGATCGATCATTACGTAGTCCTCGTAGTTAAGCCCGACATGCTCGAACGCCAGCTTGCACATGTCGCGAACCGTCGTGGTGATACCGGTGGCGACCACGTAGTCATCCGCGGCGGGCTGCTGCGTCATGAGCCACATCGCCTCCACGTAGTCGCCAGCAAAGCCCCAGTCGCGCTTGCTATCGATGTTGCCCAGTCGCAGCTCGTTCTGATGACCCAGCTTGATCGACGCCACGGCGTGGGTAACCTTGCGCGTCACGAACTCGATGCCACGCAGCGGTGATTCGTGGTTGAACAGGATGCCGCTCGAGGCATGCATGCCGTAGCTTTCGCGATAGTTCACCGTGGCCCAGTGGGCCATCATCTTGGCCACCCCGTACGGACTGCGCGGGTGGAACGGTGTGTCCTCGTCCTGCCGCTCGGCCTTGATCATCCCGAACATTTCGCTGGTCGATGCCTGGTAGAAGTGCGCGTCACGGTTCACGATCCGCACTGCCTCGAGCATGCGAATGGCGCCCGTACCATCGATATCCGCCGTGAGCAACGGCTGCTGCCACGATGTGCCGACGAAGCTCTGCGCACCGAGGTTGTATACCTCATCGGCGCGGGACTGCTCCATAGCGCGGATCAGCGACGAGAGGTCGGCCAGGTCGCCATCGATCATATGGACGTCTTCGAGGATACCCAGTTCTCGCAGGCGCCACGACGTATCGGTGCTACGACGCGGAGCGAGGCCGTATACGTGGTAGCCCTTGCCAAGCAACAGCTGCGCCAGATAGGCACCGTCCTGCCCCGTAATGCCGGTGATCAGGGCCGATCGTTGGCCGTTGCTCATGCTCTGCCTCTCGCGTCGTTCAGTACTGCAGTCAAAGTGTCGCGGATGGGAATCAGTGGTTCCCACCCCGTGTGTTCTTTCAGTAAGGCGGCATTGGCCACCATGCGGCGCTGCTCCGCCGGGCGCATCCGCGCCGGGTCCTGCTCCAGTGCTACTTCGACGCCCGCAAGCTCGCACATCATTTCGATGAGCGCGCGCATGCGGTATTCGCGGCCGCTGCCAATCACATACCGCTGGCCCGCCCGCCCCGAATGGAGCAGGGCATTGTAAGCCGCAACCACGTCGCGAACATCCGTGAAATCCCGGGTGGTGTCGATATCACCCGTAAGGATTACCGGCGTGGCGCCACGCTCAACGGCGATAATCTGCGAAGCAAAAGAAGGCACCGCGAACTGGGGAGCCTGACCGGGGCCGATATGGTTGAACGGCCGGGCGATGATGGCATCCAGTCCATAGGTCCGGTGCCACATGAGAACCAGCTCTTCCGCGGCCACTTTCGACACCGCGTAGGGATTGCGCGGTGCCGCCGGGAGCCGCTCATCCACCGGTAACTCAGCATCCGGAACCAGGCCGTATACGTCGCCCGAGCTGACGTAGACGAGGCGCCCCGCGAACTTCGCCGCAGATAGCGCACGCAGCAGGTTGAGGGTACCCCCAAGGTTGATATCCAGGGTTTCTCCTGGCGCATCAAACGATCGCGGAACGAATCCTTGGGCGGCGAGGTGCAAAACGGCATCCGGTCGCTCCGCCGTTATCCAGATCCGCATCGCCGAAGCATCACGGATATCTAGCCCCGCAGGCGCAGGTATGAGATCCCATCCCTCGAAGCGGCCACGGGCGGCCTCCGCACGAATGGTGGAGCCGACGAAACCGCCGGCCCCGGTGATGATCAGGCGACTCATTCCACCGTCACGGACTTCGCGAGGTTGCGTGGCTGGTCGACGTCCGTACCACGCTGCACGGCGACGTGATACGCAAGTAGCTGCATCGGGATAGTAAACACAGCGGGTGCGATGAGATCGCCGCCGCCGTCCACGAACACCGTCGCTAGATGCTCGGCATCCGTATCCATCTCGACGCGCTCGTCGGCGAACACGATTAACTCACCCCCACGTGCGCGTACTTCCTGCAGGTTCGACTTTAGCTTATCGAGCAGCGGGCCATTGGGTGCCACGGCAACGATAGGCATGTTCTCATCGACCAGCGCGAGCGGCCCGTGCTTCAGTTCACCTGCCGGATAGGCCTCCGCATGGATGTACGAGATTTCCTTCAGCTTCAGGGAACCCTCAAGCGCGACCGGATACTGCGCGCCGCGCCCCAGGAAGAGCGCATGCTGCTTTGTATTGAAATGGTCAGCGATCTTGATGATGTCTCCTTCCGTGCGCAGGGCGTTCTCGATGTAACGCGGAAGCGACTGAAGCTCCTGGCAATGCGCGAGGTAGGCGGCGGAGTCGAGCCCGCGCCGACGGCCGAGGTCGAGCGCCAACAGGGCGAAGGCCGCCAGCTGGGTGGTGAAGGCCTTGGTCGAGGCGACGCCGATTTCCGGGCCCGCGCGGGTCATCAGGCGCAGGTCCGATTCACGCACCACGGAAGACTCGGGCACGTTGCAAATGGCAAACGTAGCGAGGTACCCGCGACGGCGCGATTCGCGCATGGCCGCCAGCGTATCGGCGGTCTCGCCCGACTGGGAAATCGCGACAAACAGCGTGTCGTCCGGCACCACGACGTCGCGGTAACGGTACTCGCTGGCCACTTCCACCACGACCGGGATGCGCGCCAGCTCTTCGATCCAGTACTTCGCGACCATGCCCGCGTGGTAGCTGGTACCGCAGGCGACGATGTGGATGCCGCGGGTCTTGTCGAGGATGGGATCGGCATCGATGCCAAAGATGTTGGGCAGGACGCCGTGGGGGCCAATACGGCCCTCCAGCGTATCGGCGACCGCACGCGGCTGCTCGAAGATTTCCTTCTGCATGTAGTGGCGGTACTCGCCACGCTCGACGGCATCGGCGCTGATCTCGCTCTCATGCGCGGCGCGGTCGACCGGGTTGCCCTGGATGTCGAACACCTGCACATCGTTGCGGGTGATCTCGACGATATCGTCCTCTTCCAGGTACATCATCCGGTTGGTAACCTTGATGAGCGCCTGGGCATCCGACCCGAGGAAGTGCTCGCCAATACCGATGCCCACCAGCAGCGGGCAGCCGCGGCGCGCGCCGACAATCCGGCCCGGCTCATCGAGGCTCATTACGGCGATGGCATACGCGCCTTCCAGCTCGCGAACAGCGGCGGTAACGGCGTCGCGGAGCGACTTGCCAGCCTGCACGTGCTCGTCGATGACCGCACCCATCACTTCCGTGTCGGTCTGCGAGTGAAAGGTGCGGCCCTTCGCCTGCAGCCCTTCGCGCAGGCTGGCGTAGTTCTCGATGATGCCGTTGTGCACGATCGCGATGCGACCCTGCACGTGCGGATGGGCGTTGACCTCGCTGGGCACGCCATGCGTCGCCCAGCGTGTGTGCGCGATGCCAGTACCACCCGGGATCGGATCGGCGTCGTACAGCGCCTCCATCTCACGGACCTTACCCTTCGCACGCACGCGACGGATCTCGCCTTCGTCGGCGATGGCCATGCCCGCCGAATCATAGCCGCGATACTCCAGCGCTTTCAGGCCGGCGATGAGAATGGGAGCGATATCACGCTGCGCAACGGCTGCGACGATTCCACACATGGTCGTTCTTCCTTAGGAAAATTCAGTTAACTTTGCGGCGCAGGTAATTGAGTAGATCGATTCGGGTAATCAGGCCGAGGAACTGCTCGCCATCGACAACGATGGCGACGTGGCCCTTTTCAAACACGGACATCAGCGACTCAATCGACGAGGTCACCTGGATCACTTCCGGCGAAGCAATCATCGCCGTCGACACCGGGTCGCGGAACTTCGATTCATCCGAGTGCACGTGCAGCAGCACGTCCGACTCATCCAGGATGCCGCGGATGCGGTCCCCTTCCATGACCGGAAGCTGAGACACGTCATACAGCTTCATGCGGTTATAGGCCGTGATCAGCATATCGTCCGGCTTGACGACCACCGTGTCGCGCTGCGCATACGGGCGCAGGATCAGGTCACGCAGATCCCCGTAATGCTCGCGCTCAATGAAGCCGTTATCGAGCATCCAGTAGTCGTTGTACATCTTCGACAGGTACTTGTTACCCGTGTCGCAGACTAGGGTGACCACGCGCTTCGGCTCGGTCTGCTCGCGGCAGTATTTCAGCGCGGCGGACAGTAGCGTACCGGTGGAGGAACCACCGAGCACACCCTCCTTCGACAACAGCTCACGAGCCGCAAGGAAGCTTTCCTTGTCGCTGATGGCGAACGCCTTCTCGACCCTGGAGAAATCGCTGATCGACGGCAGGAAATCCTCGCCGATACCCTCGACCATCCACGAGCCCGATTTCTCCGAGAGCGTGCCCTCGTTGATGTACTGGGCGAGGATGGAGCCGACCGGGTCCGCGAGAATGATCTTGGTGTTCGGCGAGTGCTCGCGCAGGTACGCCGTGAGGCCGCTCATGGTGCCCGACGAGCCGCAGCCGACGACGATGGCGTCGACCTTGCCGTCGAGCTGGTCGAGGATCTCCGGGCCCGTCGTCTGGACGTGGGCGGCCGGGTTATCCGGGTTGCCGAACTGGTTGATGAAGTACGCCCCCGGCGTTTCGCGCGCGATGCGCTCCGCCATGTCCTGGTAGTACTCGGGGTGGCCCTTGGCGACGTCCGAGCGGGTGAGGACGACCTCGGCACCCATCGCCTTCAGGTTGAAGATCTTCTCGCGGCTCATCTTGTCGGGGACCACCAGCACAAGGCGGTAGCCCTTCTGCTGCGCGACCAGGGCCAGGCCCAGGCCGGTATTGCCGGCGGTGCCTTCGACCAGCGTGTCGCCCGGCTTGATCTTACCGGCGCGCTCGGCGCCCTCGATCATGGACATGCCGATGCGGTCCTTCACCGAGCCGCCCGGGTTGGCGCTTTCCAGCTTCAGGAACAGCTCGCAACAGCCGGTATCCAGGTGCTGGGCGCGCACCATGGGGGTGCGGCCGATCAGATCGAGGACGCTGTCATGAACCTTCATTGGAACTCCGTATGGTGTGCCGGCAGGGCCCCTTCGACCCTGCCCGATGGGCGCCCATGATAGTGGGTGGCGAGGCTGTTCGATCCCCCGCTGTTCAGGCTACGGCGAAACGATGTATGCGAGGCCCCTGATCCGGCAGGCACACGTTTATGCAGCGCAACAAAAAGGGCGCGACATGCGCGCCCTTTCCTGTACCCATGGATCGACTCAGTGTGGCCGTGAGGCCTGCCAGGAATCCCACATCCGTTCGAGTTTTTCCTTCGCGTGCAGCTTATCCCGCTTCATCTGGGTGAGGTCCCGGTCGCTTAGCGGAAGACATCCGCGTCCGGCTTCCTCGAGCTTCTTGTTGAGTTCCTGATGTTGGGAATAAAGACGACGGGTTTCCGCGTTGGCGTGGATGAACTTCTCGACGTCGTCACGCTGCTGGTTTTCGAACATTGCAGATCTCCTCGCGTTGGGGCCGCCCGCGGCGCGGGACGGTCGTGAGGGGAGCCATGCGGGCTCGCTAGATGGTGCGTGCCTGGTGAACTTCAACGCATGCTCCGGCAGGGTCCCGCCGCGTGTTTTTCACGCGCCGGGAGGTCCAAGCTACTCCCCTGCCAGGGGGGCTGCAAGAGAGAATTTTCGCAAAATCACGCGCAAAAACGGTTGCATCAGCAACGGCTTACGCGGCAGGTGTGGCGGCGGGCGTTGGGGGCCATCGCGTGCGAGCACGCTCCCACAGGGATCGATACGACCTTGTGGGAGCGCGCTTGCGCGCGATGCCTTCGGGGCTTAGTTGCCGCCCGAGGACTTCTTCTTCGACGAACCGGTCGCCGGGGTATTGGCGGGCGCGCCGCCATCCGACGAGTTCATGTCGCGCATGGCACGGGCGGCGGCCTCGGCCAGCGCGGCCTGCTTCTTGGCGGCGTTGGCGACCTTGGCCTGGGCTGCGGCGACCTGACGGGCCTTGTCGCCCTCGGCCTTGGCCTGCTCCAGCGCCTGCGAGTACTCCACGCCCTGCTGCTGCAGGCGGGCGGCCTCTTCCTGGATCATCTGGTTCTGCTGGCGCTGCTGCTCGAGCTGGCG
>NZ_JBQCFT010000318.1:0-20346 GCF_051958795.1 Luteibacter sp. | reverse complement strand
CATTTGCCACCTACACGCGGCCCGGTCTGGCCGGCGCGGCGCTATCGCCGATGAAGGGGGGGATCGATCCTGGCGCTAGGGACGGACGGCATCCTGCCGTCGGATCGGTCATCGGCGACGCGCTAAGTCTTACCCACGGCACGGCGCGTGGGATATAGGAGGATTCTTAAAAATAGGCCCAATTTGCTTCTGGCCGCCCCGCAGCACGCCTGCCGTTCAGGCAGGCGTCGGCGAGTCGCGACGCGGGCGTGCCGGACGCGGCTGGGGATGAGTGGTCGGGCGAGGGGCGGGCCGGGCCTGCTGGGGGACCGGCACGCCACGACTGGCCAGCGAGCGAAGCGCTGCGCAATCAGCCGTTCCGTAGTCGCGTTTACCCGGTTCTCTCTGCATGGCTCGTCTCCTGCTCTTCCCGCCCGGACGCTCAGGTTGAGCGTCCGAAGCGAAAATTCCGGTGGCACGCAGGTGAATTTTCAGTGACAGAAATCCAACCGCGAATCCGGCAGGAGCGCGTTAAGGCCGCGTGGAGACGTTGGCGGGCAACGCCCGCGGGGGCATGCGCGAAATCAGCTCGGTTGCCAGCTGTTCGTAGTTTTCATCAAAGTGATGGGAGCCGGGCTTTTTGTACACCGTGACGAACGACGGCAGCTTCGGATCCGTGCAGCCGCTGTCGTCGGCATCTTCCGCGCCGTAATAGCAGGCCACCGGCGGCTTGCCCGCCAGGGCCGCGATGGGCGGCATGGCGTCGGAATGGACGACCGGGTTCAGCCACTGCAGCAGGCTATGCGTGGCCGTGGTCCACCAGCCCTGGTGCATGTAGCCCTCGAGTTCGATCTCGAAATTCACGTCGCGGCTGGCCGAGAGCAGTACCAGCTGGCTCAGGCGGGCGCGGTTGTCCGCGCGCATCTGGTCCACCAGCGTGGGCAGCACGTCGGCACCGAACGAATAGCCCACCAGCAGCACGCGGGTTTTGCCCCACTGCTTCGTGTACTTGTCGATCAGTCGGTCCAGGTCGTGGGCGGATTCCTGCGGTGCCCGGTAGCGCCAGAAGTACTTGAACGTGCTGAGGCCCACGACGGGCACGCCGCGCTGGGTGAACACCGCGCCGAGCCGCTGGTCGAGATCCCACCAGCCACCGTCGCCGGAATAGATGATCACCATCAGGTCTTCCTCGCCCGCGGGCGGCGCCTTCAGGGCGGGCAGCTCCACGGTGGCGCTTTCGAGCGAGGCGCGTGTCCACGGGTGCCAGCCGAGGAACGCCACGACGAGCAGGACAACGAAGGCGATGCCGGTAAAACGAAGAACCTTCCTCACCGGCGCACCACTCCGCCCAGGCCGCCGGAAATAAGGCTGGCGACGTTGGCCAGGGCCAGCGGCAGGGCGATGCCGCCGGGCACCGCGATATAGCGCGGCTCCCATTCGGGATCGAACTTGTCCTTGTAGCGGTGCAGGCCGCGGAAGTTGTAGAAGCGCTCGCCGCGGCCGAACACCATGGCGCCGAAACGGCTCCACAGCGGCGCGGTGCGGCGGTTCTGCAACCCCGAGAGCGGGGCCATGCCCAGGTTGAACCAGCGATAGCCGTTGGCTTTCGCCCACGCCATCAGTTCGATGAACAGGAAATCCATGATGCCGGCAGGGCCTTCGGGCAGGTGGCGCATGAGGTCGACGGACGCTTCTTCCTTCGACTCGGTGAGGAACATGTTGGCGAACGCGACCAGCTCGTCACCCTGCCAGATCACCGCCATGGGCGTGCGCGACAGGTAGCGTTCGTCCCACAGGCCGAGCGAGAAGCGCTTCTCGCGGACCTTCTTGTCGCGCATCCATGCGTCGGAGATCAGTTTAAGCCGTGGCAGGTACGCGGGCACGGCTTCGGTCGGGATGATCTCCAGGCGCAGGCCATCGCGGGATAGCTTGTTCACCGTACCGCGCAGGGTCTTCTTGGATTTGCCATCCAGGTTGAAGGTCTCCAGGCGAACCCGCGCCTCCTCACCGATCTTCAGCAGGTTCATGCCGACTTCGAGGTAAAGGTCGAGGTCCTCCGGGCGCACCTGGTAGAACAGCGGCCAGCCGCCAGCGCGCTCGCACTCCTCGCGGAAGCTCCAGACCAGCTCGCGCCGTGCATCCTCGTCTTCGCCGACCGGGTCGCCCATGGCCACCCAGCTGCGCCCTTCGATGTCGTACATGATGAAGGCGCGGTCTTCCGGCGCGAACATCAGGGTCTTGTCGGCCACCAGGGCGAGGTGCGCCTGCGCGGAGCTGAACTGCTTCAGCAGCGGCATGGCGCGGGCGAGCTCGGTCTCGCTCGGGCGCGTGCGCCGCGGCCGCGCCGGGCGGATCAGGTTGGCCAGCGCGAACAGCATGACGACCGCGGCGGCGCCCACGAGGGCACGCAGGGCACGCGGCGCCCCGCCGTGGCGGAAGCTGAACTCCCACCACAGGTTGTTGCTGTATTCGACGTGCTTGAAGCTGAAGAACACCAGCCAGGTCGCGCAGGCGAACACGGCAGCGATGGCCAGCACCCAGCCCGGCGAGAAGGTGGCGCGGAACAGTGATGCGCGGCGGTAGAAATGCCGGTGGGCTGGCGCCAGGGCCAATGCCAGCAGGGTCAGCAGCGTGGCTTCTTCGTAATCGATGCCCTTCAGCATCGACAGCACGGCGCCGAGCACGAGGAAGACCAGGGTCAGCCAGTACGCCGCATCGAGCCGGCGCTGCAGGCCGCGCGCCAGGATGAGCAGCAGCATGCCCACGACGCTGGAAAGGAAGTGCGAGACCTCGACCAGCGGCAGGGGCACGAACCCGCGCAGGAGCTCCATGCGCCCGGGGATCGCGAGAGTCGCACCGGAGAAGAGCAACACGGCGCCGCAAACCAGGGTGAGGCCGGCAAAGAACGGTGGGAGCAGGCTGGCGAACCAGGGGGTAATCAGGGCGGCCTGGCGCAAGGCCCGCAACTCGCGGATGACCACCATGAGCGTGGCGGCGCAAAGCGGCAGCAGGTAGTAGACCGCCCGATAGGCGGCCAGCGACCCCAGGATCGGCGCTTCGAGGCCGTGGTTACCGGTCGCGCCGAACCCCGCGAGCATCACGGCTTCGAATACGCCGAGGCCGCCCGGCACGTGACTGATCAGGCCGGCCATCTGCGCCAGCACGAAGATGGCGAGGAAATGCCCGAATCCGCCGACGATGGCTTCGGGCATCAGGACATAGAGCACGCCGGCGGCGAGGCCCCAGTCCAGGGCACCGATCAGGATCTGGCGCGCCGCGATGGCGGGCGTCGGTGCATTGATGGCCCAGCGCCACACCTGGATCGGGCGGCGCACGAACAGGGCGATCGCCATCCACGCCAGCGGCACGGCGGCGAGCACGATGGCCAGCGGGATGCGCAGCCCGGAAAGCGGCACCTCGGGCGGGATCGGCACGCACAGCAGGGTCGCGCCGGTCAGGGCGGCGAGGCCCAGCCAGAAGCTGAGCGTCGTATAGAGCACCACCCGGGCGATCTCACCCGTGGTCAGGCCGGCCTGGATATAGAAGCGGTAGCGGATCGAGCCGGAAACCAGCAGGGACATGCCCAGCGCATTGGAGAACGCATAGCTGATGAAAGAGATGAAGCCCACCCGCTTCGGCGGCAGCCGCTTGCCGACACTGGCCAGGCCGAACCAGTCGTACAGGGTCATCACGGCGAAGCCCGCGGCCGTCAGCAGCACCGCCAGGCCGATATCGGCATTGGGCAGGCCATGGACGTAGCTGCCGATCTGCCGGTAGGTGACCTCGCTGGCCATGAGGTGCAGGGCCCACAGGGCCAGGCATAGCAGGGCCACGGACAGCAGCGGGCCGCCCACCCTGCGCAGCAGGGTGGCATATAGCGCGCGCTTGCCCGGGGAAGGTTGGTTCGGCGGCAGCTCCGTGCTCGATGCGTGCTCCACGGTGCCGCGGCTCCACTCTGGCTCGTAAGGTCGTGTAGGGTGCCACAGAGCGCGCCCCGGCGGCAGGGAGCAAGTTCCTGCCGTGGTTGCGTATACCGCGGGCGAAAGCTGGAGCTAAGGTTGGGGAAAGGGACTCGTAAGCGCGGCTTCTTACGCTTTTCGGGACATGGCTGGCGCCCCCGCTGGCCGGCTCCATCGCGAGGCAACATGCATTCTGCTCTCCAGGCGCTGCGCCAGCGCTTCAGGCCCCTGGCCTGGTACGGCGTACTGTTCATCGCCGTGGCCTTCGTGGTCCGCCTGATCCTCCTGATCAAAACCGGCAAGGATGTGCCGCACTCCGTGGGGGCGTGGCTGTACGTCTTCGGCGTGGGCCTGGGCTACGACCTGGTCACCTTCATCTATATGGCGTGGCCCTTGCTGCTGGTCCTGTGGCTCCTGCCGCGTCGCGCGGCCATGTCCCGGTGGGGCCGCCGGATCTTCCTGGGTTTCGCCTGGGTGCTCGCCTTCGCCACGCTGTTCGTGGCGGTGGCCGAACTGGTCTTCTGGGGTGAGTTCAGCGCGCGCTTCAACTTCATCGCCGTGGACTACCTGGTCTATACGCACGAGGTCGTGGGCAACATCCAGCAGTCGTACCCGATCGGCACCTGGATCACCCTGATCGCGTTGCTTGCGGTCGTTATCGTCTGGTTGAGCCGGCGCAAGCTGGCGCTCGGCGACGATGGCTCGCGCTTCGCCGGACGCAGCGCGGTCGTGCTCGGCTGGCTGGTCGCGACCGTGGCCGTGAGCTTTGCCGTGGACGCGGGCATGAAGGATGGCCAGCGCAACCAGTACATGAACGAGCTGGCTGGCGATGGCACCTACCAGTTCTTCGCCGCCTTCCGCGATAACGAGCTCGACTACGCGAAGTACTACCCCTCGCTGCCGAAGGATCGGGCCTTCGGTGAACTGCGCACGCTGCTGAAAACCCCGGATGCGACGTTCACCTCCACCGATCCGATGGATATCACCCGGCGCATCGAGAATCCGGGCCCGGAAAAGAAGCTTAACGTCGTGCTGATCAGCGTCGAAAGCCTGTCCGGCGATTACGTCGAGGGCTTGTCGGTCAGCCAGCACAAGCACCTGATGCCGAACCTGGACGCGCTGGCGTCGAAGAGCCTGTTCTTCAGCAACCTTTATGCGAATGGCACCCGCACCGTGCGCGGCCTCGAAGCGCTGTCGCTTTCCGTGCCGCCGACGCCGGGCGAATCCATCGTGAAGCGTCCCGATAACGAAGGGCTGTGGTCGCTCGCGGACGTGTTCAACGAGAAGGGCTACAAGTCGGAGTTTGTCTATGGTGGCTACGGCTACTTCGACAACATGAACCACTTCTTCGCGAGCAACGGTTATGAAGCCGTCGACCGCAACGCGATCGCCGACAAGGATATCCATGCCGAGAACGTGTGGGGCGTGGCGGACGAGGATCTGTACACCCTGGTCATGAAGCGCATGGACGATGCCTATGCGAAGGGCAAGCCGTACTTCGGCCACGTGATGACCACGTCCAACCACCGGCCGTTTACCTTCCCCGCCGGTCGCGTGTCGTTGCCGCAGGGTTCACGTCGCGCCGCCGTGCAGTACACCGACTGGGCGATCGCCGATTTCCTTAAGCGCGCGGCCACCAAGCCGTGGTTCGATGACACGATCTTCGTGATCACCGCCGACCATTGCGCGACGAGCGCCGGCAAGACCAGCCTGCCGATCGACCGGTATCACATCCCGCTGTACATCTATTCGCCGAAGCACGTGGCGCCGGGCCGGGTCGATCGCCTGATGAGCCAGATCGATATCCCGCCGACGCTGCTGGGCATGCTCAACTTCAGCTATACCTCGCGCTTCTACGGCTACGACCTGTTCAAGCTCGAGCCGGGCCGCGAGCGCGCGTTCCTCAGCACCTACCAGGAACTCGGCTACCTGCACGGCGGCATGATGGCCTCGCTGGTGCCGCGCCAGCCGGTGAAGGAAATGCTGCCGCAGGAAACCACCGGCGATGCGACGCCGGTGGCGACGTACAACGACCAGAACGCGAACGACGCGATCACGTACTACCAGACCGCGGCGTACCTGTTCACGAATGGGCTGATGAAGCGCAAGTAGCGACGTCGTAGGAGCCCACCCTGTGGGCGACGCCGTTCGCCGGAGAGCAACAGGGCCTGTGGCCGCGTCGCGAAAGATGTCGCCCAAAGGGTGGGCTCCTACGGGGAGCCCACCCTTTGCGTTACGCAGCGGTATCGACCAGCACCAGCTCCGCGTCTTCCTTCGCGGTGATGCGCAGCACGCGCTCATCGCGGATGGCGGCGCCGTCGCCCTTGCCGAGCGTTTCGCCGTTGACCTCGACGCTGCCGGCGGCCGGCACCATGTAGGCGAAGCGACCCTCGCCGATCGTGTACTCGGCGGTCTCGCCGGCCTTCAGGCTGGCGCCGAGCACGCGGGCATCGGTGCGGATCGGCAGGGCATCCGTGTCGCCTTCGATACCGCTGGCCAGGGTGACGAACTGGCCCGAGCGCTCACCCTTGGGGAACGGGCGGGTGCCCCACGACGGTGCCTTGCGTTCGCCATCCGGGATGATCCAGATCTGGAAGATCCGGGTGGTGCCCGGCTCGGCGTTGTACTCGGCGTGGCGGATGCCGGTGCCGGCGCTCATCACCTGGACGTCGCCCGCCTCGGTGCGGCCCTTGTTACCCAGGCTGTCCTCGTGGGTGATCGCACCCTCGCGAACGTAGGTGATGATCTCCATGTCCGAATGCGGGTGCGCCGGGAAGCCGGTGCCCGCGGCGATGGTGTCATCGTTCCACACGCGGAGCGCGCCCCAGCCCATCCGCTTCGGGTCGTGGTACGAGGCGAACGAGAAATGATGCTTCGCATCGAGCCAGCCATGGTTGGCGCCACCAAGGGTGTTGAAACGGCGGATGTCGATCATGTCGTGCTCCCCCGGGGTTAACCGGACTGGTTGAGTGGATGGCGCTATTTTCCGCCTCAAAGCTGGCGCGTGGAGCATCGGTGGGCCGAACGGATTGTTTCCTGTGGCGATCAACGCGTCAGGTTGAGTCGCTCATGGTTTGATTTCGCGAACGACCTTCACTGCCGGGCACCACGCGTTGCCATGGATGCGCGCGCCCATGGCAACGCGTCGCGCGAGCTCGCCGGGCGCATGCGTTGAGCACCGCGCCACCAGGGTATCGATCGGCAGCAAGCGGTGGCGCTCGGTGTAGAAAGGCCACGCCGGGCTCCAGGCCGATGGCCGCTGGACGATACGGCTGGCGAGACGCGCGGGTTGCCCGGCAAGCATGGCCTTGGCGAACGCATTGGCGCGCGCCGTTTCACTGATCCGTACGATGATTTCCGGCTGGTCAGGCGCCTCCAGCGAGCGAACGGCAAAGAACCGGTCGACCTGCATGGGATCGGCCTGCGCCGCCAGCGGCAGTGCAAGCAGGCATGCGGCGACATAGCGAAGGTGCGGCTTCATGGGACCTCCATCCGTGGGGTGAGGCGCAGGAAACCATGCGGCAGGGCGCCGGTAAATCGGGCCCGGCCTGAGGCCGCATCAGTGGTCGCCTGAAGACGGCGGGCGCAGCGGCGGTTGCCTTTGGCCGAACGCCGCCCATATGAAAGGAATCGGTGCCGCATGCCCCCCAGGAGTGCCCCATGATTCCGTTTTCCGTCCTCGATCTTGCCCCCGTCCCGCGCGGGTCCACGCCCGGCGATGCGCTGCGCCACTCGCGCGATCTCGCCATCCACGCCGAACGGCTCGGTTTCCACCGCTACTGGCTGGCCGAGCACCACAACATGACCGGCATCGCCAGCGCCGCCACGGCGGTGGTCATCGGCTATATCGCCGAGGCGACGAAAACCATCCGCGTGGGCTCCGGCGGCATCATGCTGCCGAACCACGCACCGCTGGTCATCGCCGAGCAGTTCGGCACGCTGGCCTCGCTGTATCCGGGCCGCATCGACCTCGGACTGGGCCGCGCGCCGGGCACCGACTATGCGACGGCGCGCGCGCTGCGCCGCGCCCTCGGCTCCAGCGACGACCGCTTCCCGGATGATGTCGTGGAGCTGCAGCATTACCTGGGCCCGCTGCAGCCCGGCCAGACCGTGCGTGCCGTCCCCGGCATCGACACGAAGGTGCCGCTGTGGCTGCTCGGCTCGAGCCTGTTCAGCGCACGCCTGTCGGCCGAACTCGGCCTGCCGTTCGCGTTCGCCTCGCATTTCGCGCCCGACCTGATGATGCAGGCGCTCGAGGTCTACCGGACGATGTTCCGTCCCTCCGAGGTGTTGGCGAAGCCGTACGCGATGCTCGGCATCAACGTCGTCGCCGCGGATACGGACCAGGAAGCGAACCGCCTGTTCACCTCGCAGCAGCAGGCGTTCTGGAACCTGCGCCGTGGCGCGCCGGGCCAGTTGCCGCCGCCCGTGAACAGCATGGAAGGCATCTGGACGCCGATGGAGAAGGCGCAGGTGGACCATGCGCTTTCCTGCGCCGTCGTCGGTTCGCCGGATACGGTGCGCGAAGGCCTCGCGGCCTTCATCGACCGTACCCAGGCCGATGAACTCATCATCACCGCGCAGGTCTTCGACCACGAGGCGCGCAAGCATTCGTACACGCTGGTCGCCGAACAGCACGCGAAGCTCGCCACGGGCGCCGCTGCATGACGGTGCGGGTCGTCCTCGACACCAATGTGTGCCTGGACGCCTTCGTCTTCTGCGACCCGCGCGCCGCGACCCTGGTCGCGGCGATCGAAGCGGGTGAGGTGGAAGCCGTGACGCGCGACGATTGCCGCGCGGAATGGCTGGCGGTGCTGGACTACCCGACGCTCAGGCTCGACGCGGCGCGCCGCACCGCCGCCGTTTCACGCTTCGATGCGCTGGTGCGCGTGCTCCCGCCGCTCGATTGCGAGAAGAAGCCGCCGCGCTGCAAGGATCCCGACGACCAGAAGTTCCTGGAGCTCGCCGCCGCGTCGCGCGCGTCCATCGTGTTCTCGCGCGACGCGGAAGTGCTCCGCCTGGGCCGCCGCACCAAGCGCGAAGGCCTGTTCGACATCATGCGCCCCGAGGAATGGCCCGCGTTCCGCGACGCAGATTAAACGATCCCACGTAGGAGCCCACCCTGTGGGCGCCATCTTTCGCGATAACGCTACAGGCCCTGTGGCGCTTCTGCGAAAGGCGTCGCCCACAGGGTGGGCTCCTACGGGTTTAGTCTGCTGGCACCAAAGCGATGAAGTTGCGCAGGCTGTAGTAGCGGTCGTGCTGCGGCCAGTCGACCGAGGCGATCGCCTTGTGTCCCGCAGCCCACGGCTCGTTGTCGAGCAGCACCTCGACCTGGGTCTTGCCGTCGCCGACGTTGCCGTAGAACACGCGGATCCAGTGGATGTCCTCGGTGAGCGGTGCCGTGGCGATGGCCGCCTCGAGCGCTGAAAGCCCGTCTTCGGGAATCTCCATCGGCGCATCGCTTTCACCGCGCAGGGTGAAATCGCCGATGTACGCCGTGAAGCGATGGCTGCCGGCGCTGAGCTCGCGCACGACAAGCTTCTTCGGGTTCACCACGTGCCAGCACGCGGCGAGCACCACGTGGAAATCGTTCCGGGCGAAGGTATCCAGCGCGTCGCGCACGCCGACCTTGCCGGCACCGATGCCGCCGAAGCTTTCCTCGATGGTGCGGTCTTCGTCGAGCACGATATCGACATCGAGGCGGCCCATGCCGCCGTCCTTGCCGTCGTGCCAGATGCCGCGGATCGCCGGGTAATCGCCGTCGTCCGAGCCATCGTCGTCCGCGGTGAGCAGCCAGTCTTCGTCAGGCACGAGGCCCACGTCGTTCGCGGCGAAGAGGTCGATCAGGCTGTTCTGAATCAGTCGGTCCATGGGGCTTCCGCTTGGGGATATCGGGTAGGTGGATTATGCGATGCCGGCGGCACTGGCGAGCGCCATCGCCGCGGCCGGGTTGCGTTCTTTTGCCGCCGAGATGAAATACACGAAGGCATCCCGCGACTTGCCCTTGGGCAGCGGCTTGTCCACGTGCGGCAGGCCGGCGGGATCCTCGCCGCGGGTCCAGGCCGCGGTCAGCGTCGCGATGTCCTGCAGGGCTTTCGCCGTGTAGCCGGTCTTCCGGTTGGCCTGGCTGCGCATCAGCCGCGCGTAGACGAAGGGGCCGGTGAGGTCGGCCAGGTTCGGGTAGTCGGGTGAATCCGTATACACGGTGGCGACCCCGCGCTCGCGGGCCAGCTCGACCCAGCGCGGGTCGAGGAAGCTCTCGTGGCGCACTTCCACGGCATGCCGCAGGGCCACGCCGCCCACCTTTTCCGGCAGCAGGTCGAGGAAGGCGGCGATGTCGTCAGGGTCGAAGCGCCGCGTCGGCAGGAACTGCCAGAGCAGCGGGCCCAGGCGATCACCGAGATTCACGGCACCCTCGATGAACCGCCCTACCCGCTCAGCGGTGCTGGCGAGTAGCTTGGTCTGCACGATGTGGCGTGGCGCCTTCACCGAGAACACGAAGCCGTCGGGCACGGTCTCCGCCCATTGCCGGTAGATGTCCGGGGCGGGCGCGCGATAGTAGGTACCGTTGATCTCGATGCTGCCGACCTGCTGGCCGGCGTATTCGAGTTCGCGCTTCTGCGGCAGGCCGTCGGGATAGAACACGCCGCGCCAGGGCGCGAAGGTCCAGCCGCCCATGCCGGTGCGCAGGATGCCTCGTGGGTCGGATTTCCTGGTCATGCTCATTCCATCCTCTCAGGAACGCAGTGGAGGGCATGTCGTTGCATGCCCCACCCGGGCGGATCGGCGATACTCGCCCCCACGACCTTGCCACCATCGTGCCATGCCCACCATCCGCATCATGACTGTCGACGATCACCCGCTCCTGCGCGAGGGGATCGCCGCCGTGCTCGAAGGGCAGACCGGGCTGCAGCTCGTCGCCGAGGCGAGCACCGGCGAGGAGGCGATCGAGCGTTACCGCACGCTGCGCCCCGACCTCACCCTCATGGACCTGCAGATGCCGGGCATGGGTGGCATCGCCGCGATCGAGGCGATCCGCGCGGAGTTTCCCGATGCGCGCATCCTGGTCCTCACGACGTACCGCGGCGATGTGCAGGCATTGCGTGCATTCCGCGCCGGCGCGCAGGGTTACCTGCTGAAAAGCGAGCTGCGCAAGGACATGCTCGCGACGATCACCCAGATGATGGACGGCAAGCGCCGCGTGCCCGACGAGATCGCGCATGAGATGGCCGGCCACGCGAACGATGATGAGCTGACCCCACGCGAGACCCAGGTGCTGACCCACGTCGCCACCGGCGCGGCAAACCGCGACGTTGCCGCCTTGCTCGGCATCGCCGAGGAAACCGTCAAGGCGCACATGAAAAGCATCCTGGCCAAGCTGCAGGCCAATGACCGCACGCACGCGGTGGCAATCGCCCTGCGTCGCGGGATCATCGAGCTCTAGGCCATTCAATCCCGCGCGTGGGCGTAGCGCTTGCGGTAATCGGCGGGGGTGACACCCAGCCGGCGCATGAAGGCCCGGCGCAGGCCGTTCGCATCGGCGTAGCCCAGCTTCGCCGCGACGCGCTTGGGCGTGTCGTGGCCTTCCTCGAGCCAGCGGCGTGCCGCCTCGACGCGCATGTTCTCGACGAACTCCGCGGGGGTCATGCCGACTTCGCGGTGGAAGACCCGGGCGAAGTGGCGCGGGCTCATGCCGGCGCGCGCGGCCATGTCGGCCACGGAGTGGTCCTCGCCCGGATGGGCCGCGACGTAACGCTGCAACTCCTGGAGCGCGCCCCGTCCCGCGGGCGCCGCCTCGCCGTGGCGGCTGAACTGCATCTGCCCGCCTGGCCGGCGGTAGAACAACACCAGCTCCGCCGCGACCGCCATGGCCACGTCGCGGCCGAGGTCTTCTTCCACCAGGGCGATGGCCAGGTCCATGCCCGCCGTGACGCCGGCCGCGGTGCAGACCGGGCCATCGCGCATGACGAAGGCATCGGCCTCCACGCTTAGCGTGGCGTGGCGGCTCGCCAGCAGTTCGGCGACCTTCCAGTGGGTGGTGACGCGCCGTCCGTCGAGCAGGCCAGTCTGGGCAAACAGCAGGGCACCGCTGCAGATCGAGCCATACCGGCGCGCGCGGGCCGCATGCAGGCGCAGCCAGTCCAGCGTATGCAGGTCGGTCGCGGCGTGGGGCAGGTCCGGCGAGCCGGCCACCAGCAGGGTATCGAGCGTGGGGATGTCGTCCTGGGTGCTGCGATCGGGCAGGAAGCGCATGCCCGAGGAGGAGGCCACGGCGAGGGGCGCGGTGCCGACGGTCAGTACCTTGTAGACCTCGCGGCCGGTTTGCCGGTTTGCCTCGGCGAACACGTCCGCCGGGCCGGACACGTCCAGCATCTGGACCCCCGGTGGGGCGACGATGACAATGGCCAGCGGCATGGGCACGCGCGGATTATGGCCGGATTCGACCCGTTGCGCCAATTGCGGCCGTATTGGTGCCCTATACCATGATGTATTTGATCTGATAATCAGTCGTATTTACGATTAGCACCTTTCGCTCGATCCAAAAGGCTGCTGTCGATGTCACTCCGCCCCACCGTCCTCGCCCTCGCGCTGGCCGCCACGTTCGCCGCGCCGGCCGTATTCGCGCAGGACGCCACCCCGCCGCCCGCCCCCACCAACCTCGAGGGCGTGAAAGTCGTCGGCGACTGGCTGGGCGATGCGCAGCAGAACACCGTGCAGAACCACCCCGGCGCCCGCACCGTCGTCCGCCGCGAGACCCTGCGCGAGGCAGGCGCGACGAACCTGCGTGATGCGCTGCGCATGATCCCCGGCGTGCAGGTGCAGGAGAGCAACGGCACCGGCGGCAGCGACGTCTCGCTGAATGTGGGCGTGCGTGGCCTCACCTCGCGCCTGTCGCCGCGTTCCACCATCCTGCTCGACGGCGTACCGCTGGCGGTGGCCCCTTACGGGCAGCCGCAGGTCTCGATGGCCCCGGTCGGCCTGGGCAACCTGCAGGCGGTGGACGTGGTGCGCGGTGGCGGCTCCGTGCGCTACGGGCCGCAGAACGTCGGAGGCATCATCAACTTCGTGACGCGTGATATCCCGGAGACCTTCGGCGGCAGCGCCGGCGTGCAGTTCCAAGACAGCGAGCACGGTGGCATCCGCACCAACAGCAACCTGTTCCTCGGCGGCACGATGCAGAACGGCCTCGGCCTCGCCCTGCTCTACAACGGCCTGCATGGCCCGGGTTACCGCGAGCACGAGGATAACGAGAGCATCGACGACGTGATGCTCAAGGCGAAGTACGCGATCACCAGCGAAGACACGCTGACCGGCAGCATCCACCATTACGACGGCCAGGCCGGCATGCCCGGTGGCCTCACCCAGGCGGATTACGACGCGGATCCGTTCCAGTCGCGCCGCCCGTATGACGATTTCCACGGCCGCCGCACCGACTACGTGCTGAAGTACAGCCACGTGGAGGATCGCCGTTCGTTCGAGGTGCAGTCGTACTACTCCGACAGCTTCCGTGGCAGCCACATCGAGACCATCACCGAGAATCCGAACGGCAGCTACGCGCACCAGCTCATCGCTTACCCGCGCAATTACCACGTGTTCGCGATCGAGCCGCGTTACTCGCAGCTGTTCGACTGGGGCCAGGTGACGCACGAGATCGGCGTTGGCTACCGCTACACCAACGAAGCGATGCACGAGCAGACCTTCCGCAACAACAAGTACAACTCCAGCCTCTGGTACACGCCGTTCACGGGCGACCCGTACAACGGCCCGTATGTCCTCTCCGGCAACAACACCGGCAGTAACGAGGCGCACGCGCTGTACATCGACGACACGATCAACGCGGGCGACTGGACGATCACGCCGGGCCTGCGCTACGAGCGCATCCGCAGCCAGTGGCAGGCGCACCCGAGCAGCACCGTGATCGTGAAGGGCCCCACGGCGCGCCGCGAGAACTATTCAAAGCCGCTGCCGTCGTTGAACGTCATGTACCACCTGAGCGAAGCGTGGAAGCTGTATGCCAACGCGGAAACCTCGTTCGGCTCGCTGCAGTACTTCCAGATCGGCCAGACGGACTCCACCGGCCAGTTCGCGCAGGGCCTCGAACCCGAGCTGGCGCGCACGTACGAGATCGGCACCCGCTACGACAGCAAGGCGTGGGGCGGCGAAGTCAGCCTGTTCCGCATAAATTTCGACCACGAGCTGCAGCTGGTCGGCAAGCTGCCCAACGTGCCCGATTCGTACGAAGGCTGGACCAGCCTGGGCGCGACGACGCACAAGGGCATCGAAACCTCCGCGCACCTCGACTTCGGTTCGTTCGCGGATGCGCTCGACGGCCTGACCCTGTGGGGCACGGCCACGTACACGCATGCCTTCTACAAACATGGCTCGTTCGCCGGGAAGGACCTGCCGTTCTATTCGCGGCGCACGGCGAACCTCGGCCTGCGCTACAACATCGCCGCGTGGACGTTCAACCTCGATGCGTTCTCGCAGTCGCGCCAGCATTCGCCCGGCTCGCCGAGCTTCGATCCCGCGCATCCGACCGAGTACGTGACCGAGCCCTCCGCCGATGGCGATCTCGGCAACATCCCGGGCTGGACGACATGGAACGCGCGCGGTGAATACGCGTTCGGTCCCTCGCTGTCGAACCTGCGCGTCGGCGTGGGCGTGAAGAACCTCTTCGACCGCCGCTACTTCACGCGCAGCACCGACAACAACGATGGCCTTTACGTCGGCATGCCGCGCACGTACTTCGTCCAGGCCTCGGTGGACTTCTGATGACCCCTCGCCCGCGCCGTTTCCGCAGCACCCTGAAGACCCTGCACCTGTGGCTGGGCCTTTCCCTTGGCCTGTTGCTGGCGCTGGTGACTCTTTCGGGCAGCGTGCTGCTGTGGGAGCAGCCGCTGTTCGCCGCAGGGCATCCCGAGCTCGCGTCGCGCCCCCTGCCTGACCTGGCGACGCAGGCGCGTTCTCTGGAAACCGTGCTCGCCTCGAAGGAAGCGAAGGGCCTGCGTGGCCTCTCGCTCCCCGATGCGGAACTGCCTGTATGGGAAGCCCAGGCCCGCGGCGGCGATCGCTTCTACTTCGATGCGACCACCGGCGAGAAGCTGCTGGTGCGGCACAAGAGCGGTGATGGCCTGCTGACCTTGCTCGACTGGCATACCCACCTGCTGACGGGCGAGGTTGGCGAAACGGTGTTGGGCGTCGTCGCGATCACCGGGCTATTCATGCTGTTCTCGGGCGTGTGGCTGTACTGGCCGGGGCGGTCGCGCGCGCTGAAGCACCTCAAGCCGCACGCCAATCCGCCCGTATTGCGCTGGGCAAGCTTCCATCGCGCGGTCGGCGTCGTTGCCCTGCCCCTGCTGATCGTGATGATCGGCACGGGTACGACCATGGCTTACCGCGGCGCGGTCCGTAACGGGCTGACCGCGGCGTTTGGCGAAAAGGCCCCGGCAAAGCCGCCGAAGACCGCACCGGTCGATGGCCCGGTGGACTGGGCCGCCGTGCTCACCGCCGCGCAGGCGGCCGCGCCAGATGCGGAGATGACCCGCCTGACCCTGCCGGGCAAGGACACCGGCACGATCACGGTGCGCGTGCGCCATGCCGGTGAGTGGAACCTCGCCGGGCGCAGCATGGTGTTCATCGATGGCCACGACGCGAAGGTGATCGGCGGCGTCGATGCCACGAAGCTGGGCACGGGCGGCCGCCTGTCGGACGCGCTTTTCCCGATCCACTCCGCAGCCGTGGGTGGCGTGGCCTGGCGCGTGGTGGCGTGCTTCACCGGCCTGCTGCCGAGCTTCCTGCTGGTTACGGGGTTCCTGTTCTGGCGAGCCCGCACGAGGCGCCGCCCCTGACGTAGGAGCCCACCCTGTGGGCGACATCTTTCGCAGCGACGCGACAGGACCTGTGGCTTTGTCGCGAAAGGCGTCGCCCACAGGGTGGGCTCCTACGCGATCGGGCGGCGCGTAACCCACAAGCCGCCCGCTTTCTGCCAGATAACAGGCCCCAACGCGGCCGGCCACCGCCGCTAAGCTGCGCATCCACATCACGGGGAATACCCAATGCGCCGCACCCTGCCCTTGCTCGCCGGCCTTATCGCCCTGCCCGCCTTCGCGGCTTCGCCCACCGCGCCCGTGAAGGAGTGGAGCGAGCCCTCGCCGCCCCACGTGATCTACGGCAACACGTACCAGGTCGGCACGAAGGGCCTCTCCTCGATCCTCATCACATCACCGCAGGGCCACATCCTCATCGATGGCACCTGGACCGGTAACGCGCCCCTGATCGAGGCGAACATCCGCAAACTCGGCTTCCACGTCGAGGACATCAAGCTCATCCTCAATTCGCATGCGCACCACGACCACGCGGGTGCGATCGGCCAGTTGGCAAAGGACAGTGGCGCCACGGTGCGCGCGACCGCCGCAGGTGCGAAGGCCATGCGCCTCGGCGGCAAGGACCCGGATGATCCGCAGTACGAAGCCGACTCGAAGGACGCCTACCCGGCATTCCCGGTCACCGGCAACATCGTCGACGGCAGTGTGGTCACCGTCGGCCCGCTGAAACTCACGGCGCACATCACCCCAGGCCACACGCCCGGCGGCACGGCATGGACCTGGGACGCCTGCAAAGGCAGCGCGTGCAAGCACATCGCGTATGTCGACAGCCTGTTCGCGTTCTCGTCGGCTACGTATCGCTACACCGACCATCCCGCATTCGTCGCCGAATACCGGAAAACGTTCGACCGCGTCGCGGCGCTACCTTGCGACATCCTGGTGACGCCGCACCCGGAGCAGGGTGAAGGGAAGACCTGCGCGACCTACGCGCAATCCGGCCGCGACCGCCTGGAAGAGAAGCTGAAAGACGAGGCCAAATAAAGCGTGGCGCCGTAGGAGCTCACCCTGTGAGCGACGCCGTTCGCGACTGCGCCACAGGTCCTGCAGCGCTATCGCGAAAGATGTCGCCCAAAGGGTGGGCTCCTACGACGGCCTTGCCAGGCTTTGCGCGATGCGCTCGTCCTTTTCCGTCCACAGCTCGTTGATCCACGCCTGGAAGCGCTCGCGGAACGCCGTGTCGTTCTCGTAATCGCCGCGCATGCTGTCCAGGATGGGCAGCTTGCGTACGTGGATGCGGACCTCGCGGATGCGCCCGGCGATCATGTCCATCATGCTGCCGGCGCCGTCGGGATACACGATGGTGACGTCGAGCATGTGGCGGATGGCGTCGCCCATCGCGTCGATGACGAAGGCCACGCCGCCGGCCTTGGGCCGGAGCAGGTGGCGGTACGGCGACTTCTGCGCGTCGTGCTTGGCCTGGGTGAAGCGGGTGCCCTCGGTGAAGTTCATGATCGCCACCGGCACATGGCGGAACTTCTCGCACGCACGGCGCGTCGCATCGCGATCGCGCGACTTCAGCTCGGGCCGGCGCTCGAGCTCCTCGCGCGAATGGCGCTTCATGAACGGGAAATCGAGCGCCCACCATGCCGGGCCCAGCAGCGGCACCCAGATGAGCTGGCTCTTCAGGAAGAAGCGCATGAACGGGATGCGCCGGTTGAACACCTTCTGCAGGGCAGGGATATCGATCCAGCTCTGGTGGTTGCAGACCACGAGGTAGTTATCCCGCGGCGTGAGGCCGTCGACGCCCTCGACAGTCCAGCGCGTGCGGGTGAAGGCGCCCCACAGCCAGGCGTTGACGCTCAGCCAGCTCTCCGCGATCCGCACGAGCGCGCCGCCACAGGCGTCGCGCAGTGAGCGCACGGGCAGCACGAGGCGCACCAGCGTCAGCAGGAACAGCGGCAGCACGTGCAGCACCGTGTTCACCAGCAGGAACAGGCAGGCGAGGGGGACACGGAGGAACACGGGTAGCGAGGCGAACATGCGGGAAAGGCCGTATGAGATTTCGACCAGTTTACAGGCCCAGCCGCTCCACCACGTCATCCAGGCTCTGGCGCACCGAGTCGATGCCTTCCCAGGGATCCTTCTTCTGCCGGGCCAGGCGCTTAGGCACCGTATGGATGTTGAAGTCCGCGCCGGATTTGAGCTTGCCCAGGTCCTCCCAGCGCAGCGGCACCGCTACCGGTGCGCCCGCGCGGGCGCGCAGGGAATACGAGGCCACGGCCGTCGCACCGCGGCCATTGCGCAGGTAATCGAGATAGATCTTGCCGCTGCGCACCTTCTTGGTCGCCGTGGCGACGAATTCCAGCGGATGGGCCTGGGCAAGGGCTTCGGCGAAGCCCCTGGCGAACGTGCGGACGGTGTCCCAGTCCGCGGCGGGCGCCAGCGGCACGACGATATGCAGGCCTTTGCCGCCCGTGGTGCGCACGAACGAGGTCAGCCCCAGCTGCTTGAGAAAATCCCTAACCATGCGCGCCGCCGCGACCACGCGCGACCAGGCCACGCCGTCGCCCGGGTCCAGGTCGAAGATCACCCGGTCGGCCGCGTCCGGTGTTTTCACGTGCGAGCCCCAGGGATGGAACTCGATGGCGCCGAACTGCACCAGTTCCATCAGCCCGGTTTCGTCCTTCGGATAGAGGTAAACGGCCTGCGCGCCGGTTTCTTCCTTGAGTTTTGCCGAACCCACGTGCTTGAGGCCCGAGATCATGTGCTTCTGGAAGAAGCAGTGCTCGCCGATGCCGCCGGGGCAGCGCAGCATGGGCATCGGCCGGTCGGCGATCGGGGGCAGGAACCAGGGCATCACCGCGTTGTAGTAGTCAGCGACGTCCTGCTTCGTGATGCCGTCGTCGGGGTAGACCACGCGGTCGGGGTGGGTGATGGTGATGTCTTTCGCGGCCATGGGTGGGTCCTTGGCGGGCCGTCGGGGGTCGGTTGTTTTAGGAAGAGCCTTGGCGGGGCCTGTGGCCTTGGGGCGAACGGCGTCGCGCACAGGGTGCGCTCCTACGGGGGCGCGGTCGCTGTCGCGGAGGTCTTTGGGAGATTTGTCGAGGCGCAGGGTTTTCAGGCTGGGCTGGCGCAGGAGGTTCTGGTTGCCGATACCTCGGTAATAGACCTCGGCGACGACCCTGGGCTCGACCCATAGCGCACCGCGGAGCAGGGGATCGATGCCGTCGAGCGGTACCGGTGGCTTCTTCGCACCGCCCCTGGCCAGTGACTTGCCCAGCTCACGCAACATCTCGTCGGTGAAGCCCGTGCCGACGCGGCCGACGTAGGTCCAGCGTCCCTTCGCACCGGGCTTAGCCAGCAGGAGCGAGCCGAACGACACGCGTGAGCCTTTCGCTGGCGTGTAGCCGACCACCGCGAACTCGTCGGCCTCCAGCCGCTTGATCTTCAGCCAGTCATCGTTGCGGCCGCTGTGGTACGCGCCGTCGGCGCGCTTCGAGATGATGCCCTCGAGCTTTTCCTTCATCGCCATGGCGAACACCGCGTCGCCATCGCCGACGTTGTGGCCGCTGTAGCCGAGGTGGGATGGCGCGTGCGCGAGCAGGCGTTCCAGCAGCGCCTTGCGGTCGGCCAGCGACGTGCGCGACAGATCCATGCCCTGGAAGAACGGCATATCGAACAACATGTAGACGAGCGGCGCCTGTGCTTCGCCTGACAGGGTCTTCTGCAGTGCGTTGAAGTCGCTGCGACCCTGCGCGTCCACCGCGATGAGTTCGCCATCCAGGCGCGCGCTGTCGAGCCCGAGTGCTTCAACGGCCTGCACGATCTCGGGGATGCGCTCGTTCCAGGGCAGGGCGTTGCGCGACCACGTCTCGACCTCGCCGTTGGCGATGCCGGTGAGGATGCGGTAACCGTCCCACTTCACCTCATGCAGCCACTGGTCGCCCTGCGGCGGTGTCTCGCGCAGGCGTGCGAGTTGCGGTGCGAAGAACGCCGTCGTGGGCTTGCCTTTCTTCGCGCCCGCCATGGCCGCAGCGGCCTTCGTCAGCGTGGCGACCGGCACGCGGCGTCCCTTCGGCGCGGCCTTCTTGCGTGCAGTGCTCTTCGTCGCCGCAGCCTTCGTTGCAGGGGTTTTTGCGGCACGCCGCGTGCTCTCGCGCATCTTCGTATCCAGCAGGTCGTCCGCTTCGACATCGCCGGCGTAGGCGTCGTCGGCCTTGATCAGGAACCAGGCGGGCTGGCGCTCCTTCCGGCCGCTGCGGACAAGATGCCACGCACCCTTCAGCCGCTTGCCGAAGAGCTCGAAGCTGAGGTGCCCCTTCTGCAACTGCGCCTCGGCGTCGCCCGTCGTCGACCAGACGCCACGATCGAACGTGTCGACATGGCCCTTGCCGTATCCGTGTTCGATATCACCTTCGAACTCCGCGTAGGCGACAGGGTGGTCTTCCACTTCGACGGCGAGGCGCTTCACCTTCGGGTCGTAGCTCGGGCCCTTCGGCACCGCCCAGCTGCGCAGCACGTCACCGACCTGCAAGCGGAAATCGAAGTGGCGGCGCGAGGCGTGGTGCAACTGCACGACG
>NZ_JBQCFT010000317.1:0-8919 GCF_051958795.1 Luteibacter sp. | reverse complement strand
AGGTAACGCTGCTGCTGTTTCTTCAGCACCGCGTCCTGGTCGACCGCCATCAAAAAGTGCACGCCACCCTGCAAGTCGAGGCCCAGGGGCATCGAGTTCGCATGGATGGAGCGCAGCCACGACGGCACCGTGGAGGCAAGGTTCAGCGCCACCGTGTAGTTGTCGCCAAGGCCCGTGCGCAGCGCATCGGACGCCTTGGCCTGCTGGTCGACATTGCCGAAGCGCGCCAGGAGGCGGCCGTCCTTTTCGTTCACGTCGACCGCCAGGGCCGGCACCTTGGCGGTGGCCAGCAACGCATCGACCTTGCTCTTCAATGTCGCGTCAACCGCCGCGCCGCGGTTACCGGAGATCTGCACCGCCGGCTGGGGCGGGAAGACATTCGGCAGCGCGTAAACGATGCCGACCAGCAACACGATCACAACCAGCGCGTACTTCCAGCGTGGAAAATCACTCATGCCTTACATTCCGTGGGAGCGGCCGCCCGGCGGCCGCGGCTGACGCGTCTGAGAGAAAACTCAGTTCTTCTTGAGGCTGCCCTTCGGCAGCACCTGGGTGACGGCACCCTTCTGCATCTGGACGACCACGCCCGGGGCGATCTCGACCTTGACGAACGAATCGCCTACTTCCTCGATGCGACCGGCCAGGCCGCCGTTCATCACCACCTCATCGCCCTTGGCCAGGGCGGACAGGAGGGCGCGATGCTCCTTCTGACGCTTCATCTGCGGGCGGATCATCATGAAGTAGAAAACACCGAACAGCACCGCCATGAACAGAAGCTGCGTCACACCAAACGCGCCCTGCGGGGCGGCGGCGCCCGTGGCCTGGGCGATGGCGGCGTGGGTCAGAAGGCTCATCAGATTTCTCGCAAGTCATGGAACGGCCAAGCAAAAAGCGACCGCTCACGTAAAAAGATCGTGGATTATGCCACGCCCCCCGGCGGCCGTGTACCGCGCCAGTCCAAGGCTTTGGGGGCGCTGCGGGCGCCCCGCAAGGCCTTATACCCCGTCGACCTCGCCCTTCCGGCGCGCGGCGTAGAACGCCATCACGAAATCGTCGAGGGTCCCGGATTCGATCGCTCCACGCAGCCCGGCCATGAGGCGCTGGTAGTGGCGGAGGTTATGCATGGTCGCCAGCTGGCTGCCGAGGATCTCGTTGCAGCGATCCAGGTGGCGGAGGTAGGCGCGACTGAACCCGTTGGCGCAGGCGTAACAGTCGCAACCCTCCTCGATCACGCGCGTATCGGTGGCGAACTTCGCGTTACGGATGCGCAACGTGCCGGCATCCGTGAACAGGAAGCCGTTCCGCGCGTTGCGGGTCGGCATCACGCAGTCGAACATGTCGATGCCGCGGCGCACGGCCTCGACGATGTCCTCCGGCCGGCCGACGCCCATCAGGTAGCGCGGGCGCTCCTTCGGCAACAGCGGCAGGGTGAAGTCCAGCGTGTGGTTGCGCTCCGCCTCGGGCTCGCCCACCGCCAGGCCACCCACGGCGTAGCCGTCGAAGCCGATATCCACCAGCTGCTCGACCGAGCGGCGGCGCAGGTTCTCGTAGGTGCTGCCCTGGACGATGCCGAACAGGTTGTTCGGGTTCTTCAGGTCGTTGAAGGCCCGGCGCGACCGCTCGGCCCAGCGCAGGCTGAGCTCCATGGAGTCCGAGGCCACCTTCTCCGTCGCCGGGTACGGGGTGCACTCGTCGAAGATCATGGCCACGTCGGAATCCAGCACCGTCTGGATCTGCATGGACACTTCGGGCGACAGGAAGACCTTCGAGCCATCGACCGGCGAGGCGAATGTGACGCCTTCTTCGGTGATCTTGCGCTTATGGGCCAGTGAAAAGACCTGGAAGCCGCCGGAATCGGTGAGGATCGGCCGATCCCAGCCGATGAACTTGTGCAGGCCGCCGAAGGCGCCAACGATGTCGAGGCCAGGCCGGAGGAACAGGTGGAATGTGTTGCCAAGGATGATCTCGGCGCCGGTGTCGCGGACGTCGCGCGGCGTCATGGCCTTGACCGAGCCATAGGTGCCCACGGGCATGAACGCGGGGGTTTCCACGGTGCCGCGGCCGAAGCGCAGGCGGCCGCGCCGCGCCGCGCCATCGGTGGCGAGGAGTTCGAAAGGGAGGTTGCTCATCCGCCCATTCTACCCCGTCTGGCCAGGCCCCCCGTCACCTAAAGGTTCCGGGGAATCAGCCGATTCTTACGACACACAGGAGCGCGTCCACGACGGATGCCGCCCAGGCCCCCGGAGGACCTGCCCTTGATCATCCAGCCGACCAGCCTCGCCGCCCAGCTTTGGGCCGGCGCGGCCGCGGGTACCACGGCAGCCACCACCCAGACCTGGGCGGTGGGTACGCTGCTGTCTGCCCGCCTGCTGGCCCAGGTCGATGTCGGCAAGGTTCTTCTGGATATCGGCGGCATGGCCGTGGAGGCGGATGCGGCGGGCACGTCGCTGCCCCAGCAGTTCCAGGTACGCGTGATGACCCAGGGCGCCCAGCCCCAGCTGGAAGTGGTCGTCGGCAACACCGATGAGCGCGTGGCCATGCAGGGCCTGCGCGAACGGCTGCCCATGCAGAACGGTTACTCACAGCTCCTGAGCGTGCTCTCCGCCCTCGCCCGCCGCCCGGTCGCCCGCGTACTGCCGGAACCGCTGCGAACCGCACTGGCGACGCTCGAGTCCTCGATCAGCAAGCCGGCGGACCTGGGCACGCCCGATGGCATGAAGCAGGCGATCGCGAAAAGCGGCGCTTTCCTCGAAGCCCACCTGGCCGAGGCGCAGCATGACGCGCCGGCGACCGACGATTTCAAGGCGGCGTTGCTGAATCTGCGCCGTGCCCTGAACGATATCCCGCAGACGCGCCAGGCGATGATCCAGGCGCCTTCGCGGCCGTTCACCGATACCCCGCCGCCGCTCGCGCAGCGCGCCCTGGTCGCGCAGCCGCGCGCACAGGAACTGCTGGCGGATGAGGACACCGCCGATGGGCTCGTCGCGCACCTGCGCACCGATGTGCGCGCCGCGCTGTCGCGCGTGGAGATCGGCCAGCTCGAATCACAACCGCAGGCTGGCCTGTGGATGGTCGAGATCCCGCTGACCGGCGTGCGTGGTTACGACGTGCTCCAGCTGCGCATCGAGGAAGGCAAGCCTTCCGCCGCGGAACCCGATGGCATGTGGACCGTGGGCTTTGCGATCGACCCGCCGACGCTGGGCGCCGTGCAGGGCGAGGTGCAGCTACGCGGGTCGCGCGTCGCCGTGCGCCTCTGGGCGCAGTATCCCGAGACGGTCGCCCGCCTCGAGAATGAATTCACCACGCTGCGCCGCGTGCTCGAGAAGAGCAACCTGCAGCTCGATCACTTTGCCTGCATGCACGGCCTGCCCGTGCCGACGAGCGCCTATAGCGCCGTCCTCCTCGAAGCACGCGCATGACCCAGCAGCTCCCTTCCCCGCGCCGCAGCGTCACGCTGCGGATGGCCTCGCCTACTAGTCAGGGCAACACCCAGCGCATCGACGCCGATGGCGTGAAAGCTCTGCTCGAGCGTGCCCAGGCCCTGGGCCTGGCGCCGCACCTCGATCCGCAGGTCGCCACGCTGCTGGCCGCGGTGCGGTTGCGTGATGACGTGCCGAAGGAGTTGTACGCGGCGCTCGCGGCAGTAGTCGGGACGTTGTTGAACGCTACGCACGACTAGGCGTACGGCATCGCCGCTTCGTTGGCGTTCGCGTAGGAGCCCACCCTGTGGGCGACGCCTTTCGCGACAAGCCAGCATGTCCTGCGGCTGAGAGGCGAAACATGTCGCCCACAGGGTGGGCTCCTACGTCACAGGATGCCCAAACCCTGGATGCTCGCGGCACCCGCTTCGAAACCGGCCATCTCCGCAAACCGCCTGCCGCGGTCGGCGTAGTCCCTGAACTGATCGAAGCTCGGTGCGCCAGGCGACAGCACGACGGCGCCACCGCCTTGCAGTGCATTGCGCGCCGCACCTACCGCCGCGGCGAGGTCGCTGGCGCGATACACGTTCGCTACGCCCGCCGCCTCCAGCGCATCCGCGATGCGTGGGCCATTCTTCCCCTGGCAGATGATGGCGTCCGGCGCGTGCCCACACATCGCATCGACGAACACCGTCCAGTCCAGGCCGCGATCATGTCCGCCCACGATGAGCGCGACGTGTTCGTCGTGGACGCTTTCCAGCGCGGCGAGGCTCGCCAGCGGCGTGGTGCTGATCGACTCGTTGATCCAGCGCAGGCCATGGCGCTCACCGAGCGGCTGCAGGCGGTGCGGTAGCGGCACGAAGGTCGCGAGCGCGGGCGACGCGGCGCGCGCGTCGAGACCCATGAGTTCCAGCGCGGCCAGCGCGGCACACGCATTGAGCGCGTTATGCAGGCCCGGGGCCGCGACGCGATCCGCGCGGATCACATCCTCGGCACCGGAACGAATCCAGCCGTCGGCAACGTGCCATCCAGCCTCGTCGCCAAAGGTGTTCAACCCGGGATGCTCCGCGGCGCGTGCGAGGAGCACGGGCTGCATGGCATTGACGAGCACGCGCGAGGACGCAGCGATCAGTTTCAGCTTGTCATCGACATAGCGCTCGCGGGAGCCGTGCCAGTCGAGGTGCTCTTCGTACAGGCTGGTGACCACGCCGAGATCCACGCCCAGCGCTTCACCCGTCTGGAAGCTCGACAGTTCGATCACCCACAGGTCGGCCTCGCCTTCGTCCAGCTCGAGCAACGGCATGCCGATGTTGCCGACCAGCGCCGTGCGCACGCCCAGCGAACGCGCCAGGTGCGCAAGCAGGGCCGAGGTGGTGCTCTTGCCCTTGGTGCCGGTCACCGCGACGCTGCGCGCACCGGCATGGCCGGCAAACCACAACGCGGTGCCGGAAGTGAAGCGCGTGCCGCGTGCCTGCGCTTCGAGCAATTCGGGCTTGTACGCCGAGATGCCCGGCGACTTGATCACGATGTCGTAGCCCGACAACGCGTCGCCATCGGGCGCGGCGGCGATCACCCGCGCATGCGGATAGGCCGCGCGCGCCGCGTCCGCTTCGTCGGTGCCGACGTAGACATCCACGGCCTGCCCGGGAAGGCGTCGCGCCAGCGCATCGAGCGCGGCGCGGCCTTCGCGGCCGAAGCCCCAGACCGCAACGCGCTTGCCAGTGAGGTCAGCCCAGCGCATCCAGCGCTCCAAGCAGGCGCGAAGGCACCAGGTGGGAGGCGCCGGGTTTCAGCCACGGCTCCAGGGCGAGCTCGGAGACGTCCAGCTGCGGGAGGATCTCGCTGCGGAAGCGAGCAACGAGGGCATCTTCCTGCCACTCCGGCCGGTTCGACAGCGCATACAGCGCGGCGCGCGCCTCGGCACCTTCACCGACGCATTCGAACGGCTTGTGGTCGCGGTATTCGAGCAGCGCATCGAACGCCTCCGCCAGATCGATATCGTCGAGCAGGTTGCGGCCGAAGATCTGCAGCAGGCGCGGCTTGGGCATGAACGGCGCCAGCGCCAGGAACACGAAGTGGCACTTCGGGCACTGCCCGCACCAGCGATCCGCGGGCTTGGGCCCGAGGATGCGGAAGTTGCGGTTGCAGCTCGAGAACACGTTGAAGTACTCGCTCCCCAGGCGCGCGAACGCGCTGGTCACCGCAAGCTCCGACCAGGGGCGCAGCAGCGAGCAGTAATCGAGGTCGGCGGCGACGTGCGAATGCACGTAGTCGTGGAAGGTCTTCTCGAAGCCGAAGCCCGTGCTCCACTGGTGGTTCACTTCCTGGCCTTCGTATTCCAGCGTGGCCACGGAGGCGGAGCGCTCGTTGGCGAAGACGATGGAATCGTAGCCATACAGCACCGCCGCCACGACAAGGATCGCGGAGTTAATGGCGGTGACCGGGATATGGCCGTTCCACGCACCCATCCGGTTCAGTTCGAACAGCCCGGGCGCCAGCTCACGCGAGATGTTCAGCGTGGACAGCCCCGTGCGCGCGGCGCACTCGGCGATGAGCGGCGAATTGCCGACCCATGTAGCGGTGGCATCGGCACCGATGGACTTCACCGCTTCCACGGCGACCACGGAATCCTTGCCGCCACCGATCGGCAACAGCGACCGCTTCGGCAGCCCGATGGCGGGTGCGCTGCCGGTCTTAACGCCGTTATGCGGGAAGCGGATGCGGCTGCGCAGGTCCAGGCGGTTGCGGTAGGCGAACTCGGCCAGCCCGTGGAGGTAGAGCGCGTCGAACATCGCCGCGCCCTCCTCGTCCAGCGGCTCGCCTTCCACCACGAGGGAGGGTGGGATGCCGGCTTTGTAGTAGCTGACGCCGGCCACCAGGTGCAGCAGGCGCAGGGCGGCCGCGAAGGCCGCCTCGCGCCCCGCCGGGATGGCGGGGGCACCCGGGAACGTGATCCGTTCCACCAGTTCAGGGCCATCGTCGAACGCGTACGCCAGCTCGGCCACGCCATCGGCATAGCGATGGCTGACAAAGCGGAAACGCTGGCTTTCGCGCGGATCGGCGAGCGTGGTCGTCACGGCAGAAGCACCTCATCGGCTACGTCGCGCAGGTTGTAACGCGACGCCATCACGGCGCCATAGGCGCCTCCCTGTGCAACAAGTATCACGTCGTCCTCGAATGATTCTGGCAAGCGCCGGTCGGAACCAAGGATATCGCCTGACTCGCAGATCGGCCCCACCACCTGGTACATGGTCGTGGCCGGCTCGCCGAAGCGGGAGAGGTTCGCGATCTCGTGCCACGCGTCGTACAGCGCCGGGCGGATCAGGCTGTTCATGCCGGTATCCAGGCCGAGGTAGCGGATGTTGCTGCCCTTCTCCTTCTCCTGGGTCACCCTGGCGAGCAACACACCGGCGTCGGCAACGAGGAAGCGGCCCGGCTCCATCCATACCTGGAACTGCGGATAGGCCTGGCGGACCGCCATAAGGACCCGGTCGAGCGCGACGATGTCCAGCGCGGTTTCGCCGGGGTGCGACGGCACGCCGAGCCCACCGCCGATGTTGAGCACGCTGATCGTGCCGATGCGCTCGGCCAGCGCGGCTAGCTGCGAATACACCTCACCCCAGTGCGCGGCATCGAGGATGCCGGAGCCCAGGTGCGCGTGCAGGCCGATCACCCGGGCGCCTGCGTCGTCCGCCAGGCGGAGGAAGCGGTCGACCTGCTCGATCGGCACGCCGAACTTGCTGCCGGTGCCGCCCGTCTTGACCTTCTGGTGGTGGCCAAGGCCCCGCCCCAGGTCGACGCGCAGAACGATCTCGCGGCCGCGGAACAGGTCGCCCCAGTGTTCGATCGGGTGAAGCGCATCGATCGTGATGGTGGCGCGGGTTTTCAGGGCCGCCTCGAAATCGCGGTGCGCGGCGAAGTTGGGCGTGAACAGCAACGGCGTATCGTCCGGCACCGCGGCCGACACCGCCTCCAGTTCGCCCGGCGATACGCACTCGAACGCGAAGCCCTCCTCCGCCAGCACCTTGAGGATGCCGGGGTGGGTGTTGGCCTTCACCGCGTAATGCGCGCGATCGACCGCGCGCAGCGACTTCACCTTGCGCGCCTGTGCCCGCACCGTAGGCAGGTGGTAGGCGTAACGAGGCGTGCGCTCCTGCGCAAGCTGGAGCAGGCGCGGGCGTTCGGCCTGCCACCACGCCGCGGCTGGCAAAGGGGTTTCACCACTGCCATACAGCGCCTGCCACGCGGGCCCGAAGACCATGCTGTCGTCGGTGCGCAGGGCACCCGCGCCGATCAGCAGCTCATGCAGGCGCGGCAGCATCTCGTCGACCACGTCCTCATCCACGACGAACGTAAGGTTGAGGTTGTTCGACGACTGCGAGATGAGGTGCACCCGCAGCTGGCCGAACTCCGCCAGCACGGCCGACAGCTTGTGCAGCATGGAGCGCATGCCGCGGCCGACCAGGGTGATGGCGGCGCAGGGCGCGATGACCTTGACCCGGCAGACACGGGCCAGGTCGGCGGCGAGCGCAGCGATCGCGTCGGAATCGAGCAGGTTCTCCGTGGGATCCAGCGACACCGTCACGTTCGTCTCCGCCGAACCGATCAGGTCCACCGAGAGGCCGTGGCGCTTGAACGCATCGAACACGTCGGCAAGGAAGCCGACCTGCTGCCACATACCGACGGATTCCATCGATACGAGCGTGATGCCCTTGCGCGCACTGCTCGCCTTGATGCTCGGTGCGTGCTCGCGGACTTCGGGGCCGATCACCGTGCCTTCCAGCTCGGGCCGGTTGGTGTCCTTCACGAGCAACGGCACGCGCGGCTCGCGCAACGGCGAGAGGCAGCGCGGGTGGAGCACCTTCGCGCCCGTGGAGGCGATTTCCTGTGCTTCCTCGTAATCCAGCCGCTGGAGCAGGCGCGCACCGGCGACCTGGCGCGGGTTGGCGGTGAACATGCCGGCGACGTCGGTCCAGATTTCCACCCGTGCCGCGGCCAGCAGCGCGCCGAAGTAGGCGGCCGAGGTATCCGAACCGCCACGACCCAGCAGCACGGTGCGGCCGCCCTCGTCGCGGGCGATGAAGCCCTGCGTGATGAACACTTCGCCACGCGCGGCGAGCGCCGCCGCCAGCACCGGATCCGGGCGCGGCTCGACCATGGCCGAGAGCACGCGGGTGCGCTCGTTCTGGTTCGGCAACGCGACGGCGTTCAGGCATTCACGGGCGTCCACCCACTCGGTGGGCAGGCCGTTGGCGCTGAGGAACGCGGCGCCGAGCGCGCTGGACATCAGCTCGCCATGCGCCTGCACGGCGGCCTGCCAGGCCAGTTCGCCCAGTTCGGCGGACCCGCCCTCGGCCAGGCCCGCCAGGTCGGCCAGGCGCGCACCCAGGGTTTCCGGGAGCGCCAGCGACATCTCGCCCAGCAGGGCGTGGTGGCGATCGGCCAGTGCGGAGGCCGCATCCGAGCGGCGTTTGGGTTCCGTGTGCGTGCAAAGCTGTTT
>NZ_JBQCFT010000316.1:0-14028 GCF_051958795.1 Luteibacter sp. | reverse complement strand
GTCCGTGCGCACGCTGTGCCAGGCCGGGTCTACGCCCGCGGTTCGGCCGGGGAGTGGCGGGGAGGAGGCGGTGCCTCCAGCCCTATCGTGGGTATCCCAGAGGAGCGCTTCGCATATGAAGCTCGGTGCATTACGCATACGCGTGAAAACGCTGCTGGCCATCGCCAGCCTGACGGCCCTGGCGGCCACCTTCCCCGCCGCCGCGGCCCAGCAGACCCAGTCTTCCAACCCTTTCACCGATGGCCCCGTGGCCATGGCCCGCGCCCGGGTGGCCGCGGACGTCCTGATGAGCTCGTACGAACCGAACAAGGCATGGTTCCCCTCGAGCTGGTGGAACTCCGCCGTGGCGCTGCAGACCATCGGCGACTACATGGAACGCACCGGCGACCGTCGCTACCTCGCCCAGCTCGACAACACGTTCGAGAAGGACAAGGGCGTGTTCCCGCCCGGCGTGCTCTCCGGCGATCCGCTGCTTGGCAACTTCACCAGCCGAGCGATCGACGATTCCGAGTGGTGGGGCCTCACCTGGATCCAGGCCTACGACCTGACCGGTAACCCGAAGTACCTGGACATGGCGGTGACCATCGCCAACTACGTCAACGGCTACTGGGATACCAGCACCTGCGGCGGCGGTGTGTGGTGGGATGGCGAGCGCACGTACAAGAACGCCATCACCAACGGCCTGTGGATCCGGCTGACCGCCGAGCTGCATAACCGCATCCATGGGGACACGCTGTGGCTGGGCCGCTCGCGCACCGCGTGGAACTGGTTCCAGGGCAGCGGCATGATCAACGCCAATGGCCTGGTCAACGATGGCCTCACCAACGCCTGCACCAACAACGGCCAGAACGTTTGGAGCTACAACCAGGGCCTCGCCATCGGTGGCGGCCTCGAGCTCTACCGCGCCACCCGCGACCCGAAGATCCTGGCCGCGGTGAAGCGCCTGGCTGACGCCGCCATCGGTCCGAACGCGCTGGTCACCAACGGCACGCTGACGGAAACCTGCGATGCCACGGACCAGACCTGCGATGACAATGCCAAGCAGTTCAAGGGCATCTTCATGCGCTACTGGACCGACCTGGTCGATACCACGCACGACAGGCGCTACGCGGATTTCCTCTCGCAACAGGCGGAAGGCATCTGGAACAACGATCGCGATGCGGCGGGACGCCTCGGCACGCGCTGGTCCGGTGCGACCGCCGACGACCATCCGAACGTCTTCGACTGGCGCACGCAGGCCAGCGCGCTCAGCGCCCTGATCGGCGATGTGCCGACCTTCACACCGATCACCTCGCTGGCCGGCACCCTCTCGCCGGCCCAACCGGTAGTCATGCCTTCCGCCAACGGCACAACGACGATCCCGGTCACGCTCAGCGCCTCGGCGACGGGCTACATCCCGCTGCTCACGCTAACGTCGGTGAACGTTCCTGCCGGCTGGTCCGCCACGCCCCGCGCCTCGTTGCTGCCGTTGCAACCACGCGGCAACGCGAATCCAGTGAGCAAGACCCTGCCGCTCAAGGTCACCGTGCCCAGTGCCGCCAGCGATGGCCACCACATGGTCACCGTGAACCTCACCGCGGCCGGGCTGCGCTACACCGCCGAGGCCGACGTGCTGATCGCGCATGCCATCGACTTCGACACGGGTACGGTCGATGAGAATCCGTGGCTGTTCGATCCGGATGGTTCGCAGAGCAACGGCGTGCAGAACCGCTTCGCCGATGGCAATGCTCACTTCACCTACCGCTTCCCGTTCCCGGGTGACACGAAGTCGGCGACGGTCACGTTGACGATCGATGCGGAATTCGTGGTCCAGGCTAGCTCGGACAACCAGACCTGGACAACGGTGCTTGAAGAGACACGGCCGATCACGGATGGCTCGAACAAGGACGACCGTACAGTGGACCTGACGCCCTTCCTGAAAGCCGCGGCGGATGGTTCGAAGCCGGTGTACCTCAAGGTATCGGACTCGTTCCCCAATGATGGCTGGGGTGGGCGCGTCTACCATGTGACGGCGAATATTTCGCAGTAGTTACGCTGCACACTCCCGTCCACGCCCTGCGTGGGCGGGAGTGTCGCCATGACATTCCAGGCGTTTTTCGCTTCAACCAGCGGCTGCTCTTACGGCCTATTCCGTCGAGGCTTCACTGCACGATTCCGTTTGGCCGTCCATCCATTATTTGATGCGATCGATTTGGCCACCCCCGCCGCACAAACCTCGCAACACGAGACAAATCAACGCGCTTCCCGGAATACTTCCGGCCGCTTGAACGCGCGCGTGCGAAGGACCATGCGAAAACATTTCGTACCGGTCGGCCTATTTCGAAAGAACTTGCGATAGCCGCCATGAAGCGGCTCGCACCAACGGTTTAAACCGGTCGGCCTAATCCGGATGGCAGAGCCGTGCCCGCAAAGCGCGAGCGTATAAACGTCCTCGGCAGGTAGTGCACACGCACACGATGCGTGGCCCCTAACGGTGACCGCCCATGACAAACGCCAACGCTCCGCTGATCACACTCGCGTGGGATGAGTTCGAACCCATGCGCGTTACGCCGCTGACGCACACGTTCTCCGATCACCCGCTCCTGCAACGCGATGCCCTGGTCGAACTGGGCAAGCGCTGTCGTGGCACGAACCGCTGGTATAGCTTCGCCAGCGGCGTGCAACCCGGCACCGATTTCGACACGGCAGCCGCGCTCTATCCTTCCGGCCAATCAGCGGTCGCATCGCTAAGCGCCATCGAGAACGCGAAGTCATGGGTTCTGCTCCGTCACATCCAGGCAGATCCCACGTACCGGACACTGGTCGACGAGGCCTTCGCGCCGATCATCGACAAGATCGAGCGCGTCGATCCCGGCGTCTACTACCGCGCCGGCTGGATCTTTTCCGCTTCGCCGGACACGTGCACCCCATTCCACATCGACCGGAGCCACGTGCTGCTCCTTCAACTGTCGGGCACGAAGACCGTCTATGTCTGGGACCCCACGGATCGCGCCACGCTAGGCGACCTGGTACGCGATGACTTCCACGCGCGACATGACCTGAGCCACGCGAAATGGCAGGAAGAGTTCCGCGCGCGCGCGCACGTGTTCCACCTCAGGCCGGGAACGGGCGTCTATATGCCGCTCACCAGCCCGCACATGGTCGAGACCAGCCAGGAGGCATCGCGAACCGTCAGCTTCACGTACAACACGGCCGCGACCCGGCGCATGGGGCGCATCCACGTGTTGCGCGATGCGTTGAGGCGCGCGGGGCTCAAGGCGCCGCCCGTTGGATCACACAAGGCATTCGACACGATGGCATGGATGGCCTCGTCCGCCCTCGTCGCCTGCGGCGGCCCAGGCGGGCACCCGCCAGCGTGTCCCTCGTTGCGGCATACCCACGCCTACGCGGTGGCGGATTAGCCCATGTGAAACGCGCGAGGGTTACCGGGCCAGTACGCGGAGAGCGGCCACGGCACCGACGTGGCGCTTCGCGGCGTCGATGAGCGGCCGGGCGGAGACCTCGATCAGCTGGATGAGTCCATCCGGCCGACGTATCAGCAGGCGTTCACCGCGCGTCGTCTTCCTGAGGAGGATGGCACGCGCAAGGGGAAGATCGGACGAGGGATATGGGCGGCCATCTTCGGTGAAGACGCCATGCAACGCGCTGTAATCTTCCACCCCCGCGCCGAGGCGGACGATGCCAAGGATATCCGCCGCCCGCTCGCTGGCAAAAACGAGCTCACCGGAGGCGTTGGCAATGACGACGCCCTCGTCGTCGGCGCATGGGCCGGCTAGCCGGACCAGTTCATCGACACCCGTATCGGGGTTCTTTGTATCACCCAAGCCCATTCGTCCCTACCTAAAGACGCCCTGCCCCGGACCATGAAACCGGGGCGGGTGTTAGCACCGCGTGAGGCCTGCCGCTTTTACCCCATGCCGCCCCCGGACGCCTTCCACTCAATAAACGAGGCACCCAGCCTGCCCAATTCGCGGGTTGAGGCGCCGAATTTGCGCATCGCAACCCCCGGTCGATGAGCCATTTATCTTGCGACGCGGACAAGGGAACCGATACATGCAGGGCGATCCACTCCAGACCATCCGGCGGAACAACCTCAGGCGTTTGATCGCCGAACTCCGGGCGGATGGCATTTCACAATGGAGAGCCCTGGCCCAGTCACTCGGCGTCGACCCCTCGGTGCTTGATGACATACGCACAGGGGCTCCCATCCCCGACGCCCTGGCCCGTGAGATCGAATGGGCCATGCAGCGGCCGTTCCGCTGGCTCGACCGGGCTTCGCATGGCGAACTGGCCTGACCGGTCGCGACGGCTAGCGGCTGGGTCCCGCCGCGTTCAGCAGATCCCGGAACCGTGTCAGCTCGCCGCGATCCATGTCCGAGACGATCGCCACCGCCTGGCCGCCGAGGCTCGCCGTCTCGAGCACGTAGCCCTCGGCTTCCACCGCATCACGGCTTTCAGCGCCCGCTTTCCAGGGCAGCACGAACACGTCGATCAGGTGCTTCCCGTGCCGGTAGACGAGCACCGGGACGCGTTCATGGCCGGCGTAGTCGATGCGCCCGCCGATGAGCGCGTAGCCTTGGTCGGCGAAGTCCTGCACCACGGGCGAGATGGCCACCTTGCCCGCGAACCACGGCTTTACCGTGTGCTGGTCGGTGGAGACCACGTCGATCGGCGAAGCCGCGGCGAGCGCGCGCCAGTGGCTGGCGAAGAGATCGCGGTGCAGTTGAGACTCCTCCTGCGCCGGCGCCGACCCCTGGTTCCACGCGGATAACGTCACACCGCCCGCGACGAACGCCAGGATCCAGGAGGCTGCGAGGGCCAGCCACGGTCGCGACACGCGCGGCCGCGGCCGCGGATGCACCACCGATGCCTCGCCGGCTGCGCTCTTCCCGATCCGCGCCCGCAATGATTCGGGCGCGGTGAAACGCGGCACATCGTTGCGCAGCGAGCGACGCAACGCATCCAGCCGGATCAGCGCGGCCTGGCACGTCGCGCATTCATCCAGGTGCGCCTCGAACTCGCGGCTGGTCGCGCGATCGAGCTCACCATCGAAGTACAACGGCAACAGTTCGCTGGCGGTCTTACAGTCCATGCGGGGCCTCCAGCGCGCCGTCGTCAGTCAGGGCTTTTTGCAGCAAGGCACGCCCGCGAGCGAGCCGGGACATCACCGTACCGATGGGCGTTTCGAGCACGTCGGCGATCTCACGGTAAGACAGTTCCTCCATCTCGCGCAGGATCAGTACCTCGCGGAAGATCTCGGGCAGGTTGCCCAGGTGCACGGCGATCAGTTCGCGGCGACGCGAGCTATCGACCCGCTCCTCCACCTCGTCCGCCTCGGCCCGTGGCATCCAGCGCTCGGCGGCGACGGGGTTATCGTCGATGGCGACATTTTTCCTTTCCTTGTTGCGCACCGCCAGCCGCGCGAGGCAGCAGTTACGGACGATCGCCAGCCACCATGCCCGCGCGTTGCCACCTGCATAGGTATCCGCCGCACGGGCAGCGCGCAGGTAGGCGTCGTGGACGGCATCCGCGGCGTCCTGCTCGCTGCCCAGCAGCCACCGGCCCAGGTTATAGGCAGCATCGAGGTGACGCAGCGCCAGCTCGTCCACGACCGCGCGGTTACCTGCCGACATCATGTGTGCTGCGGACCCATGCCGAACGCACTCCGTGAGTTGCCCACCATGGGCGTTATACGCCGAGCATGCGCTGGATGACGCTGTCGCGATCGATGAACCGGTGTTTCAGCGCGGCGCCGATGTGCCCCACCACGAGGATACACAGGGTCCAGGCCAGCGCGACATGCAAGGTATCGGTCAGCAGGCGCAGGGGCTCGTTCTTGCCGATGAGCACGGGGAGGTAGCCCATGCCGAAGAAGCTGACCGGGTGGCCGCCCGCCATGCGATGCAGGTAGCCGGTGAGCGGCACTGCCAGCATCAGCGTGTAGAGGATCCAGTGCAGCACATGGGCCACGTTCTGCTGCCACGCGGGGATGTGCGAAGGCAACGCCGGTGGTTTGTGCGTCGATCGCCAGAACAGGCGGAACACGGCCAAGCCGAAGATCAGGCTGCCGAACGAGGCATGGTAGAACAGGACCTGGTCATGCCCGGGGGCGCTTTTGGGGAAGGTTTCCATGAGGAAACCCAGGCAGACATTCAGGAAGATCAGGAAGGCGATGCTCCAGTGCATCGCGATAGCGACTTTCGTGTAGGACCGGGAGCGGATGGACGCGCTGGCGTGGAGGGCTTGGGCTGGCATGGACATGGCGGGGACCTCGGGCTGGTGGCGCCGGAGCGGCGCCCACGCATGCCAAGATCATCGCCGCGGGGGTTTTATTCCCGGCCCCGCTCAGGCGGCCGCGAAGGCCCCGTTGAAACTCGCCAGTAGCGTCCGGCACGAAACCCGCGATCTGGGGAGAGTTGGAACAGCACTGATGCGATGTACGTTTACGAATTGTCTTGCGCGAGCCGTTCGGCAGGCTGTGTAAGAGAAGGACTACAGAACGACGCGGGCACCTCCTCGTCAGGGCCCGCGTACCATCGACATCACACGTCGAAGGTAGCGTTCGGAGGACAAATGGCAGCCGCATATCAGGAGGCGAATTACCTGACACCGCATGACTCGGGGAGCGCGGAAGTTGCACCAGCGCGCGCTCCCTCTAAAGATGCGCGCATGGAAAACCGAGTCAGTAAACTAGAAGAAAATGTTGTCGACCTGCGGCGCCGCGTGGACGACCTCCATGAAGATGTACACGAAATCAAAGGCAGCGTCGTCCGGCTCGAATGCACGGTCGCCAGGATCGATGGAAAGCTGGACGGCATCCTGGCCGCAGTTGACGGCAAGCTCGAAGGGCAGAATGTAGCGATCGACGGGAAGCTGGATGGGCTCCGTGAAGGCTTCGATGGGAAGATCGAGGCCCTGAGCGCGAGTGTCGATGGGAAGATCCAGGCACTAAGCGCCAGCGTCGATGGGAAGATCGAGGCCCTAAAGATCAGCATTGATGCCAAGGTGGAGGTGCTGAACGGAAGGTTCGATGCCTTCGACGTGAAACTGGTCGCTTTGGGCGACACCGTCAAAACAATACCCACGACGGCGAAGTTGACGGCGCTACTCGCAGCATTCCTTGGAACGGTGTTGTTGGCGGGTTTCGGCGTGCTCGAGGTCGTGTTGCGCGCGAAGGGCCATAGTGAGACTGCCGATGTCGTACATGCCCTGGGTGGGTCGTAGGGGGTACCGGGGGGCGGGGGCTGCCCTCGCCCGCCGGCGGCCAAAAAACGTGGCATCATCACCCCCAGACGGACCACGACTACAGCGTTAGGAGTTGGCATCGGTGGAGCGGCGCGCGGGGGGCGGGCGTACTCGGAACACGCCATGGCGATGGGGGCAGCACCTCGCGATCGCGGCTGCCTACGGCGCGTGCTACGAAATCGCCCACCACCTGTCCTTCCCCCAGTGGATGCTGACCTCCGGGCTTCGCCTGGCCGCCCTGCTTCTCGTTCCCACCCGCTACTGGCCTGCCCTCGTCCTGGGCGAAGGCCTGCCCCTGCTGGAAACCGCGGCGCTGAATGTCGCCGACCTGGGGATCCCTTGGGCGATGTCGGCTTCGGTCCCGATGGCGGCGCTCTGGCTGGCGGTTCTCAAGCCCCTCCGGGCGCGCTGGTCGCTGTATGACGAGCGGGGCGACCTGCGTATGCCGCTGATTCTTGCGGCGGCCCTGGGGACTGCCGTCGTGACATCGGTCGCCACCCTGCTGACGGCGCTGTCGGCGATCCTGCAGTCACCGACCGGCGCCTGGCCGGATCCGGATACGGGTCCAGCGGGCTACTTCCTCGCATACATGTTGGGTGCCTATCTTGGCGCGCTGACACTGACCCCGACGATCCTTGCCCTGCGCGAGCGCTTCCGCCGTCTCCCTGGCCACTCGCTTAGCCTTGATGCGGTGTGGCAAAGCCCGTTGTTCCGGGATGCCATGGCCTGGCTGGTTCCGACGCTGTCGCTGCTCGCCTGGGTGGCCGCCACCGCACCGGCAGCTAGTCCGCTCCACGAGACGGCCAGCTTCGCGCTTGTCCTGCCGGTACTCGGCATGGGCTGGCGGCACGGGTGGCATGGGACGGCTCTTGGGGGCATGGCGGCCAGCATCGCGCTCGCCATCGTGGCCTCGGTGGTTTCGCCCGGGCTGCTCGCCGAGGCCGGGACCCTCCGCGTCGAGGCCGTGCTCGCCCTGGTCATCTCCGGGAGCCTGCTCATAAGCCATGCCCGGGCCCGGGCGCCCGTTGCCGCTCCCGCCAGGCGAATCTGATGCTCCCGGGGGTGGCGCAAGGCCACCCCCGAAAGCGACTTCGGCTTACTTCACCGAGCAAACCAGCGGGTTGCAGGGCAGATCAAGGCTCTGCGGCTGGGTCTTCGGCTGGGCCGAGCCGGCCACCGGGGCGGACGCCGCCACAGCCGAACCGCAAGCCACGGCGAACAGGAAACCAACGAGGACGGTCTGATAGATCGTGCGCATGACGAACTCCTTGCTTGGTGTGATAGGAGTCGACAGCGTAGCCGAGGCCTGAGACGCATGACCTTGACAAGCGGGGAATTGGCCGGAGATGTGCAGTTTCGGGCGACACCGGGCCGGACCGGGCCGCTTAACAGTCCATTCATGTACCCAGCGGTATAGTTATTCCCAAGGTAGCCGAGAGGCACCGGTCCCACGCAATCCGGGCAGTTCCCCTGCTGTCCCTGCATCGATGGACGTACCCCGAGCCCGCGGCCCCCTCCGCGGGCTTTTTATTGCCCGATCGGGCCGCCGTTCTATCAGTGCAGCGACTTGATCCAGCGCTCCAGCGCCGCCGTGTCGGCCAGGTCGCCGGAGTAGGCATAGCGAGGCACCAAGGGCACGTTGCTTCCCCGCGGCCGTCCCCGATAGACCTTCATGGCGATAGCCAGCGCCGTGTATCCACTAGGGAGCGTCGTCTGCCGCACATCCATGTATGCGGTGTCCGCGCTCGTTTCCTCGCCCACGTGGATCGCTCCAAGGGCGAGGAACAGATCGGCCGCGTCCAGGCATGCCGACGCACATCCACTGTCCGTCACCATGTAGATACGTGCCGTGGTGACCGGTGGCGTCGGCGAGGGTGGCTGGGGTTCGGGAGATTCGACATAAAACGCCTGCCCTGCCTGCATGGCACCTTGCATGCCTGCAATAGTCTTCTCCGCCCAGGCGACGTTCCCGGACTCCCCGGCGTGAGCCTTCCACATGTCGCGATACTCCGCGATCTTTGCGATGTTGTCCCGCGAGGCACGCCAGTCGACGCTCTTCGGCTCCAGGTTCACCGCGTCGGCTGCCCTCTTCCCCCAGAGCGCTGCGGCCTGTTCGCTCCCCCAGCGTGAGTCACCTCCATTATTGCCACGCAGGTCCAGTACGACGCGTGGCGCCGAAAGAATGTCGCGGTGCTTCGCTTCCACTTCCCTGATCAGCGGCTCAAGCGCCTTCGCCGGCGCGTGGTCAAGGTTGCCATCGAAGTCGCTGAGGGCAATCCAGACCGTCCCATCGGGTAACGTGCGAAGGCCGATCGGCTCGGCCTTGCGGCGGTACGCCTGGTCGAGACGCCGCGCGAGCTCATCCTGGTCGATCAGCTTCCACGCGAGGACCACTTCACGTTGCGTGCCATCGACGTCGAAGATGCATCGCGCCGGCCGCCGGATCCAGGGATTACCATAATCCGTAAACAAGCGGCGACCACGCACGATCCGTGAGGCGTGCAGGGTCCACCGGCCGCTCACGGAACCGACGTTGGCAGCGGCGAGGCTCTGCGCATCCTTGCCATCACATGAGACGAGTCGAGCGCCGATCGGCACGGGCGCATCGTCACTACGCACCACCACCGTCTGCTCATCCTTTGCATTGAACGCCGTAAGGAATCCGGGCCAGCGGGCATCGAGATGCGGCACTTTGGCGCCCTGTGGCGGGAACACTCCAAGGTGTCCGTCGTTGAAGCTCGCGGCATAGGCGGCCATTCCGTAGAAGTAGCCGGCGTAGTTCGTCGTGTGGCCGGCTCGTTCGAGCGCCAGTGCCAGTCCCTGGTCGTTCTTCGCGGCGAAGCCAGGGTTCTCGGGATCGACAGGCCCCGGATGATTACGCGCGATATCGTCATGCATCGCTTTCGCATCGATGCGCAGGCTGGCAGCCCAGTCCTGCGCCGAAGCGACAGGGAGGCTGAGAAGGAGCGATGCCGCGAGCAGGTACCTCATACCAGTTCCCTTGGTGGTGATGCGCCATCCTCGAAAGTCGGGCACCCGCCCGTCAAGGGCCAGATGGCAGTGCACTTGTTTCCATCGATGGACGTAACCCGAGCCCGCGGCTCCCTCCGCGGGCTGTTCATGCGGTCACTTCCCAGGATGATTACATCACCAGCTGATACCCGCGCCGGCACCCACCGTACTTTCCGAACCGGACGAAGAGGCGCCGATGGAGACGCTTGCCCGGTTCTGGCTGAAGGCACGCTGGTAGCCGACTGCCACCGCCGACTGGCCGCCATAGTTACCCGCGCCAACGCCCACGCGATTTTCGCCTGACAGGCCGGACGTATTCATACTCATCTGGGAGAGTGCCGTGCCCATGGCACCGACCCGATCGAGGCGCTGGTTGACCTTGTGGAACTGGTCGTCGACATGGCTGCGGAACGTGTCGAAGTCGGAACGGCTGACGCCGTTGTTCATCTTGCTGTCGGTGTAGGCATTGGCTTTTGCCAGCGTCTGCTGGTCACCGTCGTCGGCGTATGACTTCGCCGTGGCCAGCGCCTGGTCCACCTGACTGACGTTCGCGGCATCGGTCGGGGCGACGCCCGCCGCAACGTTCACGACGCGCCGCTGGGCCGCGGCCGTGCCCACGGATACGGTATTGGCCTGGTCCGCCACCGAGCCCGCACCCAGGGCAACGCTGTTCTGCGCCGTCGCGGACGCACCCTGCCCCACGGCCGTGGCCGAGGCCGCTGTCACCGAGGTATCAGCACCGACCGCCACGGCATTCGTCGCCGCTGCACCCACGGTGGCGTTGCTACCCACGGCGACGCTGCCATCAGCCGCAATGGTCGCATGGTCGCCCACCGCCGTATCGCGCGGATCCTTAGCCACACTGCCGCCGCCCACCGCGAGGCCGTTGCCATCACCCATCGGGACGTTCGTGCCACCGCCTGGCGTGCCGCCGGGCAGGTTCGCGATCTGGTTGCGCAGGTCGGCGATTCCCTGGAGCGCACTCGATAGCACCCCGTCTACGGCGGAGAACGCATCGCCGACGTTGCCGTAAGCCGAACCCTGTATCGCATAGGTCGGCGGAACGAAGCCGCTAAGCCCCATCGACGCGCCACCACCGAAGGCATCCGCAAATGCTGCGTTGATCGCGGAGTCCCCGACGCTCACCTGCCCGATCGCCGCCTGCAACTGCTGCACGTTCACCCCATCTGTTGCGTTCACGCCAGCGGCCATGTTCGTGATCCGGCGCTGGAACTCCGGAATGTGTTCACCGTAGCGATTGGTCATCGTTCCGTCGCTGCCGATCGAAACCACGTTTGCTTCATCGGTCGCCGAGTTGTGGCCCAGCGCAACGCTGTTCGTTGCATCGGGGGCAACCGACGCAAAATGGCCGAGCGACACGGATTCATCGCCTTTGGCATAGGCAAGGTCACCGATCGCCACGCTGTTCTCGCCATAGGCCCAGGTCGAAGAGCGGTTGTCGCCACCGATCGCAATGGAATTGATGCCCGTCGCCGCCGCGTTGTAACCGATCGCCGTGTTGTTGCCCTCCTGCGCATACGCGTTGTTGCCGAGGGCGATGCTGTAGGCCCCCTCGGCGCGCGCGTGCCCACCGATCGCGGTGGCGCCGTCGTTCAAGGCCATGGCCGCGGCACCGATGGCGGTGGATTCAAACCCGGTCGCGGTGGTGAGGTCGAATACACCAGGGAAGACCTGGGAGGCACCACCGATAGCGGTCGAACTCTCGCCACTCGCGCTGGCCGCGGTGCCGATGCTCGTCGCGTAATCCGCGGTCGACATTGCCTCATTGCCAATCGCCACGGTGCCTGCCCCGTAACCGGCGGCAAGCGAGCCGATGGCCATCGCTTCTTCGCCCTGTGCTTGTGCGCTGCCGCCGATTGCCATCGCGAGACTGCCGCTGGCCGTGGTCACCTGGTCCGACAAGGCCGTGCCACCGCTATCCACCGCGGTACCGCCGAACGCGATGGCGCCCGCGTTACCCGCGGTTGCACCCGTACCCATCGCCATCGCATTGGTACCCGACGCTGCGGCGCCGTAGCCCACCGCCATCGCGTAATCACCCGCCGTATTGGCGAGCTGGCCCATGGCGAGGCTACCGCTGCCCAATGCGATAGCGCTGGTGCCTAGAGCCGTCGAACCAGTGTCGAAGGCGACGGCACCCGCACCCAGCGCGGTGGCGTTGTCGCTGCTGGCGAGCGCGCCGGCACCTACTGCGACGCTGTGGTAGCCGTCCGCGTAGGCGTCGTCACTGCCATCGCTGGCACCGTTCGCCGCGAAGTACCCGCCCGAGGTGATGTCCTGTGCGCTCAGCACGCGATGTGCGGCGTCGATCCGGGGTGCGGTCGTGAGTGGTGCGGACGCATGGGCCATGCCGCAGGCAAGCGCGAGCGCCACGGCCGTGGCGAGTGAACGGCGCACGCTGGCGCCGCGCGGGTGGCGCGATACAGAATTCTGGTTCATGGAAAGCTCCGGTCAATGGGTCAGGGGGCGATGAAGCTGGCCTGGATGCTCAGGTTCTGGGCGTCTTTCACACCGAGGACGCGGATGAAGTACGTACCCGCCACGGGTCGGGCCAGCACGATCGATTCCGCGTTGCCCGCGTGCGCCGAGACATAGTCGTAACCCGCATCGGAAGGCCTTGCGCCGACCTTTACCTGCAACGTCACATCACCTGATCCACCAAACGTGCGTATCACCAGGCTGCGCGCAGCCGCCGGCACTTCCAGCTGGTAGAAATTGCTGGTCCCCGCATAACTCACCATGCCCGTGAGTAGTTCCCCGTTGCCCAGCGCCTGCGTGTAGTTGTCGCCCAGGATCGCAAGTTGTACCGCAGCCGTGGCATCCACGATGCCAGCGCCCGCCGGTGTCATGAGCGGGAACGGTACCTTCGGCCGGTGCGCCGTCTGCTTCAGCGCAGCGGTCACCTGCTGCGGCGCCATGAGCGGCTGGCCAAGGGCAAGGCGCGCGCTCTGCATCAACGCCACGGTGCCCGCGACATGCGGCGTCGCCTGCGACGTGCCAGCGTAACCGCCATAGGTCGGCTCCGCCGGGACCGTGTCGCCGCCGTTGATCGCCGAATACACGAAGCCCGTCTGGACGGGATCCCCCGTGGTTCCGTCCCCGGCGTAAACGCCACCACCCGGCGCGGCCAGTGTCACCACCTTGCCGAAGTTCGAATAGAAGGCCAGGCGACTGCTGATGCCCACCGAGGCAACAGTGATGGCACCTGGGCAACTCGCGGGCGAGTAGTAGCTCGCATCGTCACCCGAGTTGCCGGCCGCCACGACGACCACCGCCCCACGCGCGTTGGCAGCGGCGATGGCCTGCGCCATTGGATCATCGGGCAGGCACTGTCCCGACCCGCCCAGGCTCATGTTGATGACCTGCGCGGGATGCGTGTTGTCCGGGACGCCATCCACATGGCCGCCGGCTGCCCAGACGATGCCATCGGCGATATCGCTGTCGTAACCACCGCAGTGCCCGAGGACACGGACCGGGAGCACCTTGGCGTTATGCGCCACGCCGGCCATGCCCAGGTTGTTATTGGTCAGCTCGGCCACCGTGCCGGCCACGTGCGTGCCATGCCATGAGCTGGGCTCCATCTGGCACTCGTCCGCCCAAGGTTCCTCGGTGGTCCAGTCACCGGTATCCCAGCCGCCCGGCGCACGCCCATCATCGGTGCGACCGGAGATGAAGTGATCGGAAATGAAGTCGTAGCCTGCATCGGCGAGCGACGTATCGAGATCGGGATGTTGCGTGATACCGGTATCC
>NZ_JBQCFT010000315.1:0-4063 GCF_051958795.1 Luteibacter sp. | reverse complement strand
CTGGTGCTGCGCCACATCATCAAGCGCGAGGACGTGCTGCGCATCGCCGAGAAAATCGTCCAGGCGATGGAAGTGCCCCTGCCTCTCGACGATGGCTCCGAACTCCAGGCGACGGTATCGGTGGGTATCGCCTTCTTCCCGGACGACGCGGTCGAGGGCGAGCTCCTGCTGCGCCACGCCGACGAGGCCATGTACGGCGCCAAGAGCCTGGGCCGCAACAACTACCAGGTCTACGCGGCCAACGTGGATACGGCCCAGCAACAGCAGGGCGAACTGAAGGCCCGCCTGCGCCACGCCGAGCGCAACGGCGAGCTGCGGGTGTTCTACCAGCCGCAGGTCGACGCGGGCAGCGAAGACATCGTGGGCATGGAAGCGCTGGTCCGCTGGGAGCATCCCGAGCTCGGGATGATCAGCCCGGGCTTCTTCATCCCGCTGGCGGAAGCCAGTGGCCTCATTGTTCCTATCGGCGAATGGGTGCTGCGCACCGCGTGCGCGCAGGCGAAAGCCTGGGAAGATCGCTACGGCATGGGCCTGCGCCTGGGCGTGAACCTGTCGGCGGTGCAGCTGATGCAGAACAACCTGGCGGCCGTGGTGGCCAGGGCGCTCGAAGACACCGGGCTGGATGCGTCGCTGCTCGAGCTCGAGGTCACCGAAAGCATCAGCGTGAAGACGGTGCCGCACCTGGTGGAAACCCTCGACGCGTTGCATGCCATGGGCTGCCGCATTGCCATCGACGACTTCGGCACCGGCGCCGCGTCGCTCGACTACCTGCGCCGCCTGCCGGCCGACCGGATCAAGATCGACCAGAGCTTCGTCCGCAACATCGGTGTCGATCCGGATGACGAAGCGATTGTCCGCGCCACCATCGACATGGCCCACCGGCTCAAGCGCGGCGTGGTGGCCGAAGGCGTGGAGATCGAGCAGCACCTGCAGTTCCTGAAGGCCAACGGCTGCGATGAGTTGCAGGGCTACCTGTTCTGCCGTCCGCTGCCCACGGTTACCTTCGACAAGCTCCTGGCTGAGCGCGAGCGCATCGTGGCCGAGGGCCAGGCGCTTGCGACGGGTTAGCTTGAGCTTCATCTGACGAACCGCATATTTTCGTCCAGGGCGCGCATGATTGAACTTGCGGGGCCCCGGCAGGTCTCATCTGCGCCCGCGACTGGACCGAATGATGTTGAGGAGACGGCCCGGATGGGCGAAAACGAACTGGATCAAGCACTTGTCGAACGCGTGCAACAGGGGGACCGCCGCGCCTTCGATCTGCTTGTCCGCAAGTACCAGCATAAGGTGGTCGCGCTGATCTCCCGCTATGTCCATGACTGGACGGAGTGCGAGGACATCGCCCAGGAGGCCTTCGTGCGCGCGTGGCGCGCGCTGGGCTCGTTCCGCGGCGAAAGTGCTTTCTACACATGGCTTTACAAGATCGCCGTGAACACCGCCAAGAACCACCTGGTGGCCATGGGCCGGCGCCCGCCGACCGGCGATATCGACGCCGAGGATGCGGTTTACGTCCCCGGCGCCACCCGCATGCACGAGAGCGCCACGCCTGAGCGTGAACTCATGCGGGAACAGGTGGAACAAACGGTGTTTTCTACTGTCCAAGCCTTGCCCGAAGAACTTCGGGTCGCGATTACCCTGCGCGAGGTGGAAGGCAAGAGTTACGAGGAAATTGCCGCCGCCATGGATTGTCCCATCGGGACCGTCCGTTCGCGTATCTTCAGGGCCCGCGAGGCCATCGATGAAAAATTGCGGCCGTTGTTGTCCGACCGCGAGGACCAGACCCCATGAGCGAAGCCAATCGGGAAATTCTCTCCGCCGGCATGGATGGAGAGCTGTCACGGGAGGAGATCCGCTTCCTGTTGCGCCGCCTTGAGGCCGATTCGGCCCTGGCGAACGCATGGTCGCGCTACCACGTTGGCCGTGACGGCCTGCGCCACGAGGCATTGCCACCGGTCTCGGCGGGTTTCGCCGATCGGGTCATGGCGGCTATCGAAGCCGAGTCGGCTCAGCAGGTCACGACCGTGGCCGCGCCGCGCCGTCGCTGGCTGCACTGGTCGGCAGGTGGTGCCATCGCCGCCAGTGTCGCGGTCGCCGCGCTCATGGTTTCGCAACCCGCCGGTAACCACGGCGCCGCGCCGGAGATCGCACATCATGCCGCCACGTCCGCCGGTGCGGATCTGGCCGATGCCGCGCCGGAACCAGCATCCGCCCCGGTCGCCCCGCGCTGGCTCACGGGTAACGTCGCTTCGCAGTTCACCCAGAAGGCGGCGTTCGACAGTTCCAGTGACGACGCGGCCACGGCTTACCTGCCGCGTTCCACGCCGTACCAGATCCAGCGCGCACATCCGGTCGATGCGCGTGATGCCAGCCGCGCGCAGTACCAGCTGCTGATGACCCGCCCGGATGGCACGCGTTACGCGCAGCCGCAAGCGGCGTCCGGCGCCCGCTAAGGCTCCCCGGTGCGCCGCCGTCCCCGGCGCGCCGTATCCCCCCTCTTTGTTAACCCCGTGCGGCGCAGCCGCCGCACGGGCAGCCATGCCTGAAAAATGAAGGAGGAACACCCATGGCATCCTGGCACGTACGCGCGCTGATCGGTGGCGCGCTCGTCTTGGCGAGCGTCGGCGCGCAGGCTCAAACCTTGCCCGATTTCACCGGCATCGTTGAGAAAAATGCCCCCGCGGTGGTTCACGTGGAGGCGAAATCATCGGGCAAGCCCGCGCAGAAGGGATCCGGCCGGGGCGCACAGATCGCACCCGATGACCAGGACGAACTGCTACGCCGTTTCTTCGGCATGCCCGGCATGCCCATGCAGCCACGCGAGCAGACCTCGCTCGGTTCCGGCTTCATCATCTCCGCCGATGGCTACGTGCTCACCAATGACCACGTGGTCGACGATGCCGATGAGGTGAAGATCCGCCTTCAGGATCGCCGCACCTTCACCGCGAAGGTCGTGGGCAAGGATCCGCAGTACGACATTGCCCTGCTCAAGGTCGATGCGAGCGCGCTGCCCACCGTCACCATCGGCGATTCGCGCAGCGTGAAGCGCGGCCAGTGGGCCCTGGCCATCGGTTCGCCGTTCGGCCTGGATGCCACGGTCACCCACGGCATCATCAGTGCCGTCGGCCGTAACCTCGGTAGCGGGGACCAGCCCTACACCTCCTTCATCCAGACCGACGTGCCGATCAACCGTGGCAACTCGGGCGGCCCGCTGTTCAATCTGCAGGGCCAGGTCATCGGGGTGAACTCGCAGATCTACTCCACCTCCGGCGGCTACCAGGGCCTGTCGTTCTCCATCCCCATCGACGTGGCCATGAACGTGGTCCAGCAGATCAAGGAGAAGGGCTACGTCTCGCGCGGCATGCTCGGCGTCACCGTGCAGCCGGTCGACCAGTTCGTGAAAAACCTCAACCTGCCGGACGCCAATGGTGCGCTCGTCGCCCAGGTCACGCCGGGCAGCGGCGCGGACAAGGCCGGGCTGAAGCAGGGTGACGTGATCCTCGGTTTCAACGGCACGCCGATCACCCAGTCGGTGGACCTGCCCCCGCTGGTAGGGATCACCAGGCCTGGCTCGATGGCGAAAGTGGACATCCTTCGCGATGGCAAGAAGCAGACGGTGGACGTCAAGGTCGGCGAACTGCCACGCGACAAGAACGCCCTGGCCGACGCTGCGGCCGGCGGCTCGTCGGGCGGTACCGCTGCGGCCCTTGGCGTGGCCGTGGAGGATATCGACGCCCAGACGCGTGGCGAACTCGGCCTGAAGGCCGGCGAAGGCGTGGTGATCAGCAAGATCACCGGTCGCGCCGCCGCCACCGCGGGCCTACAGTCAGGCGATGTCATCCTCATGGTCAACCAGAAGCGCGTCGGCAGCGCCAGCGCTTTCCGCGACGCCGTGAAGGGCGTGAAGGAGGGCGACACGGCCATGTTGCTTATCCGTCGCGACGACTCAACGCGCTTCGTCGGTATCACGGTGCCCAGCGACAAATAGCCGGGCAGGGCGGGCTACCCTCGGCGGTGGCCCGCCTTCCATGCGATAATGCGGGATTCGCACCGGCCAAGGCGGCCG
>NZ_JBQCFT010000314.1:0-48206 GCF_051958795.1 Luteibacter sp. | reverse complement strand
ACTTGAAGCGGGCGCACCCCAACCCCTGGGACGCATCCCGGGGGTCGCCCGTGTCGGCGCCATTTAAGCGGGGCAACCCCCCCCGGGGGGCCCCCCCGCTCCCACAAGGGAAAAAAGGCCCGCGTTAAGCGGGCCTTTCTGATCAGACGTTGAAGCGGAAGTGCAGCACATCGCCTTCCTTCACGATGTATTCCTTGCCTTCCAGGCGCAGGCGCCCGGCTTCCTTGGCCCCCTGCTCGCCCTTGTACTTGATGTAGTCATCGTAGGCGACGGTCTCGGCGCGGATGAAACCACGCTCGAAGTCGGTGTGGAGGACACCGGCGGCCTGCGGCGCGGTGGAGCCGGCGCGGACCTGCCAGGCGCGGACTTCCTTCTCACCGGCGGTAAAGTAGGTCTGCAGGCCCAGCAGCTTGTAGCCGGCGCGGATGACGCGGTTCAGGCCCGGCTCGTCGAGGCCCATGCTCTGCAGGAACTCGTCGCGCTCGGCATCGTCGAGCTGCGAGAGTTCTTCTTCGATCGCGGCGCACACCGGCACCACCTCGGCCCCCTCTTCCAGCGCGCGGGCGCGGACGGCGTCGAGGTGCGGGTTATTTTCGAAGCCATCTTCCGCCACGTTGGCGATGTACATCAGCGGCTTCATGGTGATCAGGAACATGTCGCGGACCAGCGCCTTTTCGTCGGCGTCGAGGCCGGCAGAACGTGCGCTGCGGCCCTGGTCGAGCACCTTGGCCAGCTTCTCGAGCACCGGCTTGCGGGCCAGCGCGTCCTTGTCGTTGGCCTTGGCCGAACGCGTCGCACGGTCCAGCGCCTTCAGCACGGATTCCAGGTCGGCCAGCGCCAGCTCGGTATCGATCGTTTCGATATCCGAGATCGGATCCACCTTGTTGGCGACGTGGATGATGTTGCCGTCTTCGAAGCAACGGACGACGTGGGCGATGGCGTCGGTCTCGCGGATGTGCGCGAGGAACTTGTTGCCGAGGCCTTCGCCCTTCGAGGCGCCAGCGACCAGGCCGGCGATGTCCACGAATTCCATGGTCGTCGGGATGATCTTCTGCGGCTTCACGATCGCCGAGAGTGCATCCAGGCGGGGATCCGGCACCGGCACGATGCCGGTGTTCGGCTCGATCGTGCAGAACGGGAAATTGGCCGAAGCGATACCCGCCTTGGTCAGCGCGTTGAACAGGGTGGACTTGCCGACGTTAGGCAGGCCGACGATGCCGCATTTGATGCCCATGGCGAACTCTGTATCCGGTAGTTTTTTAAAGAGGTCAGGCGACCGTGTGCAGGCGTTTCATCGCCTCTTCGAACTTGCCATCCTGCGCCAGCGGCAGCACGTCGAACGCGCGCCCGATGCCGTGCATGATGGCGTCCTCGTCAGCCGCGTTCGCGCGGCCGAGGACCCACGAGGTGACCTTGTCCTTGTGCCCCGGGTGGCCGATGCCGACCCGCAGGCGGTGGAACTTGCCGTGGCCCAGGTGGGCCATGATGTCGCGCAAGCCGTTCTGGCCGCCGTGGCCACCATCGAACTTCATGCGGACGGTGCCGGGCGAGAGGTCCAGTTCGTCGTGGGCGACGAGGCACTCTTCCGGCTCGATCTTGTAATAGCGCAGCGCGGAAACAACCGCGATGCCGCTCTTGTTCATGAACGTGGCCGGCTTCAAAAGCCAGACAGGCTCGCCGCCGATGCGCACCTTGCAGGTCTCGCCGTGCAGCTTGCCGTCGAACGACCAGCGCTCGCCCTGCTCCTGGGCAAGGGCATCCACGCACCAGAACCCGGCGTTATGCCGGGTCCTGACGTATTCGGCCCCGGGGTTACCGAGGCCGACGATCAGACGTAGTGACGCCATGCGAAGTAAACGCGTGGCCCGCGACGCAGTGCGCCGCGGGCCACGAGCCGATTACTTGGCTTCGTCCGAAGCGCCCTCGGCGCCTTCGGCCGTCGCGTCGACTTCTTCCTGGATCGCGGCGACGGTGACGACGGCGACGTCGTGCTCCTTGCCCAGGCCCAGTTCCGGCACTTCCACGCCCTTCGGCAGCTTCAGGTCCGACAGGTGGACGATGTCGCCAGCCTTCAGGTCGGCCAGGTCGAGTTCGATGAACTCCGGCAGGTCCTTCGGCAGGCACGAAACGGTGACTTCCGTGAGGTTGTGCGAGATGACCAGGCCAGCGGTCTTGCCAGCCGGGCTCTTTTCCTGGTTCAGGAAGTGAACCGGCACGGCGACGCGAACGGCTTCGTTCTCGTTAACGCGCTGGAAGTCCATGTGCAGCATGAGCTGCTTGAACGGGTGCTTCTGCCAGTCCTTGATCAGGACCTTCTGAGCCTTGCCGTCGACGGTCAGTTCGATGACCGACGAGTAGAACGACTCGAAGCGCGAACCGAGCAGGATGTCGTTGTGCAGGACCTGGATGGCCTGCGGCTCGGCGCCTGCGCCGTAGACGATAGCCGGCACGTAGCCCGCGGTACGAAGGCGGCGGCTCGCACCCTTCCCTTCGATCTTGCGGCTCGTGGCGGTGAGCTTGTGGTTGGTAGCCATGGTGGTGTTGCCTCAAGTAAACCGCCTCGCGGCGGTGGTAAAGGTCTTCCCCGCGACCAGGGAAGACCGAAAAAACGGTGGATCAGTCGATGTAGAGCGAGCTCACCGATTCGCCATAGGCGATGCGGCGGATCGTCTCCGCGAGCAGTTCCGCAACCGACAACTGGCGGATTTTCGCACAGTTACGGGCGTTATCGCGCAGCGGCAGCGTATTCGTGACCACCAGCTGGTCGAGCTGGGAGTTCTCGATGTTGCTGATCGCGGCGCCCGAGAGCACCGGGTGCACGCAGTACGCGACGACCTTGCGGGCGCCCTTTTCCTTCAGCGCCGCCGCGGCGGCGCAGAGCGTGCCGGCGGTGTCGACGATGTCGTCCACCAGCACGCAGGTCTTGCCTTCCACGTCGCCGATGATGTTCATGACCGTGGCCACGTTCGCCTTCGGACGGCGCTTGTCGATGATGGCCAGGTCGGCGTCATCCAGGCGCTTGGCGAGCGCACGCGCACGCACCACGCCGCCGACGTCCGGGCTGACCACGATCAGGTCATCCATGCTGTGGTGACGCCAGATGTCGGCCAGGAGCACCGGCGAGGCGTACACGTTGTCGACCGGGATATCGAAGAAGCCCTGGATCTGGTCCGCGTGCAGGTCGATCGTCAGCACGCGATCCGCACCCGCGGTCGCAATCATCTTGGCGGCCAGCTTCGCCGTGATCGGCACGCGCGCGGAGCGCGGGCGGCGATCCTGGCGGGCGTAGCCGAAATACGGCATCACCGCGGTCACGCTGCCGGCCGAGGCGCGCTTGAGCGCATCCACCAGCACCAGCAGGTCGAACAGGTTTTCCGCGCTGGGCGCGCCCGTCGGCTGGATGACGAACACTTCCTGCTTGCGGACGTTTTCCTCGATCTCGATCTGGGCCTCGCCGTCGCTGAAGCGACCGATGAGGGCCTTGCCCATCGGGATGCCAAGGCGTGCGGCAACATCGTCGGCGAGCGCACGGTGCGCGTTACCGGTGAAAAGCATCGGGGTGGACGTATCCACGAGGACTCCTAGAGGGAACAGTTAGGTTGAAATCGGCGCAGTGCCACCCCTGGAGGTGGCTGGGGCGGCAGGATTCGAACCTGCGCATGCGGGAATCAAAATCCCGTGCCTTAACCAGCTTGGCGACGCCCCAACAATTTCGTGATCACATGCCGCAGCCCGCGGCCCTTTCCGTCCTTAACTACACGAAGCCCCTTGCCCCGATCCGTGCCTGCGCAACCCGCAGCGGCGATGGATCGACACCCGCCGCCACGTGGGCCGTAAAGCCTGAGGGGCAGCGCGAAGCGACCGCGAGGGCCGCTTCAAAGGTTCTCGTTTCCAGGAAGACGCAGCCACCACTGCCGGAAAGCCTGGCGTGGCCGAAGCCCGCCAGCCAGTCCAGCGCCGCGGCCACCCGCGGGTGCCGCGCACGGACCACCGGTTCGAAGGCGTTCTCCGCCGAATCCCCGGAAACAAAGGCCGAAATTGTCGCCCGAGGGGCATTTCGAGTCAATTCGGGGGCGGCGAACAGGGCCGGGGTGGGCACGTGCTCGGCCGGATCGACCACCACGTACCAGCGCCGGGGGAGCTTGATCGCCTCGAGCCGCTCGCCCACGCCCTCGGCCCAGGCCGAGCGGCCGCGGACGAAGACCGGGACATCGGCGCCCAATTCGAGGCCCAGCGCCGCCAGGGCGTCCTCGTCCAGGCCGGTGTTCCACAGGGTGTTGAGACCGACGAGCACCGATGCGGCATCCGAACTGCCGCCGCCGAGCCCACCGCCCATCGGGATCCGCTTGGCGACGTCGATCTCGGCGCCGAGCCGGGTGCCGGTGGCCGCCGCCAGCAGGCGGGCCGCGCGCACGGTCAGGTCGGTCTCCTCAGGCACGCCCGTGATATCCCGCGGCCGGGTGATCACCCCGTCCTCGCGGACCCGCAGGCGGATCTCATCGCCCCAGTCGAGCAGGCGGAAAACCGTCTGCAGCTCGTGGTAGCCATCGGCGCGGCGGCCGACGATGCGCAGGAACAGGTTGAGCTTGGCCGGGGCCGGCCATGTGGTCCAGTCGCCCCGGGCAAGCGGCGCGAGCAGGCGGCTCATGAAGACGCGCAGGTGATCGGGGAAGCCGTTGTCGCGGTCGCGCGCCAGGGCCTCGGCGAACTCCGGGGCCCGCTTGTCGACCACCGCGAAGCCGTGCTTCGCATAGAACGGCGCGTTCCAGGGCACGTCGGCCAGGGTGCCCAGGTCGACACGGGCATAGCCGGCCTCGCGGGCCCAGGCGCAGGCGTGCTCGAGCAGGGCCGCCCCGATGCCGCGGCGACCGAACGCCGGCAGTACATCGATCTCGGCGATGCCGATGGCGCCCGGGTTGCCGTCCGTATCCAGGCAGACGAAACCGACAACCTCATCTTCGACCACCGCGACCCAGCACAGTCCACGGGTGATCAGCTGGCGAACCATGTCCACCGGCAGCGACATACCGGAATACGACGGCCACGCCTCATGCCCGCGAAACAGTTCCACCGCCGCACGTTCGATCTCGCAGAGGCGCCCGGCGTCATCGGGGAGGGCGCGAGCGATGGTGAAGGCCGTCACTGCCCCAGCTGCCACGACTCGATCGCGAGACGCACCTTGTACGGCGGCTTCTCCGCGAACACCTTGCTCGGCATCGCCGGCTGGCGCGACGCGTCCCAGGCCTTGTATTCAACGGTCCAGCCATCCTGGACCAGTTGCGAGGGCAGCTTGTCATCGCCAAAGCGGATATCGGCCGGGCCGGTATCGGCACGCAGGCCGAGGACCCAGCGCTTCAGCTCGGCCATCGGGATCTGCCAGCCCACTGTCTGCGCCATCAGCGTCTCGGCGTCGGGACCACGGCGGGTGCCGCCCTCGAGGCCGTCGAGCTCGGCACCATCCGGGCCACCGGTCAGCCGGAAGCTGCGGCCCGTGACCGGCGCCCGGACCGTGAAGTCGTAGCGGTCGCCATCCTGGTGCCAGGTGAGGCTACCGGACCCCGAATCCTTATCCGTCGCCACCGAGAGTTTCCCTTGCAGCGTCCAGTGCGATGTATCGGCCAGGTCGTGCTCGCGCTGCGCCTGTTGGCTCATCGTGACCACATCGCCTTCGCGGTGGACCGTGGGGCGCGTCGGGGCGCAGGCCGCCAGGAGAATCAGGGAGGCCACGAGGCAGGGTCGGATGTAACGGGACATGCAAACTCCGATGCAGGAGCGCGCTTGCGCGCGGTTAAAGCGATGGAACGGGATGCGAAGGTTTGCGCGGGTGGCTATCGCGCGCAAGCGCGCTCCCACAAAAGCGTCTTGTAGCGGGCCCTGTGGCGGTGCCGTTAAGGGCGTCGCTCACAGGGTGAGCTCCTACGGTTTGAGCTTCTGCTCGGTTTTCTGCAGGGAGGCGTTCTTCGGGTCGATCCGGCGTACTTCGTTCAGCACCTTGCGCGCTTCGTCGCGCTCGCCGCGCTGCCAGAGCACCTCGGCGAGGTGCACGCCGATGTCGCCATCCTTCTGCTTCGCCCATGCGCCGCGCAAGGTGGATTCGGCCTGGTCGAGCTGGCCCTGGCGGAATTTCAGCCAGCCCCACGAATCGGCGACCGACGGATCATCGGGGCGTGCGGAGCGCGCCGCCTGCAGCAACGACTGCGCCTCGGCGAGGTCGCGATCGTTATCAGCGAGCGTGTAACCCAGCGCGTTGCTGGCCTCGATGTCGCCAGGCTTCATCTCCAGGACCTTGCGGAAGTCCGCCACCGCCTGGTCGACGCGCCCCGCCTCGGCATAGGCCAGGCCACGCGCGTAGAGCATGTCGGTGTCGTCCGGCTTGACCTGCAACGCCTTGTCGTACGAAGCGACCGCGGCATCGAAATGGCGCGAGTCCATGTACAGCTCGGCATCGACCGCGAAGGCCTTCACCAGGGCTTCGGGGCGGTCGGCGTACGTCGTCTGCAGGTCCGCGACGATCTGGTGGGCGTCGTCATCCTTGCCCTGCAGGTGCAGGATCACCGCACTGCGCACCGAGGCATCGAAGATCCGCGGATCGTCGTCGCCCACCGCGGCGTACCAGTCGAGGGCGTCTTCCTTCTTGTCGAGCAGTTCGGCCAGCTGCCCCAGCGTGAAGGCGTTATCGGCCTGCACATCGTCGGGACGGTGGCGGATCTCGTCATACAGGCGGCGTAGCGCGGCCTTGTCGGCCGCACGCGCGGCTAGGGTCATCCGCATCGTGTAGGTATCGGCATCCTGCGGACCCGTGGCCACCACGGTCGCGGCGCCCTTCTCATCGCCGCCCTGCGCAAGCAGCGTGGCATAGGCCAGGCGCAGGCGCGGGTTCTTCGGATCCTTTGCGACGGCCTTCGCGAACAGCTTCTTCGCCCCTTCCTTATCGCCCGCGCGGAACTTCTGCTGGGCGGCCCAGGCGTAGGTGGCGCCATCGTGGAAGCGCTTCTGCGCCTCCTCGCCCATGCGCTGGGCGTAATCGTGGCGGCCGAGGTTCTCACCCAGCTCGGCCATGGCCAGCCAGGCGGTGGCCTCGTTTGGCAAGCGCTGGGGCGTGGCGATCCGTTCGAGCAGGACCCCGGCCTGGGCCGCGTCGCGCCCCTGGACCAGGGTGCGCCCGAAAGCGCGCCAGGCGTCCTTGTCGCCCGAGGACACGAGGATTTCCAGTTGGCGCTGTGCCTCGGCGGTGTCGCCGCGATCCAGCGCCATGCGGGCGCGGCCCTCGGCCAGCTCAGCCGGCCTGGCGCCCAGGGCGGCCCAACGGTCGAGCGCCCGGGTGGCGGCGTCCTGGTCATGGATGGCCAGGGCCAGCTCGGCGGCGCGGCTGGCCACGATGGGGTCGTTGCTGAGCGCCGCGGCCCGCCCGTAAGCGTCCGAGGCGGTCTTGAGATCGTTGGCGGCGATGGCGAAATCGCCGGCCATCACCTGGGCCTCCAGGTCACGCTCTGGCGGCACGATCGCCACGTGCAGGCGGTCGAGGGGCTGGACGCCGGTCCGCACCTGCTTAGGCTGCTGGGTGGCGGGTGGTGTGGTGGTGGCGCAACCCGAGATGGCCGCGGCGGCACCCATGAGGACCACAAAATGCCGCACTTGCTTGAACTTGGACCAACCGGTCAGCACACTACTCTCCGTTGTTTTTCCGCTACGGACAGGCCCGTGCAAGCGCCCGAAGCCTTGTCAGCGCACAATGCGCCCTTAGCTTAGCCGACGCCACCCCTGCCGAGCGCAGCCGCCGACATGCCATTGATCGCCCTTGGGCTCAACCACCTCACCGCGCCGGTCAGCCTGCGCGAGCAGGTTGCGTTCGACGCCAGGGTGGCTCCCGAGGCGCTGGGCGACCTGACCCGGCAGCCGGGCGTGGAAGAGGCGATGATCCTTTCGACCTGCAACCGCACCGAGCTCTACGTGAGCGTGGCCGATGGTTTCCAGGCCGTACCGGGCCAGTGGCTCTCCCGGCAACACCGGTTGACCCCGCAGCGGCTGGATGAGTTCCTCTACCGCCACGACGAGCAGGAAGCCGTGCGCCATATGTTCCGCGTGGCAACGGGCCTGGACTCCATGGTGCTGGGCGAGCCGCAGATCCTCGGCCAGGTGAAGGACGCCTACCAGCAGGCGCGTGGCGCCAACGCGCTGAAGGCGCCCATGGAGCGCCTGCTCCAGCACACCTTCGCCGTGGCCAAGCGCGTACGCACGGATACCCGGATCGGCGCCCATACCGTCTCGGTGGCCTACACGGCCGTTCGCCTGGCGGAACAGGTCTTCACCGACCTGCGCCAGGCCTGCGTACTGCTGATCGGCGCCGGCGAGACGATCGAGCTGGCCGCGCGCCACCTGGCCGACAAGCAGGTCCGCCGGCTGATCGTGGCCAACCGCACCCTCGAGAACGCCCAGGAGCTCGCCGGCCGTTACAGCGGCTATGCGATCGCCCTGGCCGACCTGCCCCGCCACCTGGCCGAGGCCGATATCGTCATCAGCTCCACGGCCTCGCGCCAGCCGGTGGTCACCCGGGCCATGGTGGCCGATGCGATCGCCCAGCGCCGGCGCCGGCCCATGTTCATGGTGGATATCGCGGTGCCTCGCGATATCGAGGCCAGCGTGGCCCAGCTCGACGACGTCTACCTTTACGGCATCGACGACCTCAAGCAGGTCATCGACGAGAACCGCCGCTCGCGCGAGCTGGCCGCCCGCGAGGCCGATGCGATCATCGACCTGCAGGTCGAACGGTACATGTCGTGGCGCCGCGCGCTGACCCTGCGCAACCCGGCCGTCGACATGCGTGTGGCCGCCGAGGCCCAGCGCGACGAGGTCCTCGCCAAGGCGCAGGCCATGCTGGCGAGGGGCCGCAGCGCCGAGGAAGCCCTGGCCTTCCTCGCCAATACGCTCACCAACAAACTGCTCCACGCCCCCAGCGCCCGCCTCCGCGATGCCGCCCTTTCCGGCGACCTGGACCTGCTCCACGCCGCTGGCCGGCTGTATGGACTGGACCCGGACGACGACGTTTCCGCATGATGTACGGCTCCGAGCCGTCCTTCGTGCCCTAGATGACCCCGTCGATCCGCCGCAAACTCGAAGCCCTCGCCGAACGCCATGAAGAGGTGGGCCTGCTGCTGGCCCAGCCCGAGGTGCTCGCCGACGGCAACCGCTTCCGCGATCTTTCGCGTGAATACGCGCAGCTGGAGCCGGTGGCGGCCTCGCTGAAGGAGCACGACAACGCCGAACGCGAACTGGCCGATACGAAGGCCATGCTCGACGACCCGGACATGCGCGAGATGGCCGCCGATGACATCGGCCGGATCGAGCAGCGCCTCGCCGAACTCGATGGCGAGCTGCAGATCCTGCTGCTGCCGAAGGACCCGCGCGACGAAGGCAACCTGTTCCTCGAAGTGCGCGCCGGCACCGGTGGCGATGAGGCCGCGATCTTCGCCGGCGACCTGTTCCGCATGTATGCCCGCTACGCCGAACGCCAGCGCTGGCACGTCGAGATCCTCAACGCGAATGAAGGCGAGCACGGCGGCTACAAGGAAATCGTGGCGCGCATCGAGGGCCGCGGGGCCTATTCGCGCCTGAAGTTCGAATCCGGCACCCACCGCGTGCAGCGCGTTCCGGAAACCGAATCGCAGGGGCGTATCCACACCTCGGCGGCCACCGTCGCGATCCTGCCCGAGCAGGACGAGGTCGCGGACATCGAGATCCGCGATGGCGACCTGAAGGTGGATACGTTCCGCGCCTCCGGCGCCGGCGGCCAGCACGTCAACAAGACCGATTCGGCGATCCGCATCACCCACCTGCCCACGGGCACGGTGGTGGAATGCCAGGATGAGCGCAGCCAGCACAAGAACCGCGCGCGGGCGATGAGCCTGCTGAAGGCGCGCCTGCTCGATGCCGAGCGCAGCAAGCAGAGCGCCGCCCAGGCCGAGGCGCGCCGCCTCCAGGTGGGCTCGGGCGACCGCAGCCAGCGCATCCGCACCTACAACTTCCCCCAGGGCCGGATCACCGACCACCGCATCAACCTCACCCTGTATCGCCTCCTCGAGGTCATGCAGGGCGACCTCGACGAACTGGTCGACACCCTCACCCGCGAAAACCAGGCGGATGAGCTGCAGAGCCTGACCGCAAATTCCTGAGGCCACGACGCGTAGGAGCCCACCCTGTGGGCGACGCCGTTCGCGGTAGAGCAGCAGGCCCCGTGGTGTCCTCGCGAAAGATGTCGCCCACAGGGTGGGCTCCTACCAACGACGCCATGACATGTTGTGCGGCATGATGGGCTTCCCACCCAAGGAAGCCACGGCATGGGCAAGAAGAAAAAGCAGTACGAGCACGACCTCGAGGCGCTGCAGGTCGAACTGGTCGGCCTGACCCGCTGGCTGCGCCGCACCGGCAAGCGCATGGTCGTGATCTTCGAAGGGCGCGATGCCGCCGGCAAGGGCGGCACCATCAAAGCCATCACCGACAAGCTCGATACGCGCGCCGCGCGCGTCGTCGCACTGGGCAAGCCCACGTCGGAAGAAGACAGCCAGTGGTACTTCCAGCGCTACGTGCCGCACCTGCCGCACGCCGGCGAGCTCGTGCTTTTCGATCGCAGCTGGTACAACCGCGCCGTGGTCGAACCGGCCATGGGCTTTTGCACGCCAGCCCAGTACGACGCCTTCATGAAGGCGGTGCCCGCCTTCGAAAAGCTGCTCACCGACGATGGCATCATCCTGCTGAAGTACTGGCTGGCCGTGGACCAGGCCGAGCAGGAGGAACGTTTCGCCGAACGCGCCGCCGACCCGCTCAAGCGCTGGAAGCTTTCGCCCGTCGACATCAAGGGTCGGCAGAAATACGAGGAAATGGGCGACCTGCGCGACGCCATGATCCAGCACACGGATACCTCCGATGCCCCATGGTTCGTCGCCAACTTCAACGACCAGAAGGCCGGCCGGCTCGACCTGATCCGGCACCTGCTCGACCAGATCCCCGACAAACTCGTCCCCGAGGACGAGATCGACCTGCCGAAGCTCAAGGGCAAGCCGCAGAAGGAGCGGGTCACCGCGAAGGCGGTGAAGGTACCGAAGGTCTACTGACCCGGCGCACCGGTGGCGGCCGCTTGGGCAGCCGCCCCGTGCGTGACAGCCTCAGCCACTGGCGCATCGCCAGCAGGCCGCCGATCGATTCGATGATCGCCGCCGGCACCCACATGATCACGCCGCCGATCAGCTGGCCGGTGAGCACGTTCATCGTGAAGGCGCGGCCGCAAATCTCGAAGATCGGATACAGGTCGGCCTTCGAGAAGGTGACGACGGCGCCGGCGATGATCTGCGGCGTCATGGTGAATGCCGGCGACAGCACGCGGATCCCGGGCGTCATACGCCCCGGCGGCTTCGGCCGGTGATCGAGGACGAGCCACCAGTACGCCAGGCCCGAAAGCATCATCGACCAGTTCATGAAGCGGTAGATGCGCCAGTCGAGCATCGCCAGCGTCTGCACATCCGGGATCAGCCAGACGAGGATCAGGCCCACGAACGAAAGGGTCACGAATGCGGGATTCAACAGGACCGCGGCGAGCACGCGGCATACCGTTCCGCGCGACACGTGGCGCAGCCGCACCCGCCACGCCAGCGGCAGCCCGGCACGCAGCACGCTGCCCGGGTACGCCGCGACGAGCAGCAACGGGGCCAGGTGGTGCAGCAGCACCTGCTGGATCCGGTGCATGAAGAACTCATGCTCGAAGAAATAATCCAGGTAGGTGTGCAGCGACACGTACACGATGGCCATGCCGGCCCAGAACGCCGCCTGCCGCCCTGCGGGAACACGCAGGCGCCGCGCGCCGCGGGCGTACAGCCAGGCCGCGCCCACGAACAACGCCAGGAAGGTCCACGAGAACTCCCACGGCACGATCCACTTCATCAGCCCCCCGGCCATCACGCTCACATCTCCCGGCGTCCGCGGCGCGTACGCCGCCAGCCAAAGAGCAGGCCAAGGATCGCGACCAGCGCGGGCACCAGCACGATGTTGATGAACTTCAGGCGCAGGCCGAGCGCATCGATCTCCGCGTTGAGCTGGTGCTGCACGTCGCGCAGCTCCTTGCCGATCGCCAGCTTGCGCTGGAGGTACTGCTCCACTTCCTTGCGCTGCTGCGCGGTCAGGGTATTCGGCGATGCCGTGCCCTTGGTTGGCTGCAGCTCCGACAGGCGTCGCTGCGTGTCGTAGAGCTCGTTCTCCAGCTCACGCTTCTTCACCAGGAACTTGCGGTCGGCCGCGGCCTGCAGCGCGCGTACACGGGTGAATGGCCGCTGCAGGTTCGCGCGCCCGCGGATCGAAAGCAGTGCGGTCGAACCACCGAGGTTGTCCACGATGTTCGCGATGAAGTCACCGTTGTTGGCGAACGGCGTCATCTGCTGCTGGCCGAGCAGGGGCTGCACATCGAGCCAGAGGCGATCGGAGAGCAGGTCCGTGTCGGCCACCAGGATCACTTCGCCCGGCGCCGCCGCGACATCGAGGTGGCCAGGCCCCTTCCGCTCGGGGAACGCCGTATGGAAGGTATCGCGCAGGCGCGCGGCCAGCACGTAGCGATCGTGGTTCGGCTCATAGTTGTCGAGCAGGGCCGACGGGTCGGTCACCGTATCGCGCACGCGTTGGGCCGGTACCAGCATGGCCTCATCCGAGGTCTGCACCAGCGGCAGCATGCGTGCCTTCGTGTCCGGCGCGAGGTCGAAGAAACCCGCCGTGGAGAAGTTGATCCGCTGCAGGCTCGCCGTCACCACGTCATCGTGGTTCAGGTCCTGCATGGAGAGGCCCAGCATGGCCGGATGCGGCACGCTGTTGCCGTTCAGCTCGATCGTCAGTGCCTGCGAACGATCGAGCACCACCCTGGTCGGATCATACACCACGCCCCACGTTTCGAAGAGGCGGCGGAGGTCGGAATCGTGGTCATCCACCGTACCGTTCGAGTCGATCAGCGGTGCCGAATCCATTTCCGCGTCCGGGTCGACGAAGACCACCAGATGGCCCCCGTGCAACACGTATTGGTCGATCGCGTACTGCGCGTCATCCGGGAGCTTCTTCGGGTGGATGAGCAACAACACATTGAAGGAGGCGTCGACTTGCTTGAGGCTGCCGGCGTCGAGGCTGGTCACGTTCGCGAGCTGGTCTAGCTGGCGCAGTACGGTCCACGGCTGCTCGCCGATGACCATGTTGCCTTCCACCGGCAGCGAGCTGATCACTCCGATCTTCGGCTTGCGCGGCGCGCCCAGCTCGTAAAGCAGCTTGGCGATGTCGTACTCGACGAACGCTTCGCGGGCGGGGTCGAAGAACGGGATGGACTGCGACGTCGCGGCGTCGCCGGTACCGGTGGTTCCCACCAGGCCGAAGAACACCCGCTCACCATTACTGCCGCCACTGGCGGGCGTCAGGCCGTAGCTCTCGGCGGCATCCTCGTCGTCGGAGTACGGCACCGGGTCGATGATCCGGAAGCGGATGCGCCCGTGGGCACGCACCGCGATCTCCCGCAGCATTTCCTGCACGCGCTGCTCGTAGCTGCGCAGCTGCGGCAGCTCACGCGTGGCGTGGTCGGAAAAATACAGCGTCAGCGTCAGCGGCTTGCCGAGGCTGTCGACGATGTCCTGCGTGCCGGCGGTGAGCGTGTAGATGCGATCCTCGGTGAGATCGACACGCGCGGTGCGCAGCGACATGGAGCTCAGGCCGATGACCGCCAGAAACAGGACGGCGATGGCGCCCAGCCCGAGGCGCAGCACGTTGGCGCGGGAAAGCGAGAGCGAGGGCCGCTTCATCAGCGCGTCCTCTTCAGGTCGAGCACCAGCACGGCCGCACCCAGCCAGGCCACGATCATGGCACCGACGTACATCAGGTCGCGCAGGTCCAGCACGCCACGCGCGATGGCGTTGGCGTGGCGCACGATCGAGAGCTGGCCCATGGCACCAATCAGCTTCGGTGGCAGCGCATCCTGGAAGAAATCCAGCACCTGCGGCTGGCCGATCAGGAGCAGCACGAAACACACCGAGGCGGTAAGGATGAACGCGATGATCTGGCTGCGCGTCGCGGTCGACATGCACGCGCCAACGGCGATGAACGCACCGGCCATCAGCCAGCTGCCGATATATCCCGCCATCACCACGCCGTTATCCGGGTTGCCCAGGTAGTTCACAGTGATCCAGATCGGGAACGTGAGCACCAGGCAGATGCCGATGAACCCCCATGCCGCCAGGAACTTGCCAAGCACCGCCTGCGAAATGCTCACCGGCAACGAAAACAGCAGCTCAAGCGTTCCCGATGCGCGCTCCTCGGCCCACATCGACATCGTCACCGCGGGCACCAGTACCAGGTAGAGCCACGGATGCATATCGAAGAAGGGCTGCAGGTCGGCCAGCCCGCGATCGTAGAAATCGCCCGTGTAGAAGGTGAGGATGCCGGCCAGCACCAGGAAGATCACCATGAACACGTACGCGACGGGCGTAACGAAGTAGGCGCGCAGCTCGCGGCGCGCGATGGCGGACACCGCGCTCATGCGTTGCCCCCACGCGGCTGCGTCGTGATCTGCCGGAACACCTCGTCGAGCCGCCCCTGCTCGAGCTGGATCTCCGTGATCCGCAGGTTCTGCTCGCGCAGGAGTGCCTGCACATCATCGAGGATGGCGTGGCCCGGCTTCGGGAACACGGTGACACGCCCGTCCAGCGGGTCGACTTCGGTCATGGAGACCCCGGGGATACGCGCGAGCATCTCGCGCGACACCGCACTGCCCTGCGCACTGAAGGAGACGGCGCCGTGGTAGCGCGAGCGGGCCTCCAGCTCGGCCGGCGTCGCGTCCGCCAGCAGCTTGCCGTTCGCGATGATCGCCACGCGGTTGCACAGCGCGTGCACTTCTTCGAGCAGGTGGGTGGAGATCAGGATGGTGCGCTCACGCGCCATGGCATCGATGAGCATGCGCACGGAATGTTTCTGGTTGGGATCGAGGCCGTCGGTGGGCTCGTCGAGCATGAGCACCGGGGGATCGTGGAGGATGGCCTGGGCGAGGCCCACGCGGCGGCGGAGGCCCTTCGAGAGGGTTCCGATCGGGGCTTCGAGCACGTCCTCGAGCTCGAGCCGCATGACGACTTCATCGAACCGGCGCCGGGCGATCTCGCGATCGAGCCCGCGGACGCGGATCATGAAGGTGAGGAATTCGCGCACGGTCATCTCGGCGTAGCTGGGCGCGCCTTCGGGGAGGTAACCGAGGGCGCGCTTGGCGGCGAGGGGCTCGCGGCGGATGTCGTGGCCGCAGACGCTGGCGGTGCCACTGGTGGGCGTGAGGAAGCCGGCGATCATGCGCATGGCGGTGGATTTGCCGGCGCCGTTGGGCCCGAGCAGGCCGACGACCTGGCCGGGTTCGGCTCGCAGGGTCAGGGAATCGACCGCGATAAGCGGGCCGTAGCAGCGGGTAAGTCGGTCGGTCTCGATCATGTCCCTTCATTAACGCACGCGGCTGTCCCAGCTTCCACCCTGCGGCTGGCAAGCCTTGCGCGGCAACGCCCTTGTGGGACAGCGCGCTTGCGCGCGACATCTTTCGCGAAAGCGCTACAGGGTCATGCCGATCGGAGCGAAAGCTGTCGCCCACAGGGTGGGCTCCTACGACGGCAAGGCTCGCCCAACACCCACCTCAGTGCGTCCGAGAGTCCTTGGTGCCCACCCTCGAGGCGAGTTCCGCAGGCGAGGCAGGCGGGCGGGAACAGCCGCCGAAGGCGGGAGCGGCCATGGAGGGCCGCTCGTTTGAAATCGAGCCAGGATGGCGAGTTTCAAACCCCCGCCCGGCTGCCGGTTCGCGCCCGCAGGGCAATAAGTACATTTGCCCCGGAGGGGCACACCTTTTCGAACGACGAGGACATGTCTGAGCAGCGAGGGTGGGCACCAAGGGCTCTTTCCGGAGGTGTCAGAGCGCTAGCGCGATGGCGAAGCCGAGCACCCCGCGAAGCCGAAGGCGAGCCTGATCGTCAGTGACAGACAGCCGACTGGCCGTTCGCCACGGAGCGGCTGGCGGCGGCGATCTGGTCGGCGAGTTGAGCGAGTGCCTGCTGGTGCGCATCGACCAGTGAGTCATAGCTGCCGCCGGCCGGTTCCACCACCCGCGATGCACAGTTCGCCGACTGGTCGTCGGTACGCACCGACCACGCCGCCTCCAGCGTCGCGCTCCCGCCCAGTTCCGAATCGAAGCGGCGCACATCCACCTGCACCCGCACCACCTTCGCATCCTTCGCCCGGGGCAGCCCGTGGATATCGTGGGTGCCGAGGCGGCTGGAAAGATCCGCCGCCAGCGCGCTGCGGATCTCATCGCCCAGCGGCGACGCCCAGCGCTCACCATCCAGCACGCTCACCGACGAGCTGCCCGAGCGCAGCACCATCGAAGGCTGGTCCACCTGCGGCGGCACGCCCACCGCCTGCACATCGATCGCGAACGGCGCCACTGTCGCCGACGCGACCGCGGCCGGTGGGATCAGGGTATGGAAATGCACCGGCGCCGACGAGCACGCGGCGAGGGTCACGACGAGCAGGGCCGAAGCGGCGTTGCGGGTGTACTTCATCATGGCTGACCTTCCTTGCCCTGCTTCGGGGACGACGGCGTGGTGGCCGGCGGCGGTGCGTCGGCACCGCGGCCGCGCAGCAGCGCCTCCGGGTGGCGACCCAGGTAATCGGTGAACGCACGCACGGAACGCACCGTGCGCTGCAGTTCTTCCAGCGTATTGCCGATGTTCTGCTGCAACGGCGAGTTCTCGCTCAGCGCATCGTTGGCGGTACCCACCGTGCGGTTCACGCCCTGCAGCGTCTTCTTCGCTTCCGGCAGCAGGTCGGTGTTCACCGTATGCAGCGTGCCGTGCAGTTCCTTCAGGCTGCCGTCGATGTTCTTGCCGATCGAATCGAACGGGATCTTCGAGATCTTGTCCACGATGGACGACAGCTGCTCCTGCAGATGATCGAAATCACCCGGCACGGTCGGCACCTCGAGCGGCTTGCCGTCCGGGTTGAAGTCGACCTTCTTCGCCTTCGGATCCACGTCCATCGCGATGTACAACTGGCCGGTCAGCAGGTTGCCAGTGCGCGCCTGCGCACGCAGGCCATGGTCGACCAGGCCCTTCATGATCCGCGGGAACAGGGTCTCCGGATCGCCGCCGAGCACCTGCGCCAACTTCTCGTGCGCCTTGCCCAGGCGCTGCGGATAGACGAGCACGCCCACGACCACCGGGAAGCTGTGCTTCTCCGGGTCGTAATCCAGGTTCACCGACACGACCTTGCCGACCTTCACGCCGAGCAACTCCACCGGCGCATCGACGTTGAGGCCGCGCAGCGAGTGCTCGAAACGCATGCGGATATAGCGCGGCTTGCCATCCGGCGGCGCAAGCGCGGTGGCCTGGTCGCCGAACAACGTGTATTCGCTCATCTCGGGCGCGGGGGTCTCATCGTGCGGACCCAGCGGATCGGAGAACGCGACGCCGCCAGCGACGACCGTGGCGAGCGACTGCGTGTTGAGCTTCAGGCCGTCGGCACCGAGCGAGACATCGACGCCGCTGGCATTCCAGAAGCGCGAGTCCTTGGTGACGAATCGGTCGTTCGGGCCGTCCACGAACAGCTGGAGCGACACGCCCTTCCCGTCCTTGTCGAGCTCGTACGAGACGATGCGGCCGACCTTGATGCGGCGGAAGTACACCGGCGAACCGATGTCGAGCGTGCCGAGGTCTGCGGTATGCAGCTGGAAGCGGCGGCCGGGCGCGCCATGCGTCACGGCCGGCGGGGTTTCCAGGCCGGTGAAATCGCTCTGGTCCTCATCGGACGTGCCGGTATCGGCGCCGATGAATGCGCCCGACAGCAGCGTATCGAAGCCGGAGACACCGCCGGCACCGATGCGCGGGCGCACCACCCAGTAACGGGTGCCCTTGGTCGCGAACTCGGAGGCGTTCTTCTCCAGGTCGATCACCACCCGCACATGGGTGCGATCCTTGGAGAGGCGCATGGTGGTCACCTTGCCGATCACCACGGTCTTGTACTTGACCTGGGTCTTGCCGGTCTCGATGCCCTCGCCCGTGAGGAAGGTCACCGTGACCTGCGGGCCAGCCGAGATGTAGTGGTTGACCAGCAGCGAGATGCCCACCAGGGCCGCGATGATCGGCACCAGCCAGATCAGCGACACGCCCATTTTCGAACGGCGCACCTCCGGTTGGGGCAGGTCATCGCCTTCCGGCCGGTTTTCTTCCTGGATGTCGCTCATCGTGCCTTCCTTTTGTCCCAGATCAGGCGGGGATCAAAACTCATCGCCGCCAGCATCGTCAGCACCACGACGATGCCGAAATAAATCACCCCCGGCAGCGGCTCCACGCGCGAGAGCACCTTGAAGTGCACCAGCGCGGAAAGGATCGCCACCACGAACACATCCAGCATGGACCAGTAACCCACCAGCTCCACGAAGCGATACAGCTTGGCGCGTTGCCGCGGCCCGTAGTCGCTGGCCCGCTGCACCGAGAGCAGCAGGTAGCCCATGATGCAGAACTTCAGCACGGGCACCACGATGGATGCCGTGAAGACGATGATGGCAAGGTCGGGCGACCCGTTGCGCCATAGCTCGAACACGCCGCTGAGGATCGTGTTGTCGTCCTTCGAAAACAGGCTCTGTGTCCGCATGATCGGGAACAGGTTGGCCGGGATGTAGAAGATGGCGGCCGCGATCAGGAACGCCCAGGCGCGCGCGATGCTGCCCACTTTCCGCGCATGCAGCGGGTTATGGCAGCGCGGGCAGCGGGCGTGCGGGTTACTGGTGTAGGCGGTGACCAGGCGGCACACGTGGCAGCCCATCATCCCCAGCTCCTGGGCGCGTGGCAGTTCGCTCACCGGCGCACCTCGCGGGTCATGTCCCACAGGTTGCGCGGGTCGTGGCTGGCGAACACGGTGATGAGCACGGTAAGGAAGCCGAATGCCCAGACGCCGATGCCGGGGATCACGTCGAAATAGGTATGTGCCTTCACCACCGCCACCAGCACGCCGAGCATGAATACCTCGATCATGCTCCACGGCTTGATCTTCACCAGGGTGGACATGGCCAGGCCGAAACCGGGCGCCCGCTCGCCGTGCCGGGCGTACATCAGCACCCAGCCGAACAGCGTGATCTGCACCAGGGGGAATATGAACAGGGTGAGCGCGGTGAGCGCGGCGACGATCTGCGCCCCGTCGTTCCACATGGCGATGGCCGCGCCCCACAGGGTCGTGTCGGCCATCATGCCGGAGAAGCCGAGGGTCACGATGGGCGAGACGTTCGCGATGACGAAGACGATGAACGCCGTGAGCACCAGGGCGAACTGTGCATCGATGCCCAGCCACTGGTGGCGCTCGAGGACAGCCCCGCAATTGGCGCACTGGGCCACCTCGCCCCGGGCAAGGTGGCGCCGCCTGTAAACGGTGTCACAGTGCTCGCAGATGATGAGGTCAGGGGCTTTTCGCATGCACGCCGGCGGTGGAAGGCCGGTATGGCCCATGGCGCTATGATCGCAAATCCGGGTAAACGGCGCATGACGACGGTCGGGAAGGCTGCAAAACGGCCATCCCGGCTTGATATGCTGCCGAACTTCCCCGATCTAGGGGGGATCTTCCCTTGTCCCAGGAGCCTTTCGTGAGCAGCGCCCAGACCCGTAGTGCCCATGTCTTCGACGCGACCACGGCAGGATTCGAGCAGGATGTCATCCAGGCCTCACTGCAGACGCCGATCCTGGTCGACCTGTGGGCCGAGTGGTGCGGCCCCTGCAAGACGCTCGGACCGATGCTGGAAAAGCTGGCCGCCGAGTACAACGGGGCATTCCGCCTGGCCAAGATCGACGTCGATGCCGAGCAGCAGCTCGCGGCCATGTTCGGCGTGCGCAGCATCCCCACCGTCATCCTGATCAAGGATGGCCAGATGGCCGACGGCTTCGCCGGCGCCCTGCCCGAAGGCCAGCTGCGCGAGTTCCTGACCCGTAACGGCATCCAGCCGGGCGATGGCTCGGCGAATGACGCCGAGGCGATCGAGGCGGAACCCGAAAGCCCGGAGGAGGCCATCAACCGTCTCCAGCAGGCAATCGCCGCCGCGCCGGAACAGGCCGAGCTGAAGCTGGACCTCGCGCTGGCCCTGCTGCGCGCCGGCCAGGTCGAACCGGCCCAGGCCGAACTGGATGCCCTGCCCGCCAACCTCGCCACCGACGCCCGTGCGGTGCGCCTGCGCAGCCAGCTCGACCTGGCCCGCGCCCTGGCCGGTGCACCTTCGCTGGCCGACCTGCGCCAGCGCGTCGCCACCAACGGCGATGACTGGGAGGCCCGCGACCTGCTGGGTGTGCGCCTGCTGATCGAAGGCGACGCCCCGGCCGGCCTCGACCAGTTCCTCGACATCCTCAAGCGCCAGCGCGACTGGAACGACGGCCAGGCGAAGAAGCGCCTGCTCGCCGCGTTTGCGACGCTGGATGACGCGGAAGTCGTGGGCACCTACCGGCGCAAGATGGCCTCGCTGCTGTTCTGATCGCCCCTGTCTTCTTGTGCGAGCGCGCTTGCGCGCGATGGGGTTTGCGGCAAGCACCCATCGCGCGCAAGCGCGCTCCCACATTTTCAGGCTAGGGGTGGGAAGGCCGTGATGCGCAGCTTGGCGCCTGCGTAGGGGACGAGCTTCAGGGTCGTTTCGGGCTCGGTGGTTGCTGCGACCTTTTCCGGCACGGGGTCGGCTGCGCCCTCTTCTGCTTTCCATGCGACCGGCCGGCCACGAATGGTCAGCGTCACCGCGGGCGATGCGCCGGCGAACGGGCGCGCGCCGATCGGATGTTCTTCCGCTTTCGCTTCCAGCCCCACGCCATAATTCCACGGCGTGGTCGGATACACCTGCCAGTCATTGGTGAGGCCACGCGGGCGCCATTTCACCCACGCCTCGCCAATGGGCAGCGAGAACACGAGCGGGCCGCGCAGGAAGGTCACGGCGTTGTTGTAGCCGCGCTCGGTGACGACCTCGGCGGGGAATGACAATGCGATGCGATCGCCGGGGTTCCAGGTGCGTTCGATCGTGTGGAAGCCGGCTTCGGCTTTCACGGCGACCGCCGTGCCATTTACCGTCAGCACCGGCTTCGTGCACCAGGCCGGGATACGCACGCGCAACGGGAAGGCCACCGCGTGCGCCGGCTTCACCGTGATGGCGATATCGCCGCGGAACGGGTAGTCGGTGACCTGCTCGATCGCGACCGGCACGTCGCGCACCACGGTCGAGACGTTGCACGGCGCGTACACCGTGGCGGCCAGGCCGCGATCGCTCGTCGCCATCCACAGCGAAGCGGTGAGCTTGGGCCAGCCCTGGTGGAAGTTGGCCGTGCAGCAGCCGAAATGGGGATCGAGGCCGAAGATGTTGGCCTCCGGACCATTGGTCGTCCACGGCCGACGATGCAGGCTCACCTCCACCTGGTTCGGCTGCTGGTCGTACTGGTGCGCCCACATGTCGTCCGTGAACGTGCCCGGCAATGCGTTGTAAGCGATACGTTCGATGCGATCGCCGAGCGCCGCATCGCCCGTGATGGCGAGCGACATTTCCAGCGAATACATCGCCTCGACCACGGTGCAGAGTTCCACGCCCTGCGACGGGCTACGCCCGGCAAGGTGCTCGTCGCAGGAGAACATGCCGTTCGGCAGGCCGTGGTAGGTGTCGAGCATGTCGAGCTGGTGATGGATCGCCGCGCGATCATCGGCGCTGCGCGATACCAGCGACCACACGGGCGACGCCTTGAGTGCCTGGCCGTTGTTCACGCCGTGCACCTGCAGGCCGTCGTCGACCATGAACACATCACCGCCGTTGCGCATCTTCGCTTCCAGCGCCTTCACGTCCACCTTCTCCTTGAACGAGAAGTTGGCGAACATGCCCTGCCAGTCGTAACCCTGCTTCTTCAACAGGTGCGCCAGCTCGATCAGCTTCGGATCCTGGGTGCGCGTGTACAGCCACAGCACCACGGCCACCTCGTCCTGCCAGCGCATGCGACCCCAGTCGCGCAGCGGGCGCTCGGGCATGGCCTGGAGCTGGTAATGAAAATAGTTGGTCATGAACGGGACGACCCGCGCATCGCCGGTGAGCTCCTGGTACTGCGCGAGCACCTTCAGCATCACCATGCGCGGCCACCAGTCATCATTGCTGCGCGGCCCGAACATGCCGTTGGGCTGCGCGCTACCGAGTGTCCAGTCGATGAAACGCTGCGCCTTGGCTTTCAGCGGCGCCGAATCCAGCTGCCAGGCAAGCGGAAGGAGGCCGTCGAGGAAATACGGGCCACGCTCCCACGATTCCCCCTTGCCACCGAGCCAGCCGCTCTCGGGGCCGAGGTCCGGCCAGGTCTCGTCGACATGGCCGCCGAGGCCATCGGCCTGGATCTGCAGCTGGCGGAGCAGCCAGCCGGAAGGGGTGATGGAGCCCGCGGGCAAGAGCTGCAGCGGCTGGGGTGCCAGCGGCGCGGGCGGGAACAGGGGTGCGGCGGGGGCCGCCTTGCCTGCGCCCGAAGCGGCTGACCCGGCGGCGGCTGACCCGGCGGCGGCGCCAGTAGCGGCAGCGGCACCAGCGGCCGCCAGCGGCACGAAGCCCGCGAGCGTGCCCATGGCGGAAGCGCGCAGGAATGCGCGGCGGCTCGTAACGGTGTCACCCATCGATCGACGTTCCCGTGGTGGTCCGGTCATCGATACTGGCAGGCTACGCGGCCTGCGTCACCCCTTGGGCTTCTTCTTCCTCACATACAGCTGCTTGCGTACGGTGGCGATGAGCTCGCCAGAGGCCGTGCGGATATCGGTATCGAACCAGCGCAGGTGCTTCTGGCCATCCGCGCATTCCGTGCGGATCTCGTCGAGCATGGCCTCCTCCACGCGGAATTCCGCATAGACGTCTTCACGGCCAGGCGCGACGAAGCGGATCTCGCCGGCCTGGTCCCAGACGATGTAGTCGTTGCCGAGGCTCTTCAGCACCATGATCATCCAGAACGGGTCGGTCATGGAAAACAGGTTGCCGCCGAACTGGGTGCGCACGTAATTGCAGTTGTACCAGGCGAGCTTGAGCTTCACCTTCGCATAGCGGTAATCGTCGAACCGCACGACGCGGATGCCGGCGAACAGGAAGGGCGGCCAGGCGTTGAGGATGCGCCGGAGGGTGGGTGCTTTCATGCCGCCATCGTAACGGTGGGCCGCAAGGTGACCTAGACCCCCGTTTCAAACACCCGTGACCTCTGGCCTATACGAGACCGGGCCGCGAGGTTCCACCATCGGGCCTTCATCCGCCGCCGGGAACCGTCCCATGCGCCACACCCTCCGCCGTGCCTCGCTTGCCACCGCCATCGCGCTGGCCACCACCGCTCCCGCCGCCTTCGCGCAGGACCTCCCCGCCCCCGTCGACCAGCCCTACAAGGGCAACCTCGCAGTGACGGTGGACCTGACCGACCAGGCCCGGCACCTGCTGCACGTGCGCGAGAGCATCCCGGTCTCGCCGGGGCACACGATCCTCTACTACCCGAAGTGGATCCCGGGCGAGCACAGCCCGAGCGGCCCGCTTTCCAATGTGGCTGGCCTGATCATCACGGCGAATGGCAAGAAGATCCCGTGGCGTCGCGACCTGAAGGAGATGTTCGCGTTCCACGTGGATGTTCCCGAGGGCGTGGACAAGCTCGACCTGAGCTTCGATTACCTCGATTCGGCGACGCCGCACTACATCCCGCTCGAGTTCAACGAAGTGTCGTTCTACCCGGCGGGCTACTACACCAGCCGCATCATGATCGAACCGACGGTGAAGCTGCCGGCGGGCTGGAAGTTCGCCACCGCGCTGGAGACGGCATCGCAAGCCGGCGATACGGTGACCTTCAAGCCGGTGAGCTACGAGAACTTCGTCGATTCACCGCTGATCGCCGGGCAGTACTTCACCCGCGTCGACCTTGCCCCGAACCAGTCGGTGCCGGTGCACCTCGATATCGTCGGCGAGACCGCCGAGAGCGTGAAGATCAGCGACAAGCAGATCGCCCCGCAGCGCAACCTCGTGGTCCAGGCGAACAAGCTGTTCGGTGCCCACCATTACAGCCATTACGACTTCCTGCTGGTGGTCTCGGACCATACCGGCCACTTCGGCCTCGAGCACCACCAGTCGAGCGATGATCGCCTGTTCGCCAACTTCCTCACCGACCCGAAGGTGCACGCTGCCGCCGGCACGCTGCTGCCGCACGAATACATCCACTCGTGGAACGGCAAGTTCCGCCGCCCCGCCGACCTGTGGACGCCGACTTTCACCGAGCCGATGCAGGATGACCTGCTCTGGGTCTATGAAGGCCTGACCGACTACTTCGCGGGCGTGCTCACCGCGCGGTCGGGCATCTGGACCACCGACCAGTGGCGCGACAACCTGGCCTCGATCGCCGCCGACATGGGTGCGCGCACGGGCCGCCAGTGGCGCTCCCTACAGGACACGGCCGATGGCATCCCGCTTTCCTCGCGTGGTTCCAGCGGCTGGGTGAACCTCCGCCGCAGCTCAGATTACTACCCGGAAGGCCAGATGCTCTGGCTCGACGTGGACACGAAGATCCGCGACCTCTCCGGCGGCAAGCACACGCTGGATGAGTTCGCGAAGGCGTTCTACGGCATGGATAGCGGCAGCTACGTGCCGAAGACCTATACCTTCGAAGACGTGGTGAAGACGCTCAACGACGTGCAGCCGTACGACTGGGCGAAGTTCCTGCGCGAACGCCTGGATTACACCGGCGACACCATGCCCGAGAAGGGTATCGAGGGTGGCGGCTGGAAACTCGCGTTCGACGACAAGCCGACCGATTTCCAGAAGACAGGGGAAACGCTGCGGAAGACCATCAACCTGGCTTATTCGCTGGGCGTGACGGTATCCGACAAGGGCGAGATCCGCGACTCGCAGTGGGAAGGCGCCGCGGCGAAGGCCGGGCTGATCCCAGGTGTGACGATCGTCGCCGTGAACGGCAAGGACTTCTCGGCGCAGGTGCTGAAGGATGCGGTGGCCGATGCGAAGAACACCACGACGCCGATCGAGTTCCTGGTGAAGAACATCGACGACTACCAGACGGTGAAGGTCGACTACCACGGCGGGCTGAAGTACCCGCACCTGGTGCGTGGCGAGGGCAAGGACCTGATCGGGGCGATTGCTACGCCTAAGAAGTAACCGTAGGAGCCCACCCTGTGGGCGACGCCTTTCGCGATGACGCAGCAGGTCTTTTTGCGTTGATGCGAGAGATGTCGCCCACAGGGTGGGCTCCTACGTTTGGAACGGCTCTTAGTGCTCCCGCGCAGTCTCGAACAGGAACCACGCGCGGCGCTCGGCCTGGTCGATCCAGTTCTCGATCAGGCTGGCCGTGGCGACATCGCCGTATTCATCGCACACGCCATGCGTTTCGCGGAGGAACGCGATGTAGCGCATGTTGTCCTCGCGCAGTTCCGCCAGCATGTCCTGCGGGGTCACGAAATCCGCATCGTTATCGGCGAGACGCTGCAGGCGGCTGATATGGCCGATGGAATGCAGCGTGGTGCCGCCGATCTTGCGGACGCGCTCGGCGATGTCGTCGGTGATCGCGAAAACCTCGCTGGCCTGCTCATCGAGCAACAGGTGCAGGTCGCGGAAGCGCGGGCCGGACATGTGCCAATGGAAGTTCTTGGTCTTCAGGTACAGCGCGAAGGTGTCCGCCAGCAGCGCGTTGAGCTCGGCCGAGATGTCACGGGTCGCATCGGCACCGAGACCGGTGGGGGTATTCAGGTCGGCCTTGCGGCGGGTCTTGGCGGCTTCGGTGTTTTTCATCACAAGCGCTCCTCGGGATAGGCTCCCGAGGATGCGCCAGCGCGCATGACAAAAGCTTGCATGTTCGCGCCGATGGCGGCGCGCTAGAGTGGCAGCGTCACCACGACGCGGAGGCCGTGGCCGCCATCGCGATCCAGCAGTTCCACGGAGGCACCGTGGAGTTCCGCAGCACGTTGCACGATGGAGAGGCCAAGGCCATAGCCATCGCCGTGGGAATCGACCCCACGCTGGAAGCGCCCGAACATGCCGGCGCGGCGCTCGGCCGGAATGCCCGGGCCGTCATCCACCACTTCGATCACCGCATGCGCATCGCGCCGCTCGATGGATAGCGCAACGTGGCCACCCGAGGGGACGTGGCGGAACGCGTTATCCAGCAGGTTGCGCAGCAGCACGCCCAGCGCGACGGGATAGCCCTCGATGATCACATCCCCATCGGGGCGGTCGATCTCGAGCTCCACGTTGCCACGTGCGATGACCGGCGCCAGCTCCTCCACAACGTCGAGCGCCAACGAGGCCAGGTCCACCCGTGCGCGGGGCCCGGAGGCCGCACCGGCCTCCAGCCGCGCGAGCGCCAGCAACTGCTCGGTGCGCCGGGCGAGTGAGACCAGGCAGTCACGCGCCGCGTTGAGGGCGGCCTGCGCCTCATCGGGCCGCGCCGAAGCGAGGGCGTTCTCCAGGTTGATCATGGTCGAGGCCAGCGGCGTACGCAGTTCGTGGGCCACGTCGGCGCTGAAGCGGCGCTCGCGTTCCAGTGCGCTCTCAAGGCGGAGGATCTGGTCGTTCAGCGCCGCCATCACCGGCTTCAGTTCTTCCGGCGCATCGCCGCTCAGGTGCACCGGCGCCCGGCTACCGGGCTCGCGATGCGCAAGGGCGCCTGCCAGATCCTCGAGGGGACCGAGGCCGCGCCGGACCGCCCACCCCACCAGCACGGCCAGCAGTGGCAGGCCGAGCAGCGTGGGCAGGCCATGTTCGATCCAGAGCGCATGGGTAATCTCGTGCCGGCTGTCATAGCGCTCACCCGCGCGGATGGTGATGCCCTGCTCTTCCATGATCAGCGTGAACACGCGCCAGGTATAGCGGCCCTGGGTCACGTCTTCGTAGCGGCCGTCGGGCACGTGCAGGCGCGGCACCGAAGCCAGGTTCTCCGTGGCCATGAGCAGGGTGCCGTCGCGGTCGAACACCTGGAAGCCCACCTCGGATTCATAAGTGCGCCCCTGCACGGTGAGTTCGGCCGGGTGGTTCGTGGAGCTCGGCACGAGCAAACGCGCCGTGCGTTGCTCGCGCAGCTGTTCCACGCCGATGCGGTTTACCAGCACTTCCAGCGTGCGCGCGGCCTGGGCGAGACGGCCGTCGGAAAGCTCGTCCACTTCTTCCAGCGTGCGTTGCGCGCTCAGGATGCCGAGCGGCAGCAGCACGGCGGCCAGCACGCCAATGATGAGGAGCAACAGGCGCGAGCGGAGGCTGAGTGGCCTCACACCGGCTCCCGCGGCACCATGTAACCGAACCCGCGCACGGTCTGGATGGCTTCAGGGCTGAGCTTGCGGCGCAAGCCGTGCACGAGCACCTCGAGCGCGCTGGTGCTCACCGCGTTCTCCGGGCCATACAGCGTGCTTTCCAGCGTTTCACGCCGGACGATGCGGCCGGCGCGTTCCATCAAAGTCTGCAGCAGCGCGAATTCACGGCGGGTGAGGTCCACCTTGTTCCCACGCCACGCCACGTCGAAGGTGCCCAGGTCCATGCTGAGCGCCCCGGCCTCCAGGCGGTTGACCGCTTCGCCCCGCGCGCGGCGCGAGAGCGAACGGATACGCGCCGCCAGTTCATCCAGGTGGAAGGGCTTGACCAGGTAGTCGTCCGCGCCGGCGTCCAGCACCTGGATGCGGCCATCGAGTTGGTCACGGGCCGACATCACGATGACTGGCGTGGTGACGCGCTGGCGGCGGGCTTCCTGCAACACCTCGAGGCCATCCCGCCCCGGCAGGCCGAGGTCGAGCAGCACCAAGTCGGCCTCGTGCTCACGCAGCGCGGCCAGCGCCTCGTTGCCATCGCGCAGCCACGTGATGGTATGGGCGAGCCGCTCCAATGCCCTGCGGATGGCATCGCCGAGCTGGGCGTCGTCTTCGATAAGGAGGATGTGCAAGCGTGCCGGGCCGATGGGGAGTCAGGGTGGATTATCGGGAGGCCCAGCTTAGCCCGTCCTTACGCCGGGCCGGCCGCATGATTCGCCGCGCGCGGAAAAAAATCACACAATGGCTGGATTCGCCACACCGGAAGTCCCCATGCGCGCCACCCGCCCGTCTGTCGCCCTGCTCGCCGTTGCCCTGCTCGCCGCCGCCCCGTTCGCTGCCCCGGCGAACGATGCCTGGACCACCCCGGCCGAGGCGGCCGGCTTCCGCACCACGCCCTCCTACGCGGACACGCTGGCCTACCTCAATAAGGTAGCGGCTGCCTCGCACGGCCAGGTCAGCGTGCAGACGTTCGGCACCACGCCGGAAGGCCGGCCCATGACGGTGGTGGTCGCAGCGAAGGATGGCGACATGACCCCGGATAAGGCCCGCGCCGCCGGCAAGCCGGTCGTGCTGCTCCAAGCGGGCATCCACCCGGGCGAGATCGAGGGCAAGGACGCAGGCCTGATGCTGCTGCGTGATTTTGCCGTCACCGGCAAGCTGGCCCACCTGCTCGACCATGCCGTGCTCGTCTTCATCCCGGTGTACAGCGTGGATGGCCACGAGAACTCCGGCCCGTACTTCCGCATCAACCAGAACGGCCCGGAGAAGATGGGTTTCCGCGGGCAATCGCAGTACCTCAACCTCAACCGCGACTACGTGAAGGCCGATGCGCCGGAAACGCGCGCGTGGCTGGGCCTGTGGAATCAGTGGTCGCCCGACCTGCTCATCGATATCCACACCACCGACGGCGCGGACTACCAGTACGACCTGACGTACTACACCGAGGACGCGCACAAGCTGCCACCTTCGATCGCCGCCTGGCAGAAGACGACGATCGAAGGCGAAGCGATCCCCGCTTACGAGAAGATGGGCCACCTCGCCTCGCCCTACCTTGAATTCAAGGACGGCCGCGACCCCACCAAGGGTATCGAGAACTTCGGCTCCGGCCCGCGTTTCTCCACCGGTTACGCGGCCATCCGCAACCGTGCAGGCCTGTTGATCGAAACGCACATGCTGAAGCCCTATGCCGTGCGCGTACATGGAACCTATGACGTCGTACGCGCGGTACTGGGCGGCATCAACAAGGACCCCGCCGCCCTGTTGGACGCCTCGAAGCAGGCCGATGCATGGGCTGCGGCGCTATCTGCGTCGTCGAACGCGTCGGTGGCCGTCACCTTCAAGGCCGACCCCACGCCAAAGCCCTTCACGCTGAAGGGCTACGCGTTCACCCAGACGAACAGCGATATCTCCGGCGATACGTGGATCCAGTACGACCCGACGAAGAAAAAGACCTACGCGATCCAGAGCTGGCTGGACCTGCAGCCCGATGCGAGCGCCCCGCTGCCTGCCGCCTGGGCGATCCCGCCGCAGTGGACCGTGGTGATCGACCGGCTGAAGGCACACCACATCCCGTATACGACGCTCGCGCAGGCGGCGACGGTGCAGGCAACGCAGGACATGCTGACGGAACCGAAGTGGGCCGAGAAGCCGTTCGAAGGCCACCACCTGCTGCGGAGCGTCACGATCTCGCCCGCCCCGGTGGACGTCGCGTTGCCCGCGGGCACGGTGATTGTCCGCGGCGATGATGCCGACGCCGTGCTCGCGGCGAACCTGCTGGACGCGCACGCACCCGATGCGCTGCTGACCTGGGGTTACCTCGATGCGATCTTCGAGCCGAAGGAATACGGCGAACCGCGGGTCATGGAGGCGCTGGCCCGGAAGATGATCGCGGAGAACCCGGCGCTCAAGGCCGAGTTCGACGCGAAGGTGGCGGCGGACAAGGCCTTTGCCGCCAACCCGCGGGCACGCCTGTCGTTCTTCTTCGAGAAGAGCCCGTGGTACACGGCGCAGAAGGTGGGTGCGTACCCGGTGGTTCGACTGGACAACGCCGCGCTCCAGCAACTGCACTAACGATGCTGTAGGAGCCCACCCTGTGGGCGACATCTTTCGCGAAATGCCACAGGGCCTGCGGCTCTTTCGCGAACGGCGTCGCCCACAGGGTGGGCTCCTACTATGGATGGTCGCTTACGCCACCACCTCGAACGGCCGCATCATCTCGTTGGCCTCGTGCTCGGCTAGGTGGCAGTGCCATGCGTAGCGGCCTTCGAAGCCGTCGAACGTGGCCACGATGCGCGTGACTATGCCCGGGTACACCTGCACCACGTCCTTCCAGCCCTGTTCGTGCGCCGGTGGTTTTTGCGCGGGGCCGACGTAGCGGATGGTTTTCTTTTCGAGGTACTCGTCGACGTCGTATGGGCGGCGGTCGAGGATCTGGAAGCGCACCAGGTGCAGGTGGATCGGGTGGGTATCCTCGGTGAGGTTCACCAGGTTCCACATCTCGGTGCTGCCGAGCTTCACCGTCTCGGTCACCGGCTCGTGCCAGCGCTTGCCATTGAGCAGCATGAGCATCGGCGTGGCGACGCAGTCGCTGTACTCGTCCATCGTCATGTCGCGCGTCTTCGAGGCGCTCCTCTCCGTGAAACGGGTGATCTCACGCAACGCATCGGGCACGCGGCTGTCGTCCTTCGCTTCGCCCTGGCCCACGGCGAAGCGCATCAGCGGCACGGCATCGTTCATCAGGTCGGCGGTGCCGCCGCGCAACGATGCGAAGTCCACGACGATATCGGCGCGTTCGCCCGGGGCAAGGAAGATCGCCTTCATCGTCGCCGGTGCGGCCAGCAGGCCCTGGTCGGAGCCGATGACCTGGAACGGTCGGCCATCCTTGAAACGCAGGTGGTAGAAGCGGCCGTTCGCGGCGTTCAGCACGCGCAGGCGGTAGCGCCGCGCCTGCACGTCGGCACGCGGCAGGATGGCGCCATTCACCAGCGTCAGGTTGCCGAACACTTCAGGCACCCATGGCGCTTTCGCGTCGCCGGAATCAGGGTAGTAAAGGCGCCCGTCCTCACGCAGCCAGCGGTCGGCGATGACCAGCGGCAGTTCGAACTCGCCCGACGGCAGCCCGAGCGAGAGCTCATGCTCGTCGCGCAGCAGGTACAGGCCCATGAGCCCGGCGTACATGTTCAACCGGTTAATGCCCATGGCATGGTCGTGGTACCACAGCGTGGCCGCGTCCTGGACGTTGGGGTAATGGTGGCGGCGCGACTTGCCCGGGACGTACCAGTCCTCCGGGTAGCCATCGTCCTTGCGCGGCACCCTGGCACCGTGGAGGTGCGTGATGGCGCGCACGATGGGCTTGTCTTCTTCGGCGCCGCAGATGTTGTGGTCCACGGGCAGGAAATGCCTCGTCGGCAGCCCGTTCGCCCAGGTGATGTCGATCGCCTGGCCCGTGCGCGCCTCGATGGTCGGCCCCGGGTAGCTGCCGTTGTACGTCCACAGTTCGGTGGGCGGCAGGTCGCGGTGTAGCTTGTGGCTGCTGGCGGCCATGCGCACGGTCACCGGCTTGCCCGTCTCGGGGCGAAGCACCGGCGGGATCGGTAGCGCATCGACGAACGGCGTGAGCTTGTTCGGATCGACGAGGCCCGGCATGCGGGTGGTGTCGCCCATGGCATGCATGCACAGGTTGTTGCCGACCTGCCCGGCGGGGGCGGCCTGCATGTGCTTCATGTCATGCGCGAAAAGCCGCGACGGGATCCATCCCGCCGCGGCCATGCAACCCACCGTCTTCAGGAAACGACGGCGATCACCCATGCGGATTACCGAACGGCCAGTGCGGCGCGTTCTTCGGCTGCCCGGTGTTCTCGTCCAGGATGAGCTGGCGATCGAACAGGCGCGGGAAGAAGAAATCGAACATGGAGTCGATGCGGCCGGCCGTCGCGTCGGTGGAACCGCCGCCAATCCGCTTGCCTTCGAGCCAGTTGTCTTCGATGAACCGGGTGATCGAGCTCTGGTCGGTCACGCCGTGGTCCACGAAGTTATCGCGGGCCCAGGGCGAAACGACGAGCAGCGGCAGGCGCGGGCCAAATCCGCAACGGCCCATCGCCGGCGTCTTGCCGTCGATACCCGGAAGCACGGTGCGGCCCTTGCACGTACCGTCACCGTCAAGCGCGTCGGTGGTACCGGTCGAGGCATGCACGTGCGGCGGATCCTGGTGGTCGTACCAGCCGTCGGAGTCGTCGTACGCGATGACCACCGCGGTGTCGTTCCACTCGCCGCTCTGCTGCAGCGCGTTGATCACCTTCACGACGAAGGCCTGCTCGTCGATCGGATCGGAGTAGCCCGCGTGGCCGTCCTGGTAGGCCGAGGCCTTCAGGAAGCTCACCGCCGGCAGGTTACCGGCATCCAGCGCATCGTAGAAATCCTCGATGTCGTACTGGTGGTTGGCCTGGTCGGTCTTGCCGATCATGCCCACCGAGGTCGGGCGCGCATGCGTCGGGTTGGCCGTGCTCGGGTCGTACTGGAACGGCTCGTGGTGCGGGCTGTAGTCGTTGGACGTGGCGTTGGTCACCTTCGACAGCGTGCGGCGCGCGCAGCCGGTGCTGCCATCCGGGTTGGTGCGGCTCACGTCGAAGCCACCCTGGAACCAGCCCCAGGTCACGTTGCGGTCGTTCAGCAGGTCGCCGATGTTCTTGCCACCCATCGTCACCTGGTTCGCCGTCGGCGAAGCGCACACGTCGCCGATCGGGTCCGGGTCACCGATCATCGTAAGGCCGCCGTGGCCGTCATCGGTTTCGGCGCCCGTGCCGTTCAGCGTATCGATCACGCCGGCGGTCTGGCCCGAGATGAGGTTGATGGCGCCCGGCGTCGAGGGGCCGAACACCGTGCCGTAGCTGTTGTCGCTCATCGCGAAATGCTGGGCGTAGTTCCAGAAGGCCGTGACAGTGTTGCCGTCGTAGTAGCCCATGACCTGGCCCTGGCCATCTTCCTGCGCATCACCGCCCGGCAAGGCTTCGCCATGGCCGGTGTACTTGGGGAACAGATCCATCTTGCCGCCGTGGAAGGCACGCTGCTCGGACGTGTAGCCGTGGTCCTGGTCGGCCGTGGCCGCCTGGGCGCGGGTGAGGCGGAACGGGTTGATCGCCGCGTCGCCGTTATCCGCGTTCTGCGCGTTCGGGTTCTTGGTGAGCAGGCGGCGGTCGTAGCCGTTCACGTTCGGCGTGAACGGGCGTGCATAGAACGACGGCTCGCCGCGGTCGTTGGCTGCGACCGGGTAGGTGCCGAAGTAGTGATCGAAGGAGACGTTCTCCTGGAAGATCACCACGACGTGCTTGATGGGGGTGGCGGTGCGGGGGCCGTTGCCGTGCCCGCCGTGGCCCCAGCCGAAGCCGAGGGCACTGGTGGCCGTTTCCGCCGGGGCGGTCTGCTGGGCAACCACCAGGGTCGCGGCCGAAAGGGAAAGCACGCAGGCGATGCCCGCGGCCAGGATCTTGCGCATGACAGTGGCTCCTCGGTGATCTTTGGTGATGCGCCGGTGGCTATGGGCCGCATCCCCTGTCATGCGGTGAGAGGGAGCGTAGGAACCTGTTATGACACCGAAGGGACAAACGGCGCAGGAAATTGCGAAATTTCGTAGATCGTGCGGTGCATCACGCCCGGCACCGAACCATGACTTCCGTCACGGTCCCCCCTGAGCAGGGCCCGCAGCGGCTATCCTCGGGCGGGGGCGGCGCCGGGGAGTGCCGACTTGATGACCATTCCACAGAGGGATATCCATGACCAAGCAGTACCTGAAGCCGCTCGCACTGGCATTGAGCGTTGCGCTCGTCGGCACCGCGTGCAGCAAGCACGAGGACGCCGCCGCGCCGGCCGCCAACTCGCCTGCCCCTGCCAGCACCGCGCCGGCCGCGGCCGCCGCCCCCGCGAAGCCCAGCTTCGACGTGGCTGAGCTCGATTCCGGCATCAACGCCTGCGACGACTTCAACGGCTTCGTCAACAGCAAGTGGGTCGCCGCCAACCCGATCCCCGAAGACCGCACCCGCTGGGGCGCCTTCGATCAGCTGGCTGAGAACAGCCTCAACACCCAGCACGACATCGTCGATGCCGCCGACAAGGGCGCCGACAATGCCAAGGCGGGCTCGATCGAGCAGAAGATCGGCCTGATCTACCGCTCGGGCATGAACGAAGACGCCATCGAGAAGGCCGGCATCGACCCGCTCAAGCCGGAACTGGCGAAGATTGATGCGCTGAAGACCCCGCAGGACATCGCCGACTTCCTCGACACCAGCTTCAACGACGGCAACGGCTACGTGTTCGGCTTCGGCTCGGGCGCGGATTTCCAGAACGCCAAGGTCCAGATCGGCTACGCGCAGCAGGATGGCCTGGGCCTGCCGACCAAGGATTACTACACCGATCCGAAGCAGGCCGATAACCGCAAGGCCTACGTCGACTACATCACCAAGACCCTGACCCTCGCGGGCGTGCCGGAAGGCGACGCGAAGACCCAGGCCGACGACATCATGAAGTTCGAAACCCAGCTGGCCGCGGCCTCGCTGGCGCCGGTCGAACTGCGCGCGCCGGAAAACCAGTACCACTTCGTCTCGGTGAAGGAAGCGGACAAGATCACCCCGCACTTCAACTGGGAGAAGTTCTTCGCCGCCCAGGGCGTGACGATCGACAAGGGCTTCTCGCTCTCGCAGCCGAAGTTCTTCGCCCAGTTCGACAAGATGCTGGCCAGCACCCCGGTCACCACCTGGCAGGCCTACCTGCGCTTCCACGCGATCGACAGCGCCTCGCCGTACCTGTCGAAGAACTTCCAGGACAACAAGTTCGACTTCTACGGCAAGACCCTCGCCGGCCAGCCGCAGCAGAAGCCGCGCTGGAAGCGCGTGCTCGGCACGGTGAACTCGTCGATGGGTGAAGCCCTGGGCCAGCTGTACGTCGCCAAGGTGTTCAAGCCGGAAGCGAAGCAGCGCGCCAACGAGCTGGTCGACAACGTGCGCAACGCCCTCAAGGCGCGCATCGAGAAGCTCGACTGGATGAGCGATGCGACCAAGGAAAAGGCGATCGCCAAGTGGAACACCTTCCTGCCGAAGATCGGTTACCCGGACAAGTGGCGTGACTGGTCGGGCCTGGATGTCTCGGGCACCAACTACTTCGGCAATGTCGAAGCCGCCAGCAAGTTCAACTACCACTACGACATCGCGAAGATCGGCAAGCCGACCGACCGCCTCGACTGGGGCATGACCCCGCAGACGGTGAACGCGTACTACAACCCGACCGACAACACGATCAACTTCCCGGCCGCGATCCTGCAGCCGCCGTTCTTCGATGCCAACGGTGACGACGCGATCAACTACGGCGGTATCGGCGCGGTGATCGGCCACGAAGCCAGCCACGGCTTCGATGACGAGGGCAGCCAGTTCGACGGCGACGGCAACAACAAGAACTGGTGGTCGAAGGAAGACCGCACCAAGTTCGACGAGCGCACCGGCAAGCTGGTGGCGCAGTTCAACGAGTACGCGCCGATCAAGGCGGAGCCGGACCTGCACGTCAACGGCAAGCTGACCCTGGGCGAGAACATCGCCGACCTGGGCGGCCTGAACGTGGCGTACGACGCCCTGCAGGAAGCGCTGAAGAAGAACCCGAAGGAAGCCGGCGAGAAGATCGACGGTTATACCCAGGACCAGCGCTTCTTCCTGAACTGGGCGCGCGTGTGGCGTGGCAGCGTCCGCGACAAGCAGGCGAAGCTGTACCTCAACGTCGACCCGCACGCTCCCGCATCGCTGCGCGCGATCGGCGCTCCGTCGAACATGGAATCGTTCGCCACGGCGTTCCAGTGCAAGCCGGGCGCGAAGATGATCCGCGAGGGCGATAAGCAGGTGAAGATCTGGTAACTCGCGTTACCTGATCATTCCTGTGACGAAAAGCGCCGCACATTGTGCGGCGCTTTTTTTGTGTCGGCCGCGGCTCGCCTGTAGGGTTTTTCCGTAGTCGCTGCAAGACCATCCCTACACGGGATGACGGCATTCGCTGCTCGGCTTCTACGCCGCGGAGCCGATAACCTGCCTTCGTCGGCGCTCATCCACGCCGGCATTTCCCACCAACGGAAGGAGTCGTGCCATGGGTTCTTATATGTGCTACTGCCACCACCTGCCGGAAGACGAAACCCTCGAGGGTCTCGACGCATCCACTACCGTGCAGCTCAGCAACGTCGAACTCGCCGAGCTCGACGACGAGTGACCCCCGACGGGGCCCCAGGGGGGGCCCCGTTTTTCATTGGACGAAAGCGATGATTCCCTTCGAACGCGAGTTCCCCCTCGCGCAGGCGCGGCTGCGCGTCGAAAGCGAACTAGCCCACCTGGGCCTCACGTGGCGCGCCGAGCAACACGGCGCCTCGCTGAACACCACGATCGTCGAACTCCAGGACCCAGCGCGCGATACGCGTTACACCGGTACCGGCAAGGGACGGGGCGATTTCTCGCTCACGGGCGCCCTGTATGAGGCCTGCGAACACTACCTGAGCCTTTACCACGCCTGCTCGCTCGACCACGCGTTGATCCCCGCGGCGCAGGTACCCGCGGGCATGGGTGCGCCCGTCGACGCCTTCCTGGCCGCCCAGCCCGGCGAGCACCTCGCCTGCCGGGTCTACACGGGTTACCTGGATGGCGCGTGCAAGGCCTATCCGTTGGCCCTTTCGCGCCCCACCTACCTCGATGCGCCCGATGGCGACGACACCTTCGACTACACCGGGCTGGCCCGCTATGCGAGCAACAGCGGCACCGCGATCGGCGCGACGTTCGCCGAAGCCGCACTGCACGCGCTGAACGAGTGCGTCGAACGCGACGACGTATCGCGCTTCCTGCGTCGCCATTTTCACGACGACACCGACGAGCCGTTGCGCGTGCTCGATGCACGCGGCAGCGGATCGGTGCTGCGCCGCGACTGGACCGAAGCGGAGGCCGAGATCGGCGCCAGCATCACCCTGCTCGATATCTCCACGCATGCCGCCGCGCATACCTACCTGGCCTTCGGTGCGCGGCCGGGGCGGCCACAGCATCTCTACGGCGCCGGCGCCTCCGGCGATGCCGTGCATGCCGCGTCGCGTGCGCTGGCGGAGCTCGTGCAGGTGCATGCCGTGGCCGACCATGTGCCGGCCGTCGGGAACGACCTTGCCTGCGAGGAACGGCGCCTGCGGCCGTGGAAACGGTTGCACCGCAGCTGCATCGCCGATCTTCCGGCGCTATGTGGAAGGCGCCGGCTCGAAAGGGTCACCCTGCCCAGGCAAGCGCGCTCGCTTGCGGTAGCCGGGGAACTGGAACGCGGCATGGCCGCGCTCGCCGCCGAGGGTTACCGGCCTCTGGTCCACGTGCTGTACAGCCGGCCGGAAACACTCACGCTGTGCCAGGTGCTCGTGCCTGGGTTCGATCGTTATTACCTGGTCTCGCGCGGGGGCATCGTCGTCCCGGGCTTCGAACGGGGAGCACCGCATGGGCATGCCTGATGCGCGCGACTGGCTTGCGTCGGAACGGGCAGTCCTTGACCAGATCGCCCTCGCGCGCACCCAGCCGGGGCACCCCTGGCTGCTGCGCGAGACGTGCCCATCGGCGCGCCAGCAATACTTCATCCTGCAGTGCGGCGGCCTGCGCTGGGTAGGCCGCCGCTGTCGCGGCCGCGCCAGCGGCACGCCGTCCCATGCGATCCGTTCTGATGACCTCCTGGGCGACCCGTTCCGCTTTGGGTTTGGCGGTAACGAGACACACCTCGACGTGACCTTGCGCGATGGCCGGCAGGCCGCCGCGTTCCTTGCGATGGCTGCAGCCGACGCGTCGGCGGAGCTGATCTTCCCATTCCCGGCGCTGGACGCCCACGGCCGCGAATGGGTATGCCCACCGCAGTACTGGCAGGTGGCTTCGCGCCATGCAGCGAGGTTTGCGGAAGACGAACACCACCTTCGCGAGCTGTGCGCGCGCACGCTGACGAACGCCCTGCCCCCGGGTGCGCTTGTCCACGACCCCGCCTGTTCCACCGGCGATTTCGTCGCGGCCATGGCGCGCGCTTGCCCCGGCCTGCGTTTCACAGGGAGCGACCTGTGCCCCGCCATGGTCGACACCGCGCGGCGCCACCACGGACACGTCGTCCCCGATTTCGCCTGCGCCGACGCGACCGCGCTCCCCGCGAGCAGCGTCGACGGGCTGCTGCTCCGCTTCCTTAATGTCGAAGTGGTCACGCGCAAGCAGGCGCTCACACTTTTCAGGCGGCTCGCAACCACCATCCGCCCGGGCGGCGTCGCCGTGCTGTTTGGTCATAGCGGCGTACTCGTACCCGTACACGCCGAAGCGGCCCGGCTCGGCTGGCAGGTACTCACCTGTACGGCACCCACCGCTGACGGGCGTGGCCTGTTCCAGTGGTACGTGCTGCGAGCAGGCGCTCGCCGGACGCAACCGGATCTCGCTTAGATGACACTTACAAGGTAATTGCAACTCGTTCTCATTATCTTTACGATGTGCAATCTGTAGGTGTCGCACCCTGCGTTTTCTAGGGACACAACCCAACTTCCCCACCGCTGGCCCCCGGCCGGCGCGGGTCGGCTTGTGCCTGCGGCAGCCCAGCTCTCTCAAAAAAAGCCCCGCAAAGGAAAGTCCATGGCCCACATCAAGAGCCGCAAGCATGCCGTTCCGGCCGCGCGCACCGTCGGTGCCGCCGCCCTCCTCGTCTTCGCCCATGGCGCCATCGCCGCCGACGCGCCGCCGCAGCAGGCCAAGGTAAACGACGCCCAGGCCCTCCCCGGCATGCAGGTCGATGCGGACCGTTCCTCCGACTACCGCACGGATAAGGTCTCCTCGCCCAAGTTCACCCAGTCGCTGCTCGATACGACGCAGACGATCCAGGTCATCGGCAAGGAACTGATCCAGCAGCAGGGCGCCACCACGCTGACCGAGGCGCTGCGCAACAGCCCTGGCGTCGGCACCTTCTACGTCGGCGAAAACGGCGCCACCAACACCGGTGACGCCATCTACATGCGCGGCTTCGATACCTCGGGCAGCATCTTCGTCGATGGCGTGCGCGATCTCGGCACCGTGTCGCGCGACGTGTTCAACATCGAACAGGTCGAAGTGACCAAGGGTCCGGATGGCACCGAGTACGGCCGCACCGCGCCGACCGGCGCCGTGAACCTCGTCAGCAAGCAGCCAGTGCTCGGCAACGGCGTCAGCGGCAGCGTGCAGGGCGGCAGCGGTTCGCGCGAGCGCGCCACCGCCGACCTCAACCGGCAGATGGGCGATACCGGCGCGTTCCGCCTCAACGTGATGAAGCAGAACAGCGGCGTCGCCGGCCGTGACCAGGTCGAGCAGAACCGCTGGGGCGTCGCGCCCTCACTCGCTTTTGGCCTTGGCACGCCGACCCGCGTCTACCTCGACTACCTGCACGTGAAGCAGCGCAACACGCCGGATGGTGGTATCCCCACCATCGGCCTGCCGGGTTACGCCTCGCCGGATAACCGCGCGTTCCTCGGCACCGCGCCGAAGGTCGATACGGATAACTTCTACGGCACGAACCAGGACCACGACCGCAACACGCAGGACCTGTTCACGATCCTCGTCGAGCACGACTTCAACGACCAGGTCGCCCTGCACAACACCACGCGCTGGGGCCGTACGCAGCAGGATTACCTGCTCACCTCGTTCCTGGCCAGCGGCGCGAACATCATCACGCCGAACCCGAACGATCCGTCGACCTGGACGCTCGCGCGCAGCACGCCGACGTTCAAGCACCAGTCCAATCGCATCGCGACCAACCAGACCAACGTCACGGTGTCGATCGATTCGGGCGCGGTGAAGCAGGACATCAGCGCCGGTGTCGAGCTGACGCAGGAAAAGGCCCGCGCCATCGGCATGGGCGCGCTGGGTGGCAGCACGTGGCCGGCGGCGAACCTGTACAAGCCGTACTCCGACGTGGGCGGCCTCCGCTACGGTGAAACCGGCGCACGCAGCGATGGCAAGACCAACACCGCGGCCGCCTACATCTTCGATACCGTGAAGTTCGGCGAGTCCTGGCAGGTGAACGCCGGCGTCCGCTTCGATCATTACAAGACCGACTTCAGCAGCCTCGTCGCCTGCGGCGGCCGCGGCGCACCGGTGTGCGGCCGCCTGCCCACCGGCAGCATCGTGCCGGGCGTGGATGCATCGAAGAGCGATAACCTGAAGAACTACAAGCTCGGCATCCTGTACAAGCCGGCCGCGAATGGCAGCATCTACGCCAACTTCGCCCAGTCGCAGGAGCCGCCGGGCGGCAATACGCTGACGCTCTCGTCGGCCACCAACAGCGCCGACAACCCGAACTTCGATCCGCAGAAGGCGAAGACCGCCGAACTCGGCACGAAGTGGGACCTGCTCGGCGAGAAGCTGCTGCTTACCGCCGCCCTGTATCGCACCACCGTCACCAACGAGCTGGTGCAGGATCCGACCGACCTGCTCTATTACCAGATCGGCAAGAAGCGCGTGAGCGGCGTCGAGATCTCGGCGGTGGGCAAGTTCACCGACAACTGGGCCGTGAGCGCGGGCTTCACCACCATGAATGCGAAGGTGGAGACGGGCACCAACGTATCGCAGGATGGCAGCTCGGACCTCGCGTACAACCCCAAGCGGGCCTTCACCGCATGGACGACGTACCACTTCCCGTTCAACCTCACGATCGGCGGCGGCGCGCGTTACAGCGGCGAAATGAAGCGCGGTACCGATGGCGCCATCGGCACGCCGGACCACACCGAGAGCTACTGGGTGTTCGATGCGATGGCCAGCTACCCGGTCAGCCGCAATTTCGACGTCCAGCTCAACGTCTACAACCTGTTCGACAAGAACTACGTCGCGGCGATCAACAAGAGCGGTTACCGCTATAGTCCGGGTACCCCGCGTTCGGCCATGCTGAGCGCCAACTTCCGCTTCTGATCGCCCCGAGGGTCATCCATCATGCTCCTGCACATTCCCGACGTGCTCACCTCGGATGAGGTCGCTGGGATGCGAAAGCAGATGGACGGTGCCGAGTGGACCGATGGCAGGGAAACCGTCGGTCCACAGGGCGCCAGGGTCAAGCGGAACCTCCAGCTTCCGCAGGCGTCGCCGGTGCGCACGGCACTCGGCGACCTGGTGGTGGCGGCACTGGGCCGCCACCCGCTCTACCACGCGGCGGTGTTGCCGCTGCGCACGCTCTCGCCGCGTTTCAACCGTTACGAAGGCGGCGGCGAATACGGCTTCCATATCGATGGTGCGGTGATGCAGGTCGATGGCGACGCGCATGTGCGCAGCGACGTGTCGTGCACGCTGTTCCTTTCCGATCCGGATGAATACGACGGTGGCGAGCTGATCGTCAGCGACTTGTACGGCGAGCACGAAGTGAAGCTGGCCGCCGGTGATGCCGTGGTCTATCCCTCATCCAGCCTGCACCGGGTCACGCCGGTGACCCGCGGGGCACGTATCGCCTCGTTTTTCTGGGTGCAAAGCCTGGTGCGCGACGACAGCGCGCGCCGGCTTTTGCTGGAAATGGATACGGCTATCCGCAAGCTCACCGCCGATGGCGCCGACCAGGGCTCGATCCTGCAATTGACCGGCGTCTATCACAATCTGCTGCGGCGCTGGGCGGAAACCTGATCCATCGGCCTGTTTTTTGCACAGGCTTAACGAAAAGGTAGGCATGCAGGCCCCGGGGCGGGATAATCATCCACCCCCAAGGCCGTACCCCCACAAAGCATGTTCGAACCTGGTCAACGCTGGATCTCCACCGCCGAACCTGAACTCGGCCTCGGCACCATCCTCCGCATCGAAGGGCGCGGCGTGCAGGTGCTGTTCGCCAAGGCGGGCGTCCTGCGCCCCTACGCCATCGACAGCGCCCCACTGGTGCGCGCCGAATTCCGCGCTGGGCAGCGCGTATCCGGCAAAGGCATCGCCTTCCTGGTCGAGCGCGTGGAAACCCGCGAAGGCCTGCTGGTATACCGCGGCGAAGGCCGTGAACTGGAAGAAGGCCAGCTCGATGATGAGCAGGCCATGTCGCAGGCCGACGACCGCCTGATCGGCGGACGTACCGATACCAACGACAAGTTCGACCTGCGCGCCGAAGGCCTGCGCCGCCGTGCGGAAGCGCGCCGCGCTGCCTCGTGGGGCCTGGAATCGGCCCGCATCGGCCTGGTGCCGCACCAGTTGCGCGTGGCCGGCATTGCCGCCGCACGTCGTCCGCCACGCGTGCTGCTCGCCGATGAAGTGGGCCTTGGCAAGACCATCGAAGCCGGCATGATCCTCGCCCGCCAGCTCGCCGCCGGCCGCGCCGAGCGCGTTTTGCTGTTGCTGCCGGAAACGCTGGTCTACCAGTGGTTCGTCGAACTGCTGCGCCGCTTCAACCTCTCGTTCTCCATCTTTGATGAGGAGCGCTGCGAGGCGATCGAACAGGGTAACGATGGCCGCAACCCGTTCGAGGACGAACAGCTCGTCATCGCCGATTTCGCGTTCCTGGAAAGCGCGCCGAAGCGTGCAGCCCAGTTGGCCGAAGCCGGTTGGGACCTGATCGTCGTCGACGAGGCGCACCACCTCGAGTGGACGCCCGAAGGCGCCAGCCCGCGTTACCGCCTGGTCGAGGAACTCGCCGTGGCCACGCCGGGCGTGATCCTGCTCACCGCGACGCCCGAGCAGCTTGGCCGCGCGGGCCACTTCGCCCGCCTGCGCCTGCTTGACCCGCAGCGTTACAGCGACCTCGATGCGTACCTGGCCGAATCCGCCAATCTCGCGCCGCTCTCGGAACTGGCCAACACCCTGGCCGATGGCAAGCCCCTGGACGATGCGCAGCGTGCGCTGGTCGCCGAGCGCTTCAAGGGCGATCGCGAGATGTCCGCCCTGCTCGACCGGCCGAATGGCAGCGCCTCCGTGCTCGCCGCGCTGATCGACCGCCACGGCACCGGCCGCGCGATGTTCCGCAACCGCCGCGCCGGCATCGGCGGCTTCCCGCACCGCGTGCCTGAGGTGATCGAGATCGATCCCGCCACGCTGTTGCCGGGCAAGCGGGAAACCCTCCTCGCCGAATTCCGTTCGGATATCCAGCAGCCGCCCGCGCCGCTGGAATTCGATTACGCCGATGATCCGCGCATCACCGAGCTGGTCGGCCTGCTCGATGCCCACCCGAACGACAAGTTCCTCCTGCTCTGCCGTAGCCAGGGCAAGGTCATGGCGATCGAAGACGCCCTGCGCACGCGCAGCGGCGTTGGCGTGGCGCGTTTCCACGAAGGCCTTGGCATCGTCCAGCGCGACCGCAACGCCGCGTTCTTCGCGCAGCCCGATGGCGCGCGCCTGCTGATCTGTTCCGAGATCGGCTCCGAAGGCCGCAACTTCCAGTTCGCCCACCGGTTGGTCATGTGGGATCTCCCGCTGGATCCGGACCTGCTCGAGCAGCGCATCGGCCGCCTCGATCGCATCGGCCAGAAGCACGACATCGTGATCCACGTGCCGGTGGTGTCGGACAGCGCCCAGCACATTCTGGCGCGCTGGTATGACGAAGGCCTGGACGCGTTCCGTACCAGCCCCGCCGATGGCCGCGAGCTGCTCCGCCGCTTCGGCAGCCTGCTCTCGACCCTGGCCGACGAACATGCGCGCGAAGACGATAACCGCGACCAGGAACTGGACGCGCTGATCGCTGAAACCCGCGGTGCACACGAAGAGCTGTCCGCACTGATCCATGCCGGCCGCGACCACCTGCTCGAACTGGCCGCCAGCCGCGATCCGCATGCCGACGATCTCGCCGGCAGCTTCGCGCGCGACGACCACGATCCGTCACGCGATGCCTTCATCCAGCGCCTGTTCGAGATGTATGGCGTGCACGCGGAAGAGCTGGCGAAGGACATCACCCTGCTCGATCCGCAGTACCTCTCGACCGATGGCCTGCCAGGCTTCGCCGAAGGCCCGCTCTCGGTGACGTTCTCGCGCGATACCTCGCTGGCCCGCGAAGACCTGCCGCTGCTCCGCCTCGATCACCCGATGGTGCTGGCGGCCGTGGACCTGCTGGTATCGGGCGAGACCGGCAACGCGGCGTTCCTGGTCGATGACAACCTGCCGGTACGCACCGCCCTGCTCCAGTCCGTCTATGTGCTGGAAGTAGTCGCCGACCGCCAGCTCGACGCCGGCCGCTTCCTGCCGACGACGCCGCTGATGATCACGGTGGACACCAAGCTCACCGAGCGGCCGAATTTCCGCCCCAGCGATGTCGCCCTGCGCCGCGCCGCCGACCGGAATATCGACGTGGCCCGCTACCGAAAGTTCCTGTCGAAGCTGGTGCCGCCGATGCTCGAGCATGCGAAGGACCTGGCCGAAGGCCGCGCCGAGGTGCTGAAGATCGAGGCCGTGGAGATGGCGAAGGCCGAACTCGACGCCGAGTTCAGCCGCCTGCTGGCCCTGCGCCAGGTCAACCCGTCGATTACCGAAGCCGAGATCCAGGCCGTGGCCGCCGAGCGCGGCGCCTTGCTCGATGCCCTGCCCGAAGCGCGCCTGCGCCTCGACGCGGTGCGCTTCGTGGTTAGCCCGGACTTCCTCGCACTGCGCTGAGTGAACTCAGTATTGCGGGCGTGGTGGCGGCCTTACGCCCCACGCCCAGAGCAGTGCCAGGCCAGCGACAAGGCCGCCCAGATGGGCGAAATGGGCCACGCCTGACAGCGTACCGGTGACGCCGAAGATCAGTTCGGCGGCGCCGTACAGCGTGACGAAAAGCCAGGCAGGGATCCCCACCGGGATCGGGATGAGCATGAGCTTTTCGCGCGGGAACAGCATCGCGAACGCGGCGAGCAGCCCGAAGATCGCGCCCGACGCACCCACGGTGGGGTACATCTTGTCGGGCTCGAAGAAGTACAGCACCGCCAGCTGCGCGACACCCGCCGCCAACAGGCAGGTGAAGTAGTAGATGAGGAAGCGGCGCGCTCCCATCACCCGCTCCAGCAGCCCGCCGAACATGTACAGCGCGTACATGTTCAGCACGATGTGCATGACCCCGCCGTGCAGGAACGCGTAGGTCACCAGCTGCCAGGGCCGGAAGCCGAGCCCCGCGATATCTCCGCCCCCGAGGTTCACCGCGATGTAGTGACCAAGCGGCCACAGCCCCAGCCAGCGGGTCACTGCGATCGTGTTGTCGTCATCGAGCAGCAGCTGCAGACCGAACAGCACCACGTTGGCGATGAGCAGGTTTCGGGTGACCGGGGGCAAGCGTGGTGTCATGGGGAATCCGGGTCCAGCGAGGATCAGGCCAGCGGCGTCGGCTGCAGGATTTCGATCCAGTATTCGTCCGGATCGCGGATAAACGCAATGTGGCTCATCCGGCCGTCGGTAAGGCGCTTCTGGAAGGGGACTTTCAGCGCCTCGAAGCGGGCGCACGCCACGTTGACGTCCGGTACGCTCACGCAGAGGTGACCGAAACCGCGCGGCTCGGTGTTGCCGTTGTGGTACGGCGTCTTCGCTTCCTTCTCCGTGCCGTGGTTGTGCGTGAGTTCCAGCACGCCCGGCTGGCTGAGAACCCAGCGCTTGCGCGCATCGTCGTCTTCGGGGATCACCGAGGTGTCGCCGACGAGTACCAGGTACACGATGGTGAACTTCGCTTCGTCGAACACATGCTGGTACACCGGCGTGAAGCCAAGCACGCGCGTGTAGAAGTCCAGCGACACTTCGAGATCACGCACGCGGATCATGGTGTGGTTGAACACGTAGCGTCGGGTGGCGATATCCGGTGACGCGGTGACGCCCGGCAGCTTGGTCAGGTCGGAAAGGGACATGGGGAGGAGGACTCTTGGGGAACAGGCTCCAAGGGTGGCTGCGGTGCCCGCGCAATTCAAGCTTGGCAGGGCACCGCTACATAAAATAGGCAAATACCTACACGGTTTTGCGGGCGCCGCCTTCACGGATGGATAGAAGCAACAGCACCACGGCGAGTGCGCCGTAGGCACCGACGAATTGCCACACCAGCGTGCGCGATGCCGCATCAAGCAGCCACGGCAGATAGACGGCACCGATGGGCTGTACCGAGTGGATCACACCGAAAGCCGTAAGCACGGCACCCAATGCGACGATGCCCGCCGCCTTGCGGACGTGCCCGTCGATCATCGCGACGACGAAACTGGCCCAGACCATCGACGTGATGATGAAGCCGTTGCCGAGGATGACGATGACAGCGAGCTCCGAGATGCCGTGGCTGGCGTCGGCATACAACGCTCCGAACCGCGCCGGATCGACGATCGAAGGATCGCCAAGCTTGATCGCGAGCATGCGTGCAATGGCCGGGAAGAAGCTGAAAACAACGGCCGCGGCATAGCGCAGGGGGACGGCTTCAAACGCCTGCACGGTGATGCCGATCGCGACGAAGACCAGGATCGGCGCCAGCACCGCAACAGGCAACAGTTCCACCAGGTTCGAGAGGTAGCCGAAGATGCCACCGAGGCCGATGACCAGGCCGGTGACCAGCGTATAGCCCGTCCGTGCGCCCATGGCCTTATAGGCGGGCTGCCCGATGTAGGGCGTGGTCTGAGCGACGCCACCACAGACACCGGCCACGAGCGTGGCAAGCGCCTCGACCAGCAGGATGTCCCGTGTCGAATAGTCATCGCCTGCGGCGCGGGCGCTCTCGGTCACGTTGATGCCACCGACCACCATGAGCAGGCCGAACGGCAGGATCAAAGCGAGGTACGGCATGGTGGCCGGCAGGCCGGCGATGAACCCCAGCGAAGGCCAGGGGAAGCCCAGGCGCCATTCCCAAGCGGCCGGTGCGTGGTAGCCCGTGCCGAGCAGGCCGAGTGGCCCCAGGCCGTAGTACAGCGCCACGGCGACCGCACCAGCGGCCAGGACACCCGGCGTGCCGAACGGCAGGCGCCGCTTCGCGACCAGCGCGTAGAGCACGATGCCGAGGCCGGCGAAACCGACCACCGGGACACGCATGATCTCGACCAGCGGGAGGAAGCCCATGAGCACCAGCGCGATACCGGCGATGGAACCGAGCAAGCCGGCGCGTGGCACCGAGCGCTGCACCCACGCCCCGAAGAACGACAGGACGAACTTCAGCACGCCCATGACCACGAGCGAGGCCATGCCCAGTCGCCAGGTGGCCTCGCCGGCCGCGACGGGATCCATGCCCGAGGCCTTGTAGCCTGCGAACGCGGGACCCAGGACCAGCAAGGCCATGGCGATGCTGGTCGGCGCATCCAGACCAAGCGGCATGGCCGTCACATCCGCCCTGCCCGTCTTCGCGGCAAGGCGGCGCGCCATCCACGTATAGGCCAGGTTGCCCAGCAGCACGCCCAGTGCCGTCCCCGGGAACATCCGCCGGTAGACGATATCCGCCGGCATCCCGAAGATGCCGATCAGCGCGGTGGCAAGGAAAGCCAGGATCGACAGGTTGTCGACGACGAGGCCAAGCACGCCGTTGAGGTCACCACCGCCGAAGGCGCGGCGACGGGCCGGGTTGCCAGGCGCGGCCATCAGAACGACACGTCCGCGGGCTGGGTCACGCGCAGCACCGACTGGTCACCGGTCTTGGCCTTCCACGCGGTGCGGATGGCCTCGACGTCCGCCCGGCGGGCGGGCGTATCCGGGTAGAGCAGGAGCAGCAGCTTCGAACGGAGCCGCTCTGGCTGCGCCTGGCCCTTGCCTTGCCACTGGCCATAGACGTCGACGACGGAGAGGCCATCGGGGAAGCGCTTGGTTACCTCGCGATCCAGGAAGGTGCGCCAGCCCGCTTCATCCACGCCGCTGCTGGTGCCCTCGAGGCCCAGCCCGAAATAGAGCTCCGTGCGGACCCAGCCCGCCGTGCTGGCCGGGTGGGCCGTATCGCCCGCCAGGGTCGCGGAAACCGTGGCGGTCGGCGGCGCATGCGACGGCGAGCTAACGCAGCCCGCGAGCAGTAGCGATGCAGAAAAGAGAAGGCCTGCGGTGATCTTCATGCGGATTCCGGCGGATGGTTCGTTATGGACGTCCATACGGCCAGACGTCTTTCCTATTGACACAGCGTACACTGCGGTGCAACAAATGTCGCACATTCCGCACTTTCCTGCGGCGCCAGGGCACCCATGACACGCCTCCTTCCCACGCAGCATGCCATGCCGGGCCGCGTCGCGGCTTGCGGGCGATGTTGCCCGGGCGCGCTGGACTGATACAGCCCCTTCGCGGCTCGAACGCCTTCCTTCCAAGCCCGCCGCACGGCGGAAGCTCCCGTGCGCGTCAATCCAGGATCCATCATGCGCCACTCCCGCCTCCCGCTCGCCATCGCCGTCGTCCTCGCCACGGCGGCGACCGCGCCCCGCGCCCAGCAAGCCGACGGGGGGGCCGGGGGGGGGGGGGGGGGGGTGGGCGTGGGGGGGGGGGGGGGGGGTGGGG
>NZ_JBQCFT010000313.1:0-6983 GCF_051958795.1 Luteibacter sp. | reverse complement strand
GCGGCGTCGTAGTTGCCCTTCTGGTCCTTGGCCCAGGTCTCCAGGGCGGCGGACACGAGCGCACGGCCGTACGAGAAGCTGATCGGCCACGGGTGCGGGCCGAGCTTGTTGATCTCGTTGAGGTTCTCGGTGGCCTGCTGGTCGGCCTGGCCGCCCGACAGGAACACGATGCCCGCGGTGGCGGCCGGCACGGCGTACTGGAACACGCTGACGGTCGCATTGGCGACGTCCTCGGCGTCCACCTGGTCTTCCTTCGGGGCGTACTTGCCCGGGATGACCATGCTGACCTTCAGGATCAGCGCCTTGAGTTCAACGTTGTGCAGCTCGAGCTGGGCGAACAGGCTCTGCAGGACTTCCTTGTGCACGGTGAAGCTGGTGTCCAGGTCCTGCACGCTGTCCTTGTCGTCCATCAGGATCTCGGGCTCGACCATCGGGACGAGGCCGGCTTCCTGGCAGAGCGCGGCGTAACGCGCGAGAGCGTGCGTGTTGGATTCCACCGCGGTCGAGGTCGGGGTGTCGTCGGTGATCTTGATCACCGCGCGCCACTTGGCGAACTTCGCGCCGAGCTTGGCGTATTCCTGCAGGCGCTCACGCAGGCCATCGAGGCCTTCGGTGACCACTTCGCCCGGGCAACCGGCCAGCGGGTGCGTGCCCTTGTCGACCTTGATACCCGGGAGGATGCCGGCGGCGTTCATCGCCTCGACCATGCTGCGGCCATCGTCGGTCTTCTGGCGGATCGTTTCATCGAACAGGATGGCACCGGAGATGTACTCGCCCAGGCCCGGCGCGGTCAGCAGCAGCTGGCGGTACTTGCGGCGGTTTTCCTCGGTGTTCTCCAGGCCCACGGCCTCGATGCGCTTCTTGATGGTCGTGGCGGATTCGTCGACAGCGATGATGCCCTTACCCGGGGCGACCATCTGCTGCGCGATCTGTTCGAGGTCTTCGATGCTCATGGGAACTCCAATGGAAGTAGTGGTATGCCCCGGCAAGCGGGCGGGGCCAAGTGCGAAAACCGGCGGAGTATAGGGGAATACCCCGCGAAAGCCGTTGTGCGGCGCGATCAGGCGATCAAGTGGTCTGGTAGCCCGGCAGCTCGCACTGCTTGAGGATGGCGGCCTTGCGCGCCGGGTCTTCCGGCAGGTTGAAGCCGACGACGTAATAGGTGCGCACCGGGTCGCCCACGCGGTTGACGCCCGACGGCGCGTAGCGGAAATCCTTCACGGCGCTGACGCCGACCTGGGCAAGGTCGCCCGCGGGCACGGTCTTTGCGGCTACCACGTTCTGCGGCAGGCCGTTCGAGCCGATCATGTACGTGACCGCGACACAGCCCGGCTGGTCGAGGTTTTTGCCCGTGTTCGGCACATCCGCATTGACCGACGTATTGGTCAGTGTCCAATAGTTCGGCAGGCGCTCGGGGGCGACCTTGCGCGGTTCGGACTGCGCCGCGGCGGTACCGGCGGCAAGGAGGAGGACGGCGGCGACAGCGCCGGTGAGGATGGATGTACGGATCATGACGCCCTCGTTGGTTTGCCAGGGCGAGGAGTGTACCGCCCCTGACGTAAGCCGGGCGTGTGGATTCATGCGCCGCCCGATTTTGTATGGGAGGACCCTCGGGCGGGCAAACAGGCCGGCCGAAGGGCTCCCGCGGTATGCCCAACAGGCGCAGCCGACTACAATCGATGGCTGCGGCGACCCCGCCGGAATGACCAAGGATCCTCATGAAAGTCACGATTTTCGGCACCGGTTACGTGGGCCTCGTCACCGGCACCTGCCTGGCGGAAATGGGCAACCACGTAGTGTGCGTCGATGTCGATGCCGACAAGGTCGCCCGGCTGAAGCAAGGCGAGATCCCCATTTATGAGCCCGGCCTCGAGCCCATGGTCCTGCGTAACCACGCCGGGGGCCAGCTCGATTTCACCACCGAGGCCGCCCCGGCCATTGGCCACGCCGATATCGTGTTCATCGCGGTCGGTACCCCGCCGGATGAAGACGGCAGCGCCGACCTGAAGTACGTGCTCGCCGTGGCCCGGACCATCGGCGACCACATCGACCGCTACACGGTGGTCGTCAACAAGTCGACCGTCCCCGTGGGCACCGCGGACCGGGTGCGGGCCGCGATCGCGGAACGGCTCCACGCGCGCGGCGTGGATGTGCCGTTCGATGTGGTTTCCAACCCGGAATTCCTGAAGGAAGGCGATGCGGTTGAAGACTGCATGCGGCCCGACCGCATCATCGTCGGCGCCTCCAGCCAGCGCGCGATCGGCGTGCTGCGCAAGCTCTACGCCCCGTTCAACCGCAACCATGACCGCATGGTGGTGATGGATGAGCGCTCCGCGGAGCTGACCAAATATGCGGCGAACGCGATGCTCGCCACGAAGATCAGCTTCATGAACGAGATCGCCAATATCGCCGAGCACGTGGGCGCGGATGTTGAGCTGGTGCGCCAGGGCATCGGTGCGGATCCCCGCATCGGCTACCACTTCATTTATCCCGGCGCCGGCTACGGCGGCTCGTGTTTCCCGAAGGATGTGCAGGCACTGGCCCGCACAGCCCACGACGTGGGCTATGACGCGAAACTGCTGAACTCGGTGGAGGCCGTGAATGACGCGCAGAAGTCGCGCCTGTTCGCCCTGCTTTCCCGGCACTTCGATGGCAAGTTGAAGGGGCTCACCGTGGCCGTCTGGGGCCTGGCGTTCAAGCCGAACACCGACGACATGCGCGAAGCCTCCAGCCGTCGCCTGATGGAGCAGCTGTGGGATGCCGGTGCGTCGGTGCGCGCTTTCGACCCGGAGGCGGCGGAAGAAACCCACCGCATTTACGGTGACCGCCCCGACCTCGCGCTGGTCGCCCGCCCCTACGAAGCACTCGAAGGCGCTGACGCGCTGGTGATCGTGACGGAGTGGAAGGCGTTCCGCAGCCCCGATTTCGCGCACGTGAAGTCGCTGCTCCTCACGCCGGTCATCTTCGACGGCCGCAACCTGTACGACCCCGCGACGGTCGAGGAAGCGGGCCTGGCCTACTACGGCATCGGCCGCGGCCGCAGCCTGCTCGGCAAGTAACGCCCCTCCCCGCGCGCCATGGGCAGGAGCCCACCCTGTGGGCGACGCCGGTCGCGGAAGAGCGGCAAGACTCTTGCGTTGTCGCGAACGATGTCGCCCACAGGGTGGGCTCCTACAAGAAAAAAGCCCGCGATTCGCGGGCTTTTTTCGTCACAGGTCGCGCAGGCTATCCGGGATGCCGTCGTCGCCGATCACCAGCAGCTTCAGCGTGTTGGTGCCGCCGTGGCGGCCGATGTGGTCGCCGTGGGTCAGGATCACGCGGTCGCCCTTGGTCAGCTTCGCCAGCGCGAACAGGTGCTGCAGGGCGGCGCGCGCGGTGTGTGCCGGATCGAGGTTGCCGGTTTCGAAGGCCACCGGCTGCACGTCGCGGAGCATCAGCATGCGGCGGCGTGCCACGTCCGACGGGCTCATGGCGTAGATCGGCACGGCGAAGCGGTAACGCGACAGCCACTGTGCGGTCGCACCCGACTCGGTCAGCGAGACGATGGCACGCACGCCGATCTGCGAGGCCAGCACCATGGCGGCAAGCGCGATGGCCTGGTCGGAGCGGTCGAGGCTGGTGGCGGCCGGGCGCAGATCATCGCGCGGCTCGAACTGGCGCTCGGCACCGAGGCAGATGCGGCGCATGGCGGCAACCGCCTTGTCCGGATGGGCGCCGGCCGCGCTCTCTTCGGAAAGCATGACGGCGTCGGTGCCGTCGATGACCGCATTGGCCACGTCGAGCACTTCGGCGCGGGTCGGGATCGGCGCGCGGACCATCGACTGCAGCATCTGCGTCGCCGTGATCACCGAGCGGTTACGCATCACCGACTCGCGGATGATCTTCTTCTGCAGGCCGGGCAGCTCGGCGTCGCCGATTTCCACGCCGAGGTCGCCACGGGCGACCATCACCACGTCGGACGCATCAATGATTTCGCCGAGCACGGGGATGGCATCGGCACGCTCGATCTTCGAGACGATGGCGGCATCACCACCGGCCTCGCGCAGGAGACGGCGGGCTTCGTGCAGGTCTTCCGCCTGGCGCACGAACGATACGGCAAGGAAGTCGGCGCCCATCTCGGCGGCGAGCTTGATGTCGTTGCGATCCTTGTCGGACAGCGCCGACACGCTGAGGCCGCCGCCCTGACGGTTCAGGCCCTTGCGGTTCGAGAGCCGGCCGCCAATGGCGACGCGGGTGTGGATCTCGCTGCCGACCACATCGACCACGGCCAGCGCGACCAGGCCATCGTCGAGCAGGAGGATGTCGCCCGCGACCACGTCCTTCGGCAGATCGTAGTAGCTGACGCCGACGCGGGTCTGGTCACCGGCCGGGGCATCCGGGCGGCAATCGAGGACGAAGGTGTCACCCGGCATCAGGTCGATCGGGCCATCGGCGAACTTCTCGATGCGGATCTTCGGACCCTGCAGGTCGGCGAGGATGCCCACCTCGCGGCCCACGGCGTCAGCCGCGGCGCGGACGGCCGCAGCGCGGGCGCGGTGGTCGTCCGGCGTACCGTGCGACAGGTTCAGGCGAACGATATCCACGCCCTCCTCCAGGATCTTCTCGAGCATGCCCGGCGCATCGGTGGCGGGGCCGAGGGTGGCGACGATCTTGGTGCGGCGTACCTGGATATCGGTCATCGTTTCTTACCTTGTCTGTGTGTCTTCAATGAATGGGGACGGGCCGGTCAGTCGAGCGTCTTGTTCAGCAGTTCGGCCAGGCGCTTGCCGGCCTCGCGCAGGCGCAGCTCGGCGGTGGGCAGGTAGTGCGCCACGTAGGCGTCGTCGATCTTGTGGTTCGCGGGGTAGAAGCCCGGCTGGGCGACGACCTGGCAGGACTCCTCGGCCCACTGGGCATACGGGTTATCCAAAGGCGCGATCGGGCGCGGGAGCTTCACCGGGCCTTCGGCGGCCAGCTTGTCGGCGTAGGCTTCCCACTTCAGGTCGGTGGTGTAGAGCATCTTCGAATCCCACACGCTGTGCAGGTTGGTGCCCTTTCCGTCGAACTGGACCTGGTACTCGTTGCCACCCTTGTCGTCGCGGTTACCGGCGTGGAGCGGCTGGTGGACGTCGCCCACGAAGTGGACTACGAACTTCAGGGCCTGGGCACGCTCGGCGTTCGACTTGTGGCGGTCGCCCAGGATGGCGACGTATTTTTCCAGGCCACCGACCACGCACTTGCCGTCGGCACAGTCGACCGGCGGGTTGTAATGGCATTTCGGGTCGTGGAAGTCGGCGTAGTGCAGCGGCCCCGTGGCCTTGCCCAACTCCTTGTTTTCCGGATCGTTACGCAACTGGTCGGGCCAACTGGCGATATCCGGGAGGGAATCGCTGCCGTCGGCCTTCAGGAGGCGCTCGATCTCGGCCTTGGCCGAAGGATCCAGCTGGCGCCAGGCCAGCTCGGCGACGATGCGGTGGCCGAGGTCACCCCAGGCACCGGCGGTGCCGGCCAGGGCGGTGAGGGAAAGGGCTACCAGGGCGGCAATGGTGCGGCGCTTATGGGGCGTCTTCATGGGACAGTAAACGTTTCCGTCGCGGGCGAACGGCCAAGTGTGCCACACCCGGGCTGAGGCACGAATGACAAATCGCGGCATTGCAGCAAGCCGCCCCCTGCGACCTTCCGTTACCATGGAGGTTTAGGCCCCTGGCCCTCACCTCAGTCGCAATTCCCACCCGGAGGCTGCACATGACCATCAAGGTCGCTATCAACGGTTACGGTCGTATCGGTCGCAATGTCCTGCGATCGCTGTATGAGTCGAAGAAGAACGGCCAGGACATCCAGATCGTCGCGATCAATGACCTCGGTGATGCCGAGACCAACGCCCACCTGACCCAGTACGACACGGCCCACGGCCGTTTCCCGGGCGAGGTGTCGGTGGATGGTGGCGACCTGATCGTCAACGGCGACCGCATCAAGGTCTTCGCCGAGCGCGATCCCTCGAAGCTGCCCTGGGGCGAGCACGGCGTGGACGTGGTCCTCGAGTGCACCGGCTTCTTCACCTCCAAGGCCAAGGCCAGCGCGCACATCGCCGGCGGCGCCAAGAAGGTGATCATCTCCGCCCCGGGCGACAAGGACGTGGACGGCACCTTCGTCATCGGCGTGAACGATGACAAGCTCCACGCCGGCCTGCAGGTCATCTCCAACGCTTCGTGCACCACCAACTGCCTGGCCCCGCTGGCGAAGGTGCTCCACGAGAAGGTCGGCATCGTGCACGGCCTGATGACCACCATCCACGCCTACACCAACGACCAGGTGCTGACGGACGTCTACCACTCCGACCTGCGCCGCGCCCGTAGCGCCACGCACAGCCAGATCCCCACCAAGACCGGCGCCGCCGCCGCGGTGGGCCTGGTGCTGCCGGAGCTCAACGGCAAGCTCGATGGTTTCGCGATGCGCGTGCCGACGATCAACGTGTCGGTGGTCGACCTCACCTTCACGGCCGCTCGCGAGACGACCAAGGAAGAGATCGACGCCGCGATCAACGAAGCCGCGAATGGCAAGCTGAAGGGCATCCTCGGCGTGAACACCAAGCCGCTGGTGTCGATCGACTTCAATCACAACTCGCACTCGTCGATCTACGACGCGACGCAGACCCGCGTCATGGGCGGCACGCTGGTGAAGGTCCTCTCGTGGTACGACAACGAGTGGGGCTTCTCGAACCGCATGCTCGACATGGCCAAGGCGCTGATGGCAGCCAAGTAAGGCCACCATGCCGTTGTGGGAGCGTGCTTGCACGCGATAAACCTGCAAGGCAGAAAAGAAGAAGGGCCCGCTGTGAAAGCGGGCCCTTTTTTCTTGCGCGTGTTTCGCATGTCCTGCCGCTTATCGCGTGCAAGCACGCTCCCACAAGCACGCTCCCACAACGGCGGGCGGCGATCAGGCTTTCTGGATCGTCTGCTCGATCGAGCCAAAGATCGAGCGGCCTTCCTTATCGGTGACATCGA
>NZ_JBQCFT010000312.1:0-16202 GCF_051958795.1 Luteibacter sp. | reverse complement strand
CACGAGGCTGGCCACGCCATCATCGGCCGCCTGGTGCCGGAGCACGACCCGGTTTACAAGGTCACGATCATCCCGCGCGGCCGCGCCCTGGGCGTGACCATGTACCTGCCGGAAGGCGACCGCTACAGCATGAACAAGGTCGCGATCGAATCGCAGCTCGCGTCGCTGTACGGCGGCCGCGTTGCCGAGGAGATCATCTTCGGCGCGGACAAGATCACGACCGGCGCTTCCAACGACATCGAGCGGGCCACCAAGATGGCGCGCAACATGGCGACAAAGTGGGGCCTGTCGGACGAACTCGGCCCGGTCATGTACGGCGAGGAAGAGGACGAGGTCTTCATCGGTCGCTCGGTGACGCAGCACAAGAGCGTCTCCAACGAGACCGCGCGCAAGATCGACGAAGTGGTGCGGACCATCCTGGATCGCGCTTACGCGCGCAGCAAGGAGCTCCTGACCACCAACATCGACAAGCTCCACGTGATGGCGGAAGCACTGCTGCAGTACGAGACCATCGATGCGCGCCAGATCGACGACATCATGAATGGTCGCGAGCCCGGCCCGCCGGCCGACTGGCAGAAGCCTGGCTCGACGCCGCCTCCGCCGCCGCGCGGTGATTCCGGCTCGGCGCCGGATAAGGTCGGCAAGCCGGCTACGCAGCTGTAAAAAGGGAAGGGCGGCCATTGGCCGCCCTTCTTCGTTACAGGACGCTCAAATGCCCGTGCGACAACCATTTAGCCGTCCAATTACCCCGACTGTTACCGTTGCGAGAAAAAAAGTTTCAAAAAAGTGTTGACGCACACCCTCGATATCTGAATAATTCCGCTTCTCGGCACGGCGGAAACGCTTCACAGCGATCTCCACCGGGTCTAAGGTTTTAAGTGTGCGCCCGTAGCTCAGTTGGATAGAGTACCAGGCTACGAACTTGGTGGTCGGGAGTTCGAATCTCTCCGGGCGCACCATTTTTAAAACACCATTGATGTCGTTCGCGGTTTCAGTGGTGGTAGTGGAAAGTGTGGTGTGTTCATACGGATTGACGGGCTAGGCTTTGACCCGTAGCATCTGAAAGCTTCGCCAGTACAACGGTGTCGTTTTAGGTTTCGGGGTATAGCTCAGTCTGGTAGAGCGCCAGCTTTGGGAGCTGGATGTCGGGGGTTCGAATCCCTCTGCCCCGACCAATTGGTGCTCTACGTACAGTGCCTGCGCCTGTAGCTCAACCGGATAGAGCATCGGCCTTCTAAGCCGACGGTTGCAGGTTCGATTCCTGTCGGGCGCGCCAGTTAAGGTTTATGGTGGGCGTAGCTCAGTTGGTTAGAGTACCGGATTGTGATTCCGGATGTCGTGGGTTCGAATCCCATCGTCCACCCCACTTTTGTTTGTTACAATTTACGTTTCCGGGCCGTTAGCTCAGTTGGTAGAGCAGTTGACTCTTAATCAATTGGTCGTAAGTTCGAATCTTACACGGCCCACCAATTTGAAAGGCGCTTAGAGAAATCTAAGCGCCTTTTTCTTTGGTACGCTTGCCGGTTACACATTTCTTACACGCTGGCGTACCCAAGGGGCCAGGTCGAGGCCTCATGCTTATTCAAGAACACACTGTACGGCGCGGCGCGAAGCGTGGCATCCCTGCCTGGCTGCTGGGCGTGACGGTGGCCCTTTATATCCTTGCCGTGCTCAATCGTCCGCTTTGGGGCGAGGTGCATAGCGCACTCGAGGTATCACGCGGCACCGCCGGCTTCTGGGCCCTCAGCGTGTCGATCTGGTGCCGGCTCGTAGCGAACCTTGTGCTCACCCTTGCGCTGGTCATCTGGCCGCGCATCAGCAAGCCGCTGCTGGCATTGCTGATCCTTGTTTCGGCGGCGAGCGCTTACTACACGCAGACCTTTAGCGTCCGTCTCAACGAAGACATCATCCAGAGCATCTTCGAGACGACGCGTGCGGAGGCCATGGCGCTGATCACGCCTGCCTTCCTGGGCTGGATGGCGTTGTTCGGCGTGCTTCCCGTCGTGATCATTTCGCTGGTCCCCGTGCGCTTCATGCCGTTGTGGCGCAGCCTTGGTGTGCGCGCGGCCATCATCGTTACCGCTACGCTGTTGCTCGTCCTGCCGCCCCTGCTGGTCGGTCGCAACTACATCTACTTCGAGCGCAACCACCGCGGCATGTACGACGTGTACCACCCGTACGCCGCGCTCAGCGGCACGTTCCATTACCTGCAGCGCGATGTCTTCCGCAAGAAGAGGGTGGTGGCACCGATCGGCACGGACGCCACCCTCACGCCGAACGCTGCGATGGCGGCGCGCAAGCGTGTCGTCGTGCTCGTGGTTGGGGAGACTGCGCGCGCCGAAAACCAGTCGCTGCAGGGCTATGCGCGCGACACCAACCCGGAGATGCAGCGCGCAGGCGCCATCTACTTCAGCGACGCCTGGTCCTGCGGGACAGCGACGACGGTGTCCGTGCCGTGCATGTTCTCGAACATGACGCGCGAGAAATTCGACAAGCCGGTGGCCAAGGCGCGCTGGAATGCGCTGGATGTGCTGCAGCATGCGGGCGTGGACGTGCTCTGGCGCGATAACGACGAGGGTTGCAAGGACGTCTGCGAGCGCGTGCCGAACGATGACCTGACGAATGCGAAGATTGCCGGCCTGTGCGACGCCAGTGGTTGCCTCGACGAGGTGCTCATCAGCGACCTGCCTGAGCGACTCGCGAAACTCCGCTCACCGGCCTTGCTAGTCCTGCATATCAAGGGCAGCCATGGCCCGGCGTACTTCCAGCGCTACCCGGCTGCATTCAACGTCTTCAGGCCCGGCTGCGATACCGCCGAGGTGCAGACCTGCACCTACGCGCAGACGGTGGCAAGCTACGACAACACGATCCTGTACACCGATCACATCCTCGGCAAGGTGGTCGAGGCGCTGAAGGCGGAGCCCGATGTCGACAGCGCCATGATGTATCTCTCCGACCACGGCGAATCGCTCGGTGAGAAGGACGTGTACCTCCACGGCGCCGACTGGGCGACCGGACCCACCCAGCAGAAGCACATCCCCATGCTTATGTGGCTGTCGCCGGGCTGGGTGCGCGACAGCGGGTTGCGGATGGAGTGCGTGGACCGGCGCCGTGTCCAGCCGGCCAGCCAGGACAACCTGTTCCACACCCTGCTGGGCTTCTTCCAGGCGAAGACCGAGGTCTACCGGCCGGAGCTGGATCTTCTGGCTGGCTGCCAGGGCTGAGTGTGTCGGGCGCGCCACGCTGTATAGGCCACGCCACGCGGCCCGGTGTGGACCGGCGGCTTGCCTGCCCCTAGAATGGCGCCGCGATGCGAGAGTGGCGGAATTGGTAGACGCACCAGATTTAGGTTCTGGCGGAGAAATCCGTGAGGGTTCGAGTCCCTCCTTTCGCACCATGTGATTCCAGGCGCCCCGGTATCGGAATGATGCCGGGGCGCTTTGCATTCGTCGGTCGAATCGGTCGCCCGGCTGCGGGCCGCCTAGAAGGTTAGCTTGAGCGCCGCTGCGATGACCGCTGCGCAAGTACCCAGTGCGCTGACCAGCAGCGTGATGAAGGTGATCTTGAGGTAATGACGGTGCTCGGCCTCAATCTTCGCGGTTTCCGCACGCAACTTCGCGCCCTCGTCACGTGCTCTCGCGCTTTCCTCCAGGATCTTTAACGTCTCGGCTACGGTCTTCGAGATGGCTAACTGAATTTGCTCGTTGTCGTTCCGGTCCAATGTGGTCGCCCGATCCATGAGGTGCGTTGCCCTTCAGCGTAGCAGGCGTCATTTGCCTTCATGCAAAGTAGTGGCGTGTACGACCGACGAACAGGTGATCCTGGCCGATGGCTTGCGTAGGGTTTTTCTCGCTTAACGTAGTGCTGGCGCGTTCGTCCGGCGTGCGACCACACTCGCCAACCACGCAAGCAAAACCGTGATGGCGAAGTTCGCACCGAACGCCATCGTCTGCGATACGTTGAGCAATGCCGCAAACAGCGAGCCGCCAATGGCGAGTGTCGATGCGACCGCGAGCGATTCGCATAGCTGCAGCGCCGAAGCGTTCGTGCCTTGTTCGTGTGGCGCCGACATGGAAAGCGCGAGCGTCGACACGGTGCCGTAGACCATGCCGATGCCGAGCCCGGTGGTAAGCCAGCCAAGTACGGAAAGAGCGACTGGCGTGGCGGCGAACGTGGCGAGGCCGGCGACGATCGTGCCGATCGCCATCAATGCCGTTCCACGATTCAATAGCGCCTGCCGCGAGATCTTCGCCAGATGGCCCTGGTACCACGAGCCTGAAAACCAGCCCACGGCGCCCACGCTGATCGCGAGGCCAGACCATGTGGGTGACAGGCCGTGCTGGCGTGAGAAGGCGAGCGGCAGAAAAGCCTCGGCGCCGAAGAAAGCGGATGCCGCAAGACCGCGCAGGCCGATGACCGCGGGTAAGCCCCGAGCGGCACGAAGCGTGCCCGGTGGCAGCAGGCGTCGGCCACAGAAGATCAGCGCGCCGAGCGCGGGTGTGAGAAGCGCAACGGCCCGCCACCCCTGTTCCTGCCCGGCCATGAACAGCGCGCAGGCGCCCAGCGAGGCGCCGACCGCGTTGACCATGCGGCCGGGCTGATCGTTGTGGTGAGCGACGGGCGGGTCAAGCGAGCGGATGGCTCCGCGTACGCCGAGGGCCGCCGGAATCGCAAGCAGCGGCACGCCCAGGAAGACCCAGCGCCAGCCGACGTGCTCGACGATCAGGCCACTCACCGCTGGGCCGATCAGCGCCGGCACCACCCAGCCCGCGGAGAACGAGGCGAAGACCTTGGGGCGCAGGTGATCGGGATAGAGGCGGCCGACGATGACGTAGAGGGCAGGGGACAGAAGGCCCGCGCCGAGCCCCTGGATGAGCCGGCCCGCGAGCAGCATGGGCATCGTATGGGCGAAGCCAGCGACCACCAGGCCGGCGACGAAGCCGCCCAGGCCAGTCCACAGGGCGGGACCCGGGCCGCGCCGGTCGCTCCAGCGCCCGGAGATCACCATGCCGATGACGCTGGTGGCGAGCACGCCGCCGAAGGCGAGGGCGTACAGGCGCAGCCCGTCGAGCTCACGTGCGACCGTGGGCATCGCCGTCGTGACGGCGAGGGCCTCGAACGCGATCAGGGAGATCAGGGCGACCATGCCGAGCGTGGCCGCCCGATAGCGTGGGGCGAGGATGCCTTCGGCAGGGGAGGCCGCGGCGTGGAGGAGCTGGGGGTCAGACATACCCGCGTTCATGGTCGATCCTTGGGGGTGGGGAGTGTCGCATGCTTGCGTGCGTGCCCCGGAAGCCGCAGGATCGGACCTGAACCATGGTTGAGGTCAAGCGATGCGTGAGCTGAGCGTGGGTGAAGTGGCCCGCCGCGCCGGGGTGGCGGTGTCCGCCCTTCATTTCTACGAGAGGAAAGGGCTGATCCACAGCCTCCGGACCGCCGGGAACCAGCGCCGCTACGGCAGCGACGTCCTGCGCCGGATCGCCGTGATCCGCGTGGCCCAGCGTGTCGGTATTCCCCTCGAGGCGGTACGGCAGGCGCTGGCAAGCCTGCCGGAAGGCCGTACGCCCAGCCGGGAAGATTGGGCGGGCCTCTCGGCCCGCTGGCGCCAGGACCTCGACGACCGTATTGCCCAGCTCACCAACCTGCGAGACCGGCTGGGCGACTGCATTGGCTGTGGGTGCCTCTCCATGTCAGCCTGCGCCCTCGCCAATCCGGGTGATTCGCTGGCAGCGGAAGGGGGTGGCCCCCGACGCTGGACCGGGCCGTGAGGCCTGTTGCGGCGGTATGACGGCAAAACGTAGAATGGGCAGTCATTTGCGGGGTTTTCGTCAGCGCCGGCTGGTCCGGGGTGGGGCCAGGCGCTCGCGGTGAATCCCTACAGTTTTGGTCAAGGCGGCGGATGCCGCCATCGCGCCGTAGATAAGCGGCGGTTTCAGGAGAGGTCATGCAGGTTTCGGTTGAGAATGTCGGCAAGCTCGGGCGCAAGCTCACGGTGAAATTCCCGGCTGAGCGTCTGGAGACGCAGGTCTCCGAGCGCATCGCGGAAATGGGCCGCACGGTCCGCCTCAAGGGCTTCCGTCCCGGCAAGGTGCCCACCACGGTGATCAAGCAGCGTTTCGGCGCGCAGGTCCGTGGCGAGGCTCTCTCGGACCTCATCGGCAGCACCCTGCGCGAAGCGGTGAACCAGGAGAAGCTCCAGCCGATCGCCAACCCGTCGGTCGACACCACGGGCAACGCCGTCGACGGCGAGATCGCCTACACCGCCACCTTCGAAGTCATGCCGGAATTCCCGGCGGTCGACGTGGCCGCGCTTGAGATCGCCCGCCCGAAGGCCGAGGTGAAGGATTCCGACATAGACAAGATGATCGAGACCCTGCGCACCCAGCGTCGCAGCTTCGACGAAGTCGCCCGCGCCTCGAAGGAAGGCGATTTCGTGATGTTCGAATACGCCGCCGAAGCCGGTGACTACCGCTTCCCGGCCGAGGGCCTTGAGCGCGCTGGCAGCGTGATCGGCTCGGGCACCCTGTTCAAGGCACTGGACGATGCCCTGACCGGCCGTAGCGCCGGTGAAGACCTGGTCCAGGACGTCGCCTTCCCGGACGATTTCCGTAACCCGGAACTCGCCGGCAAGACCGCCAAGGTCACCTTCAAGATCATCAAGGTCCAGGAGCCGAACCTCCCGGCCGTGGATGCCGAGTTCATCCAGCTGTTCGGCGTGGCCGATGGCGATGTCGAGACCTTCCGCAAGGAAGTCCGCGCCAACCTCGAGCGCGAGCTCAAGGCCACCCTCATGGCCCGCCTGAAGTCGGAAGTGGCCGAGAAGCTCGCCGAGGCGTACCCGGACCTTGACGTGCCGGACCTCATGGCCAATGCCGAGGCGCAGAGCCTGGCGGCCGGCAACCTGCCGCGCGGCCAGCAGCCGTCGCCGGAGATGGTGGCCCAGGCCCTGCCGTTCGCGAAGAAGCGCGTCATCGCCGCCCTCCTCATGGGTGAGATCGCCCGCAAGAACGAGCTGCGCCTGGATCGCAAGCGCATGGGCGAAATGCTCGCCGCGATCGCTTCCACCTATGAAGAACCGGAAAAGGTCATTGAACTGTATAACAGTGACCCCCAACTGATGCAGGGACTGCAGAACCGCGTGATGGAAGACCAGGTGGCCGAATGGGTGGCAGATAACGCCAAGTCCAGCGACCAGGAACTGAGCTTCGACGAGGTAATGCGGCCGATCGGCGCCTGAGGCGCCGGTTTACCAGCACTAACCGGGCCCCATACCTAGGAGAGACCGCATGTCCATGGCGCCGATCCAGAACCTCAACCTGGTGCCCATCGTCGTCGAACAGACCTCGCGCGGCGAGCGTTCGTACGATATTTACTCGCGCCTCCTGAAGGAGCGCGTGATTTTCGCGGTGGGCCCGGTCGACGACTACATGGCCAACGTGATCGTCGCGCAGCTCCTGTTCCTTGAGTCGGAAAACCCGGACAAGGACATCAACCTGTACATCAACAGCCCCGGCGGCTCCGTCACCGCGGGCATGGCGATCTACGACACCATGCAGTTCGTGAAGCCGGATGTCAGCACCATGTGCATCGGCCAGGCCGCCTCCATGGGCGCCCTGTTGCTGGCGGCAGGTGCGGCCGGCAAGCGTTACTCGCTGCCGCACTCCCGGATCATGATCCACCAGCCCTGGGCTGGCGGCATTTCCGGCCAGGCCACCGACATCGAGATCCACGCCCGTGAAATTCTCACGATGCGTGAGCGTCTCAATGCCATCCTGGCGAACCACAGCGGCAAGACGGTCGAGGAAATCGCCCGTGACACCGAGCGCGATCGTTTCATGAGCGGCGCGGAAGCGCAGGCTTATGGCCTGATCGATTCGGTGCTCGACAAGCGCACGGTCGACACCGTCAAATCCGCTTGATAGGTATTTTCGCTTGTGAAATCCAGCACTTCGCCCCGACTTCCCGGGGCGGGGTGCTGTGCTATTCTCAAAGCGCATCTGGATTCTCAGTAGGGCCCAAAGCATGAGCGACGAGCGGCAAGGCCGTTCCAACGACGGCAAGATTCTGTACTGCTCCTTCTGCGGCAAGAGCCAGCATGAAGTGCGCAAGCTGATCGCCGGCCCCAGCGTGTTCATCTGCGACGAATGCGTTGAGCTGTGCAATGACATCATTCGCGAGGAACTGGAAGAAAAGGCGGCCTCCGGCCGTACCCAGCTTCCGAAGCCGCGCGAAATCATGGAAGCGCTTGATCAGTATGTGGTCGGCCAGACCCGCGCCAAGAAGGCGCTGTCGGTTGCCGTCTACAACCACTACAAGCGCATGGAATCGCGCCAGAAGAACGACGATGTCGAACTCGGCAAGTCCAACATCCTCCTGATCGGTCCGACCGGTTCGGGCAAGACCCTGCTGGCGGAAACGCTGGCCCGTCTGCTCAACGTGCCGTTCACGATCGCGGATGCCACGACCCTGACCGAAGCCGGTTACGTCGGTGAGGATGTCGAGAACATCATCCAGAAGCTTCTGCAGAAGTGCGACTACGACGTTGAAAAGGCTCAGAGCGGCATCGTCTATATCGATGAGATCGACAAGATTTCGCGCAAGAGCGAAAACCCGTCGATCACCCGCGATGTGTCCGGTGAGGGTGTCCAGCAGGCGCTGCTGAAGCTGATCGAAGGCACGCTGGCCTCCGTTCCGCCGCAGGGTGGCCGCAAGCACCCGCAGCAGGAGTTCCTGCAGGTCGATACGCGCAACATCCTCTTCATCTGCGGCGGCGCGTTTGCCGGCCTGGAGAAGGTGATCCAGCAGCGTTCCGAGACCACCGGTATCGGCTTCGGCGCCGAAGTGCGTTCGAAGGAACGTACCGAGAACGTCGGCAAGATGCTGTCCGAGGTGGAGCCGGCGGATCTGGTCCGTTTCGGTCTCATCCCTGAGTTCGTGGGCCGCCTGCCGGTCGTCGCCACGCTCGATGAGCTGGACGAAGCCGCGCTGGTGCAGATCCTCACGGAGCCGAAGAACGCCGTCACAAAGCAGTTCCGCAAGCTGTTCGACATGGAAGGCGCCGAGCTCGAGTTCCGTCCGGAAGCCCTTTCGGCGATCGCCAAGCGCGCGCTGAAGCGGAAGACGGGCGCACGCGGCCTTCGCACCATCCTGGAGCAGGTGCTGCTTGACACCATGTTCGAGCTGCCGTCGCTGGAGCACGTCAGCAAGGTGGTAGTGGACGACGCCGTCATCGATGGCCAGGCCGAGCCGTACCTGATCTACCGCGGCAACCTGCAGCAGCGGATCGCGGGCGAGGGCGGCGACGCCGCCTGACGCGTCCCGCCGTAACACATGAACGGCTCCGGCGCCTTACAGCGCCGGGGCCGTTTTTGTATGTAGGCGTAGCCCTTGATGGTCCCTTCGCGAACCTCCACTTGACTACCATGGTGGCTCCGGCGCAGTGTCGGGGCGAACCCCACATTCTTTGAGGGAAAACCCTTACACATGGCGAAGAATCGCAGAGAAACCACGAGCGGAGCCGCGCTGGACCTGTTGCCGGTCCTCCCCCTGCGCGATGTCGTCGTCTACCCGCACATGGTCATCCCGCTGTTCGTGGGGCGCGACAAATCGATGCGCGCGCTCGAGCAGGCGATGGAAGGCGAACGGCAGATCCTCCTCGTGGCCCAGAAGAGCCCGGACATCGATGATCCGTCGGTGGACGACCTGCACCAGATTGGTACGCTCGCCGGCGTGCTGCAGCTGCTGAAGCTTCCCGATGGCACCGTGAAGGTGCTGGTCGAGGGGCAGTCGCGCGTGCAGATTGAGTCGTTCGAGGACGAGGCCGGCATGATGCGCGGGCGCGCTCGCGTCATTGAGCCGATTTACACCGGAAGCGATCGCGAACTCGATGTCGTTTCGCGTTCGCTGGTCTCGCTGTTCGAACAGCTGGTGAACCAGAGCCGCAAGCTGCCGCCGGAGATCCTCGCGACCCTGTCGGGCATTGACGATCCGTCGCGCCTCGCCGACTCCATCGCCGCGCACCTGTCGGTGCGCATGGCTGATAAGCAGAAGGTCCTGGAGACGTCGGACGTCGGCCAGCGTCTCGAGCTGCTGATCGGGCTTGTCGATGGCGAGATGGATCTGCAGCAGGTCGAGAAGCGCATCCGCGGCCGCGTGAAGTCGCAGATGGAGAAGAGCCAGCGCGAGTACTACCTCAACGAGCAGATGAAGGCCATCCCGAAGGAGCTGGGTGAGGGTGAGGAAGGTTCGAACGAGATTGAAGAACTCCAGAAGAAGATCGACAACGCGGGCATGCCGAAGGCAGTCCTCGCGAAGGCGCGCCAGGAGTTCAACAAGCTGAAGCAGATGTCGCCGATGTCGGCGGAAGCCACGGTCGTGCGCAACTACCTCGACTGGGTGGTCGGCGTGCCGTGGAAGAAGCGCAGCAAGGTCCTGAAGGATCTGGCGCTCGCACAGGAAACCCTCGACGCCGATCACTTCGGCCTGGAGAAGGTCAAGGAGCGCATCCTTGAATACCTGGCGGTGCAGCAGCGCGTAAACACCATGAAGGGCCCGATCCTCTGCCTCGTCGGTCCGCCGGGCGTGGGCAAGACCTCGCTCGGCCAGTCGATCGCCAAGGCGACGAACCGCAAGTTCGTCCGCATGAGCCTGGGCGGCGTTCGCGACGAGGCCGAGATCCGTGGCCATCGCCGGACCTACATCGGTTCCATGCCGGGCCGCATCGTGCAGAACCTCAACAAGGTCGGCACGAAGAACCCGCTGTTCGTCCTCGATGAAATCGACAAGATGTCGATGGACTTCCGTGGTGACCCGTCGTCGGCCCTGCTCGAGGTGCTCGATCCGGAGCAGAACCACGCGTTCAACGACCATTACCTCGAAGTCGATCTGGACCTCTCGGAAGTGATGTGGGTGGCCACGGCTAACTCGCTCAACATCCCTGGCCCGCTGCTCGACCGCATGGAAGTCATCCGCATCCCGGGTTACACCGAGGATGAGAAGCTCAACATCGCGCAGAAGTACCTGCTGCCGAAGCAGCTGAAGGCGAATGGCCTGAAGGCGGATGAGCTGGCGGTGGCCGAAGATGCGCTGCGCGACATCGTGCGCTACTACACCCGGGAATCGGGCGTGCGTAACCTCGAGCGCGAGATCTCCAAGATCTGCCGCAAGGTCGTGAAGGAGCTTGCCCTGGGTACCGTGCCGGCCAATGCGAAGGCCAAGGTAGCGAAGGCACCTGCGAAGGGCGCCAAGGCGAAGGCATCCGCCCCCGGCAAGGTGCTCGTCGATGCGAGCAATCTTGATCATTACCTCGGCGTGCGCCGCTTCGATTTCGGCCGCGCGGAGCTGCAGAACGAAGTGGGCCTGGTCACCGGCCTGGCGTGGACGCAGGTCGGCGGCGATCTCCTCAGCATCGAGGCCTCCGTGGTCCCGGGCAAGGGGCGCCTCGTGCACACCGGCCAGCTCGGCGATGTGATGAAGGAATCGATCCAGGCGGCACTCAGTGTTGTCCGCGCTCGCGCGGCAGGCCTGGGCATCGAGCCGGATTTCCACGAGAAGCTCGATATCCACATCCACGTGCCGGAAGGTGCTACGCCGAAGGACGGCCCGAGCGCAGGTATCGCCATGTGCACGGCGCTGGTTTCCGCCCTGACCAAGGTGCCGGTGCGCTCCGAGGTCGCGATGACGGGCGAGATCACGCTGCGCGGTCGCGTGCTGCCCATCGGTGGCCTGAAAGAGAAACTGCTTGCGGCGCATCGCGGCGGCATCACCACCGTGATCATCCCCGATGAGAACCGGAAGGATCTCGTCGACCTGCCGGAAAACATCACCCGCTCGCTGGAGATCCATCCGGTGAAGTGGATCGATGAAGTGCTGGACCTCGCACTGGAACGACCCCTGGGGCCCTCCAAGGCTGCAGACGGGAAGCCCGTTGAGGTAACGCGCAAATCGGGCAAGGGTGGCAAGGGGAAGAACTCCCCGTCGCTCACGCATTGATTTGACGTAACGTGCCGTCACGGCGGCAAAAGGGCGCACCCTCGGTGCGCCCTTTTTGTTTTCGCTAACCTGTCATTAATCACCCGCGATAATCGTTTTTCATCGTCAGCGCAAGCCTCCCCGCATGATGCACTTGCGCTGAAAACGTTGGTATTGCTCGTGTTGCGGCGGGGGGAGGGCGCTGGTATAAAGGCCACACCGCCATCGCCCGCGCCGCAAGGGCGCCATGCATCGCGGGGTCGCCGATCATGCCTTTGGCAGGTCCGTTGACCTGACGTATTTTCGTCCGGGATCGCCGTCCGGCGTTCCGAATTACCTTTAGGGAGTCACGTAATGAACAAAACCGAACTTGTCGCCGCCATTGCTGAGAAGTCCGAGCTGTCGAAGGCCGATGCCGGCCGCGCGCTCGAGGCTTTCATCGAGGCGGTGAAGGAAGGCCTGAAGAGCGGCGGCGACGTCGCCATCGTGGGCTTCGGCACGTTCAAGGTGCGCAGCCGCGCCGCCCGCACGGGCCGCAACCCGCGCACGAATGAAGAGATCAAGATCCCGGCTTCGAAGGTTCCGGCCTTCACCGCTGGCAAGGCGCTCAAGGATCACGTAAACTAAACGGCTTACCGTAGGGGGTGCTTAGCTCAGCGGTAGAGCGTCGCCTTTACACGGCGCTGGTCGGGGGTTCGATCCCCTCAGCACCCACCAACGGGAAGTGGAGTGGTAGTTCAGTCGGTTAGAATGCTGGCCTGTCACGCCGGAGGTCGCGGGTTCGAGTCCCGTCCACTCCGCCAATGGTCCCGCAAAGGCGCCCGTGTGGCGCCTTTGCTTTATCTACCGCCGGCAACGGTTTGCCGGTGCCACCTGTGCGAGTTGCATCATGCTGCAAGCCCTGCGTAACAAGATCCACGGTTGGCCCGCTGCCATCGTCCTTGGCATCTGCGTCTTTGCCGTCGCCTTCTTCGGCATCGAGTCGTACTTCGTCTCGCACACCGATACGTTCGTGGCGAAGGTCGACGACCACGAGATTTCGCAGCAGGAGTTCCAGGCGCGCATCAACGAGCTGCGCCAGCAGTTCATGGCCAACCCCAACTCGCCGTACAAGCCTTCCGATCTCGAGAAGCCCGAGGTCAAGCAGCAGGTCCTGGATGGCATGATCAACCAGGCGCTCCTGCAGAAGGCGAACACCGATCTCGGTCTCGCGGTTTCCGACCTCGCCGTGCGCGATGTGATCGGCACCGACCAGACCTTCCAGGTCGATGGCCGCTTCGAGCCGGGCACCTACCGCGCCGTCCTCGCCGCGCAGGGCATGACCCCGGCGATGTACGAAGCTCGCGTTCGCCAGGGCCTCGCCACGCAGATGCTGCCGGAGGCCATCTCGGCCACGACGCTCGTGAGCGACGCCGACGTCGACAATTTCTTCCGCCTGCACGACCAGCAGCGTGACCTGCGTTTCGTCGACCTGCCGCACCCGTCGCTCACCGATGCGACGGTTGCCGACAGCGAGATCGATGCCTTCTACAAGGCCCATCTCGCCGACTACACCACGCCGGAACAGGTCTCCGTGCAGTACCTCGAAGTGAAGCAGGCCGACCTGAAGGTGGGCGAGCCCACCGACGAGCAGCTCCACGAGTACTACGACAAGTTCAAGCAGCGCTACGCCCAGCCCGAGCAGCGCATGGCGTCGCATATCCTGATCAACGTCCCGAAGAACGCGACGCCGGATCAGCAGAAGGCCGCGCTGGAAAAGGCAAAGAAGATCGCCGCCGAGGCCACGCCGGAAAACTTCGCGAAGCTGGCCGCCGAGAACTCGGACGACCTGGGCTCCAAGCGCACGGGCGGCGACCTCGGCTGGCTCGAAAAGGGCGTGACCAACCCGGCATTCGACAGCGCGCTGTTCGCGATGAAGAAGGGCGACGTCAGCAAGGAGCCGATCCTCTCGCCGGACGAGGGCTATCACATCATCTGGCTGCGCGACGCCCGCGAGGGTGACGCCAAGCCGTTCGCCGAAGTGCGTGGCCAGCTGGCCAGCGACTGGGCGAAGGCCGAAGGCGAGCGCCTGTACAACGAGAAGGCCGGCCAGCTGGCCGATCTTGCCGAGCGCAACCCCGGTTCACTCGACGTCCCCGCCAAGGAACTCGGTCTCGAGGTCAAGACGAGCCCGCTGTTCGGCCGGAACGGTGGCGAGGGCGTCACCCAGGATCCGAAGTTCGTGCAGGCCGCGTTCGCCGAGGATGTCCTGACCCAGGGCAACAACTCGTCACTGGTGCAGGTCGGCCAGGGCGATGCGATCATCATGCACCTCGCCAAGCACAATGCCTCCGCCCCGCAGGCTATCGCGACCGTGAAGGACGCGATTCGCCAGCGGATCCTGGATGAGCGCGTCAACGCGCTGGCGAAGAAGCAGGCTGACGAGCTGGTTGCCGCGCTCAACAAGGGCGGCGACGTCGCCACCCTGGCCAAGGTGCCGGTGAAGACCGCGACGGGCCTGGTGCGCAGCAAGCTGGCCGAGGCGAAGGACGTTCCGCCCGCGATCCTGCAGGCCGCTTTCTCGCTCCCGCACCCGGTCGATGGCAAGCCGTCCTGGACGGCCGTCGCCGACGGCACGGGCAGCTACGCCGTGGTCGCCGTGGACAAGGTCACCGACGGGGACCCGTCGAAGGTGGAAAAGGCGATGCGTGATGGCCTGCGTGGGCAGATGATGGACGCGATGGCGCATGCCGTCACCGTCCAGTACATCGACGCCCTTAAGGCGAAGGCCAAGATCGTCATTGCCAACGACCGCCTGTAAGCCTCGCGGCCGTCGTACTCCGAAAACCCCGCTACCGGCGGGGTTTTTTTTGCCCTGCAACATGCGGAAGCGCATGGACCGCGTCCCGATTTAGAATGGCGGCCTTATCGCGTCAAAGGACAAACCGTGATCATTCAACCCAAGGTTCGTGGCTTCATCTGCACCACCGCCCACCCGGTCGGCTGTGCGAAGAATGTCGAAGAGCAGATCGCCATCACCAAAGCCAGTGGCGCGTTCGCCGATGGCCCAAAGAAGGTGCTGGTCATCGGCTCGTCCACCGGCTACGGCCTGGCCTCGCGCATCACGGCTGCCTTCGGCCATGGCGCCGACACCCTTGGCGTGTTCTTCGAAAAGCCCTCCAGCGAAACGAAGACGGGCACGGCTGGCTGGTACAACGCCTACGCGTTCGACAAGGTCGCGCGTGAGGCGGGCCTGTTCGCGAAGTCGATCAACGGCGACGCGTTTGCGAACGAGACCCGTGCGAAGGCCATCGAGATCATCAAGAGTGAGATGGGTGGCAAGGTCGACCTGGTCGTTTATTCGCTCGCTTCCCCGGTGCGCAAGCTCCCGGAAGGCACGACGATGGGCGAGCCGGGCACGGTGGTGCGCTCGGCGCTGAAGACGGTGGGCGAGGTCTTCAAGGCGTCCTCGGTCGATACGAACAAGAACGAAGTCGTCGAGGCTACGGTCGAGCCGGCTACCGAGCAGGAAAAGAAGGACACCGTCACCGTCATGGGTGGCGAGGACTGGGCCCTGTGGATCGACGCCCTGGCGAAGGCCGGTGTACTGGCGGACAACGCCACGACCGTCGCCTACAGCTATATCGGCACCGAGACCACCTGGCCGATGTACCGCCGCGGCACCCTGGGTCTCGCGAAGGAGCACCTTGAGCGTACGGCGCACGAACTTGCCAAGCGCCACGCCGGCCTCCACCTGCGCTCGTACGTGGGCGTGCTGAAGTCGGTCGTCACGCAGGCCAGCTCGGCCATCCCGGTGATCCCGCTCTACGTCTCGATGGTCTTCAAGATCATGAAGGCGAAGGGCCTCCACGAAGGCTGCATCGAACAGATCAACCGCCTGTTCCACGATCGTCTCTACCGCACCGACGGCAAGCCGGCCGAGACCGATCCGGAAGGCCGCGTGCGCCTGGATGACTGGGAGCTGCGCGATGACGTGCAGGCCGAGTGCAAGGCGCTCTGGCCGAAGGTGACCACGGCCAACCTGTGGGAAGAAACCGACTACGCCGGTTACAAGCACGAGTTCATCAAGCTCTTCGGCTTCGAGGCCAAGGGCGTGGATTACGACGCCGACACCAGCGCCGACGTGCAGTGGGACGTGGTCCAGCTGCAGTCCTGACGCGAGACTCGTGGGGGCGGGGGGGGGGGGGGGGGGGGGGGGGGGGGGCGCCCCACCCCCCCCCCCCCCCCCCCCC
>NZ_JBQCFT010000311.1:0-4492 GCF_051958795.1 Luteibacter sp. | reverse complement strand
AAGGACAGCTCGCTGCGCGTGCCCCCGGGCATGGACGGCAACGTCATCGACGTGCAGGTCTTCACCCGCGACGGCATCGAGAAGGACAAGCGCGCCAAGCAGATCGAAGAGACCGAGCTGAAGCGTATCCGCAAGGATCTCGACGACCAGTTCCGCATCCTCGAAGGTGCGATCTACGCCCGTATGCGTGCGCAGCTGGTGGGCAAGACCGCGATGAGCGGCCCGGCCGGCCTGAAGCGTGGTGCGGTCATCGATGATGCTTACCTGGACGGCCTGAAGAAGGACGACTGGTTCAAGATCAACGTCAAGGAAGAGGAAGTCTCCGAGTTCCTCGAGCGCGCGGCCGAGCAGGTCAAGCGCCACAAGGAGAACTTCGACAAGCGCTTCAAGGAGAAGCAGGGCAAGATCACCCAGGGCGACGACCTCGCGCCGGGCGTGCTCAAGATGGTCAAGGTTTACCTTGCCGTTAAGCGCCGCATCCAGCCGGGCGACAAGATGGCCGGCCGCCATGGTAACAAGGGTGTCGTGTCGATGATCGTTCCGGTCGAAGACATGCCGTTCTCGGCTGACGGCCGTCCGGTCGACATCTGCCTCAACCCGCTGGGCGTGCCGTCGCGTATGAACATCGGCCAGATTCTCGAAGTCCACCTTGGTTGGGCTGCGAAGGGTCTCGGCCACAAGATCGACGCGATGATCCAGGCCCAGGAAACCCCGGCCAAGCTGCGCGAGTTCCTGCACGAGGTGTACAACCACGGCAACGCCGGCGCCGAAGGTGCCACGCGTCTGGTCGACCTGGCCTCGATGACGGATACCGAGATCGTCAACCTGGCGGACAACCTGCGTGACGGCGTCCCGATGGCCACCCCGGTCTTCGACGGTGCCGAGGAAACCGAAATCAAGCACATGCTCAAGCTTGCGGGCCTGCCGGAATCCGGCCAGACCGTGCTGTTCGATGGCCGTACCGGCGAGGCGTTCGATCGCCCGGTCACCGTCGGCTACATGCACATGCTGAAGCTGAACCACCTCGTCGACGACAAGATGCACGCGCGCTCGACCGGTCCGTACTCGCTCGTTACCCAGCAGCCGCTGGGCGGCAAGGCGCAGTTCGGCGGCCAGCGCTTCGGCGAAATGGAAGTCTGGGCGCTGGAAGCTTACGGCGCGGCGTACACCCTGCAGGAAATGCTGACGGTCAAGTCGGATGACGTGCAGGGCCGTAACCAGATGTACAAGAACATCGTCGACGGCAACCACGAAATGGCTGCGGGCATGCCGGAGTCCTTCAACGTCCTCGTGAAGGAAATCCGCTCGCTCGGTATCGACATCGAGCTCGAAGAGCTCCACAAGTGATCGTCGCGGCTATCGGAGATTACGCATGAAAGACCTGCTCAATCTGTTCAACCAGCAGCGACAGACGCTGGACTTCGACGCGATCAAGATCGCCCTGGCTTCGCCGGAGCTGATCCGCTCGTGGTCGTACGGCGAAGTGAAGAAGCCGGAAACCATCAACTACCGCACGTTCAAGCCTGAGCGTGACGGTCTGTTCTGCGCGGCCATCTTCGGTCCGATCAAGGACTACGAGTGCCTGTGCGGCAAGTACAAGCGCATGAAGCACCGCGGCGTGGTGTGCGAGAAGTGCGGCACCGAGGTCACCCTGGCCAAGGTCCGTCGCGAGCGCATGGGCCACATCGAGCTCGCCAGCCCGACCGCGCACATCTGGTTCCTGAAGTCGCTGCCGTCGCGCATCGGCCTCATGCTGGACATGACGCTGCGTGACATCGAGCGCATCCTGTACTTCGAAGCGTTCGTCGTGATCGATCCGGGCCTGACCGCGCTCGAGCGCGGCCAGCTGCTCAGCGAAGACCAGTACCTGGAAGCCACCGAAGAGCACGGCGACGAGTTCGATGCCCGCATGGGTGCCGAGGCCGTCTACGAGCTGCTGAAGAGCCTCGACCTGCCGGGCGAAGTCATCCGCCTGAAGGAAGAGATCTCCTCGACCAATTCGGAAACCAAGCTGAAGCGCCTCACCAAGCGCGTGAAGCTGATCGAGGCGTTCCTCGAGTCGGGCAACAAGCCGGAGTGGATGGTCATGACCGTCCTGCCGGTGCTGCCGCCCGACCTGCGTCCGCTGGTCCCGCTGGACGGCGGCCGCTTCGCGACCTCCGACCTGAACGACCTGTACCGCCGCGTCATCAACCGTAACAACCGCCTGAAGCGCCTGCTCGAACTCGCTGCGCCGGACATCATCGTCCGCAACGAGAAGCGCATGCTGCAGGAATCGGTCGATGCGCTGCTCGACAACGGCCGCCGCGGCCGTGCCATCACCGGCACGAACAAGCGCGCGCTGAAGTCGCTGGCCGACATGATCAAGGGCAAGCAGGGCCGCTTCCGCCAGAACCTGCTGGGCAAGCGCGTCGACTACTCGGGCCGTTCGGTCATCGTGGTCGGCCCGACCCTGCGCCTGCACCAGTGCGGCCTGCCGAAGAAGATGGCGCTCGAGCTGTTCAAGCCCTTCATCTTCGCCAAGCTGCAGGCTCGTGGTGAAGCCACCACGATCAAGGCGGCCAAGAAGCTCGTCGAGCGCGAAGAGTCGCAGGTGTGGGACATCCTCGAAGAGGTGATCCGCGAACATCCGGTCATGCTGAACCGTGCGCCCACGCTGCACCGTCTCGGCATCCAGGCGTTCGAGCCGGTGCTCATCGAAGGCAAGGCGATCCAGCTGCATCCGCTCGTCTGTACCGCGTTCAACGCGGACTTCGACGGTGACCAGATGGCCGTGCACGTGCCGCTCTCGATCGAGGCGCAGCTCGAAGCCCGCGCGCTGATGATGTCGTCGAACAACGTGCTGTCGCCGGCGAACGGTGAGCCGATCATCGTGCCGTCGCAGGACGTCGTGCTCGGCCTGTATTACATGACCCGCGAGCTGGTGAACGCGAAGGGCACCGGCATGGTGTTCGCGAACCTCGGCGAAGTGCGTCGCGCCTATGACAACCGTGCGGTCGAACTGCACGCGAAGGTCAAGGTCCGCGTGCGCGTGTTCAACGTGTCGGAGACCGGTGAGCGCACGGCAAGCACCCAGATCGTGGATACCACGGTCGGTCGCGCCCTGCTGGCCGAGATCATCCCGGAAGGCCTCCCGTTCGCCCTGGTGAACACGGAGCTGACCAAGAAGAACATCTCGCGCCTGATCAACCAGAGCTACCGTCTCCTTGGTCTCAAGGAATCGGTCGTGTTCGCGGATAAGCTGATGTACACCGGCTTCCGTTTCGCGACGCGCGCCGGTATCTCGATCGGTATCGACGACATGAAGATCCCGGCCGAGAAGAAGGCGATCCTCGAGGAAGCCGAGAAGGAAGTCGTCGAGATCCAGGAGCAGTACCAGTCGGGTCTCGTGACCGCCGGTGAGCGCTACAACAAGGTCGTCGACATCTGGTCGCGTACGAACGAACTCGTCGCGAAGGCCATGATCGACGGTATCGGTACCGAGAAGGTCACCGATGCCGAAGGCAAGCAGGTCAACCAGAAGACGATGAACTCGCTGTACATCATGGCTGACTCGGGTGCGCGTGGTAGCGCGGCCCAGATTCGTCAGCTTGCCGGTATGCGCGGCCTCATGGCGCGTCCGGACGGCTCGATCATCGAGACGCCGATTAAGGCGAACTTCCGCGAAGGCCTGAACGTCCTCCAGTACTTCAACTCCACCCACGGTGCTCGTAAGGGCCTGGCGGATACGGCGCTGAAGACGGCGAACTCGGGTTACCTGACCCGTCGTCTCGTCGACGTGGCCCAGGACGTGGTCATCACCGAGCACGATTGCGGCACCGAAGACGGCGTGATGATGGCGCCGATCGTGGAAGGCGGCGACGTCGTCGAGCCGCTGCGCGAGCGCGTGCTTGGCCGTACGGTGGTCGAAGACGTCTACGCCCCGGGCGAAGGCGACGAGCCGATCGTCACCCGCGATACGCTGCTTGACGAAAGCCTGGTCGACAAGCTCGACAAGGCCGGCGTGCAGCTGATCAAGGTGCGTTCGCCGATCACCTGCCGTGCCAGCCATGGCGTCTGCGCCCTGTGCTACGGCCGCGATCTGGCCCGTGGCCACCTGGTCAACATGGGTGAGGCCGTGGGCGTGGTTGCCGCGCAGTCCATCGGTGAGCCGGGTACCCAGCTGACGATGCGTACGTTCCATATCGGTGGTGCGGCTTCCCGTGCCGCCGCCGTGGATAACGTCACCGTCCGCACCACCGGTTCGCTGAAGTTCAACAACCTTAAGTCGGTCGAGCACTCGGCCGGCCACCTGGTTGCCGTGTCGCGTTCGGGCGAAGTCAGCGTCATCGACGTGAACGGCCGCGAGCGTGAGCGTTACAAGGTGCCTTACGGTGCGACCATCGCAGTGAAGGACGGCGACCCGGTGAAGGCCGGCCAGACCGTCGCGAACTGGGATCCGCATACCCACCCGATCGTCACGGAAGTGGCCGGTGTGGTCCGCTTCATCGAC